>CASDUP010000058.1 GCA_949283955.1 uncultured Verrucomicrobiota bacterium | reverse complement strand
TTATAGCGCTTTGCATAAACTTTTCCTCGCTTTAGTGAATATTCCTCAAACAGGGAAGTTGCCGTTCTTTTTGGGAAGGCTCGTCTGACGCTTGTTGAGAGTTGCCCTGAGAGCCTTTGCTATTACCTCGCGGGTCCTTCCGGGCTCTATCACGTCGGTAATCATTCCCTTCGAAGCGGCCTGATAGGGGCTTTCGAATTTCTCGCTGTATTCCTGGCGGAATTTTTCAGCCATGGCGGCGCGCTTGGCGTCGTCCGTTTCGGCCTTCAGCTCTTTGCCGTAAAGAACGTTTACTGCTCCGTTGGCACCCATGACGGCTATTTCTGCAGTTGGCCAAGCGAAAACCATGTCTGCCCCCATGTCGACGCAGCACATAGCAAGATACGCCCCGCCGTAAGCCTTGCGCATGATCAAAGTTATCTTCGGAACAGTCGCCGAAGCGTACGCAAAGAGCATCTTCGCTCCGTGACGTATGATTCCGCCCCTCTCCTGCGCCAATCCGGGCATGAACCCGGGAACATCGACCAGATTCACTATCGGAACGTTGAAAGAATTGCAGATTCTAATAAAGCGGGATGCCTTGTCGGAAGCATCAATGTCGAGGCAGCCCGCCTTGAAATTCGGCTGGTTTGCTATTATTCCGACCACAACTCCCTCTATTCTAGCAAATCCCACGACTATGTTGCGGGCGTAGGAATTCTGAATCTCGAAGAAATCTCCACCATCGACAAGCTTGGATATGACCTTGTAAACGTCGAGAGCCTGGTTGTGGTTTTCAGGAATCACCTCGTTCATGGATTCGTCGCAAGCGGACTCCACTGGACGCGAAAGATCGTGCGGAGGCTCCTCCATGTTGTTGGAAGGAAGATACGAGAGAAGTTTCGCCGCCAACTGCAAAGCGTGGGCGTCGTCGTTTGCCACAAGGTGTATGTTTCCGGATACCGTGGCATGAGCGTCAGCCGAGGCGAACATATCTACCGAAGCTTCTTCGCCGGTAGCAGCCTTGATGACTTGCGGCCCGCAAATGAAGAGGTTGGAATTTTTCTTCGTCATTATGATGAAGTCCATAAGAGCCGGACTGTAAGCCGCACCGCCCGCGCAAGGGCCGGCAATTATGGAAACCTGCGGAACCACTCCGGAAGCGGCAACGTTCTGGTAGAAAATCTGCCCGTATCCCGCGAGAGCCTCGACTCCCTCCTGAATGCGCGCTCCGCCCGAATCGTTTACGCCCACAATGGGCATTCCATTCTGCGAAGCAAACTTCATCAAATCCACTATCTTCTTGGCGTGGTTCGAGCCGAGGGACCCACCCGACACCGTGAAATCCTGACTGAACGCCGCAACCGGACGCCCGCAAACTGTTCCGATTCCCGTTATGACGCCATCTGCCGGAAGAACTTTTTTCTCCATTCCGAAATTGTGGCAGTTATGCGCCACGTGCAAACCGAACTCCATAAACGAACCTTTGTCGAAAAGAGCCTCGATTCTGTCGCGCGCGGTCATGAGCCCCTTCGCCCTGCGGGCGTCAAGCTTAGCCTTTCCGCCGGCATCGTACGCCACTTCGCGGCGCTTTTCGAGCTCTTCCATTAGTTTCTTTGAGATAGCCATATTATTGCAATTTGAAATTTAAACCTGCGATTCCCCCGCGCAAATTAGCACTCGCCGTTCTGGCACAACTCCGTCAGAACACCGAAAGTGGACTTGGGATGGAGGAAGGCGATTTGCTTGCCATGAGCACCTATCTTCGGCTCGACGTTTATCAACACGACTCCCTTCTCAGAGACGCTCTTAAGCTCAGACTTGACGTCGTCCGTAAGGAAGGCGATGTGGTGGATTCCTCCGTGGGGATTTTTCTCGAGATACTTGGCTATGGGGCTGTCGGGCGACGTGGGCTCCAACAACTCTATGTGAACTCCTCCAACCACGAAGAACGCGGTTTTAACCTTTTGATCCGCGACCTCCTCAACGCCTTCGCATTTCAATCCCAACGCGTTTTCATAGTATTTGCGCGCGTCTTCGATCGACTTTACCGCTATTCCAATATGATCTATTTTCTGCAACATAACCCTTATTCTCCGTTTTTATGTGTTTTAGATTCCTCGTGAAATTGCGTAGAAAAATAAAATACTGCCTTGGAGACTATCTCGAGACGACACTTTGTCAACTTTTTTACAATATTCATACTCCGCACACGCATGAATTCTACAGTTCCATGAATCCGCCGGCGCTGGATTTTCCACAAACGCGGTCTATTTAGCCAAATATAGTCGGTAAAAGGTTGAAATCTAAGCTGAGATTCGGTTGAATGGCTTTGCGTTTTATGAAAGACATTGATAAAATTCTAAAAACCTTCGAGGCAAGAGGCTTCAAAGCGCTTTACTTCGACTCCCCCGAGAAAGCGGTTGCCTTTTTATCGTCCGAAATAAAAGGAACGGAAGTGGGAATGGGAGGTTCCGTAACGATAAAAGAATTGTCGCTTTTTGAAAAGCTTTCCGAATCGAACAAAGTGCACTGGCATTTTCTGGACGGCACCCGCGACGAGATTCCCGCCGCCAACGCCAGCCCGGTATACATAACAAGCGCCAACGCCGTATCCAAGACCGGAGAAATAGTTAACATAGACGGATTTGGGAACCGGATTCAGGCAACTTCCTGCGGAGCCGGAAAGAGAGTGTACTTCGTGGTGGGAACAAACAAAATAACCGACTCTCTAAACGACGCAATATTTCGCGCGAAAAACATAGCCGCCCCCCTCAATGCAAAAAGGCTGAACAGAAAGACTCCTTGCGCCGCAAAGGCCGACAAATGCTACGACTGCAACTCGCCCGAGAGAATATGCAGAATAACGTCGATAATGACCCGCCCTCCCCTCTCGATGGAAGTGACTCTCGTGGTAATCGACGGAAAATTCGGCTATTGAACCTTGCCCGTAAAACAAAAAAGGCGGCTCTTAAAGCCGCCTTGTTCCTCAAGCAATATTATTATTACTCCGCGGGTTTGGTCTTGGGAAGCCCCGTCACGCGGGAGATCTGACCCTTTATAGCTCCGCGCCTACGAAGCAGGTCTATTCTTTCAAACCTCTTGAGCACGCTGCGCTTGTTTGCGGACGCCGCACCGCCGCTCTTGAAACTTCCGTGTTGAGACATATTTTTCCTTCTTTGTAGTGAAATTGAAATTTTTAAAGTGTGGATTAAAGCGCGCTTTTCGATTTAAGCAACTATTTTTTTACTAAATTTTCTCAGAGTTCCAAATCAAAAAATTTTTTCGATAATGATTGCCCGGCTCCATCACCTGTAAGGCAAATATCTAAGGTAGAAAAATTTTTTATTTCCACACACTCGCCACACGAACTATTGCATTTTGCAATACGAAGGTTTTTTTCTAAAGCTGCAACAAGCTGCCTCAATGGCAGATTGATCTTATCAGATTAACTCAATCAAGCTATTGCTTTTTGTAATGCGAAAGTTTTTTCCTAAAGCCGCAACAAGCTGCCTCAATGGCAGATTGTTATTCTCAGATTAACTCAATCAAGCTATTGCCTTTTGCAATGCGAAAGTTTTTTTCTAAAGCTACAACAAACCGCCTCAATGGCAGATTGTTATTCTCAGATTAACTCAATCAAGCTATTGCTTTTGCAATGCGAAGGTTTTTTACTAAAGCCGCAACAAGCTGCCTCAATGGCAGATTGTTATTCTCAGATTAACTCAATCAAGCTATTGCTTTTGCAATGCGAAAGTTTTTT
>CASDUP010000057.1 GCA_949283955.1 uncultured Verrucomicrobiota bacterium | reverse complement strand
GCTTCCCAAGCTTGAGGTTATGGGTTCGACCCCCACCGCCCGCTCCATTTGAAATATATATAATATACTGTTTTAAGGCGACTTGCAAAATTTTGCGAGCCGCTTAATTTTTAACCATTTGGTTAAGAAAACGGGGGCTCGGGAGGGTTTTTGGTACCCTACGCCAAGTTGGTACCGGCGTCAGGCTCGCGCTCATCCAAGGAAATTGAATATTAAAGTGCCAAAAGTTGGCGGAATTTCTCCTCCCCAAAAAGTCCTCTCAACCATGTTGTTTAATATTTAAACTAATTGCTAAAAATCAAATGGAATAGAGGTTTTTGTAAATATTATAGTGTTTATGCACCAGCTACGTTTACACAAAATATCCAAATAAATGATAATATAAAAAATACCGAAGCAATAAGGAAAAGAAACAATAGTATTATTATGAATAAAGTAAATAAGGCAGAATCATGTTTAATCATAGAACCAGATTCCAATATTTAGTGTTAAAAGAAAAAGTAAGGAATATACGCGGCATGCTTAACCTCTACTAAAAGATCTTTTATAACAGAATAAATCTGCAAAACTAAGAAAAGGCTATCGCTATCTAGCTTCGTGTTATAAAAACATAGTTATAAATATATGTCAAACTATAAAGTCGGCCAGCGCCAAAGTCAGTGGAAGTTAGTGGAAAATACCGCATTGGGCTAGAACTATTGATCTGTAATTTCTAAAGTTTTGTAACCGTAATCAAACGTTGGCTTAACTTCCCTCTCCGCTATCTTCGGCGGAATCTATTGAACAAGACATATTGACCGAGGATTTCTTACATAACCGAGTAAACGCCATAGGGGTTTTAGAAAATTTTTAAGCATAGTTACTAACCTCAAAATAGAACCTAACCTATGGACAAATTTCCCAGACTCAATTACAGACCCAAGAAAGCCCGCCCCTTTATAGTCCGCTACTATGATTGCTCCTCCAATAAGTGCACATCGCGCTCATTTAGCGCAAGAATGGACGCCATGCGATTTTTGGCTGATATGGGCGGCGAAGGCAAAGAGCGGGCATTCTCTTACGAGATTTCAACCGCCGAAAAGGACATGCTTATCCGCCTAAAGCGCGAATGAGATAGACAAGAGAGATAGATTTTCTTAACTTAACACCGAAAACATTTATTTTCCAAAATGAGAGAGTTAACTACTTGAGAATTTATTATGAGTAAGAAAATTGTCATTATTGGCGGAGTAGCTGCGGGAGCGAGTGCAGCTGCGAGATTGAGACGTTTGGACGAAAATGCAAAAATAATTCTCCTCGAGAGAGGCAAGTATGTTTCGTATGCAAATTGCGGGCTGCCCTATCACATAGGCGGGGTTATTGAAGATAGGGAGGATCTAATCGTCACAAAACCCGAAAAATTTCTGGCGTGGTTTAATATAGACGTTCGGGTTTCATCGGAAGTTTTGTCGATAGACAGGCAGAACAAAAGGGTGCTTGTGCGAAGCAGTGGAGGTGAGTACTTCGAAGATTACGACAACTTGGTTATAGCAACGGGTGCAAGGGCCTTTACTCCGAAAACGGAGGGAGACGACAGTAACAAAATTTGCCATCTATGGACCATGTCGGACATGGACCATATTATAGCCGAGTTAAAAGGTCCATCGCCGAAGGTCATGATAGTTGGAGGCGGGTTTATCGGTTTGGAGACCGCGGAAAATTTAAGGCACAGGGGAATCGAAGTTTCACTTGTTCAAAGAAGCGGCCATGTACTTCCGGTCTTCGACGAAGAAATGGCTCTTCCGCTTGCGGAGGAGTTGAAATCTATGGGGGTCGAGGTGTTTCTCGGCAGGGTGGTTAAAAAGTACGAGGATACTCCAGATGGAATTGTGGCAGTCTTGGATAACGGAGATAGAATTTTCTCGAATATGGTCATTTCCTCCACGGGGGTAAAACCCAATTCGGAGCTCGCATTAAATGCGGGTATAGAGTGTTCGAAGGACGGATTCATAAAAGTGGATTCTCACATGAGAACCTCCGATCCCCACATATATGCGGCAGGCGACGTGGTAGAAATCGACGATCCCGTTTTTAACTCGAGAACCCACATACCTCTTGCAGGACCTGCCAACAAGCAGGGTAGAGTAGTGGCGGACAATATTGCGGGAATAGACAGTTCGTATAAGGGTACATACGGAGCTTCCGTGGTAAAACTTGGAAAACTCACAGCTGCAAGTGTCGGCGCAACGGAAAAACGCCTGAAAGCTTCGGGGAAAAAATATTTAAAAATATATATTCATCCATCGTCTTCGGCGTCATATTATCCCGGCGCGGGACGAATGGATATGAAGCTTATCTTTTCGGAAAGCGGCGACATATACGGGGCCCAAATTATTGGCCCCAAGGGAGTCGACAAGCGCATAGACACCATCGCCCAGGCGATGTTTAACGGCTCTAAGGCGGACGAGCTCGGAAAACTCGAATTGTCGTACGCTCCTCCATTCAGTTCGGCAAAGGATCCCGTAAACTACTTGGGGTTTGTGGCTTCGAACGTTCTCACAGGAAAATCGACTCTCGTTCAGGCAAACGAAATTCCCGACTCAGCGCTCATTCTCGATGTTCGGGAGCCTTCGGAAGTCGCGAATGGAAAAATTCCCAATTCGGTAAACATTCCTTTGGGGCAACTCAGGGGGCGTTTGGGCGAGCTCGATAAGGACCGTTTTATTGTGGCTTCGTGTCAAGTGGGGCTTAGAGGTTATTTGGCCGAGAGAATATTAAAACAAAACGGATTTAACGCTGCGAATCTTTCAGGAGGCTATCTAACTTGGAAGGCAATGAACCTGTAAAAAATATGGACGGCGAATTTTATAAAAATCAAACGGATTACTCCGATATTCCCTCCGATGCTGTAGTGCTCGATGTCAGAAGCGGAAGCGAACATTCGGAGATAGCTCTCAGAAGAAAGCATTACTTTGTCGAGTTGCCCAGCTTCGATGCAAGGGGTTTTATAAAGGAATACGGTTTGAAAGGGGAGAGAATCTATGTCCTTTGCAAAAGCGGAATGAGGGCGAGTAGGGCGGCCAGGCAACTCGAAGAGGCGGGATATCCAAATGTCTCCATTGTAAAAGGTGGAATATCGTCTCTTGCAGGGAAGAGGGAGATTGTTTGCGGGAGTGCCATTATGTCAATGGAAAGGCAGGTTCGCATAGTTGCGGGTTTGCTCGTACTGTTGGGAAGTATTTTGGGCTTTTTTGTATCTTCCGCATTCTTGTTGCTGCCCGCGTTTGTCGGATGCGGGTTGATCTACGCCGGAATTTCAAACACATGCGCCATGGCGTCTTTATTGGCGAAATTACCATGGAACAGGTAGTCGGGAAATTTATTTTTTCAGGCGTATAAAAAGAATTGCGCTTTGGCAGAGAGCCTTTAGAGGCGGCAAAAAAATAAAAAAATACCCGCCTTTTCGGCGGGTATTTTACTTGCTCTGTTGCCATTATTCCAGACCGAGAGCCTTGGCAACTCCCCTTCCGTATTCCGGATCGGCCTTCGAACAGTTTTCTATGTGGCGTCGCTTTATGAATTCCGGCGCATCTCCCATAGCCCTTGCCGTATTTCCAAACAATCTCTCCTTTTGTTCGGCGCTCATCGCTCGAAAACGCCTTCCGGGCTGAGAGTAGTAGTCGTCATCGTCCTCTCTAAAATTCCAAGAGTCTCCGTCCCCGCAAATCTCAGTGCGCGGAATTCTATACTCGGGCTGCTCGCTCCAAGCGCCGTATGAATTCGGCTCATATGAAATTTTGGAGCCATGGTTTCCGTCCACCCGCATCAGGCCGTCTCGGGAATACCCCGTGACCGGGCAACGGGGGCGATTTACGGGAATCTGGTAGTGGTTTACACCAAGCCTGTAGCGCTGCGCGTCTCCGTATCCAAATAGGCGCGCCTGCAACATCTTGTCGGGAGAAAACCCTATGCCAGGCACCACGTTTGCCGGATTAAACGCGGCTTGTTCTACGTCCTGGAAGTAGTTCTCCGGATTCTTATTCAACTCCATAATTCCAACCTCCTCCAACGGAAATTCGTCAACATACCATTCCTTGGTCAAATCAAACGGATTATAGGGCAGCTTTTTGGCCTGCTCTTTCGTCATTACTTGAATGCAAAGCTTCCATTTCGGGAAATCCCCTTTTTCTATGTGTTCAAATAAATCGCGCTGATTGCTGTCTCTGTCTTTTGCTATTACTGCCTCGGCTTCTTCGTCGGTAAGGAATTTTATCGGCTGTTGGCATACCCAGTGAAATTTTACCCAAACCAAATTGCGCGAAGAGTCGTACATGCTGAATGTGTGGCTCCCGAATCCGTGCATATTTCTATATGACGCCGGTATCCCGTCATCGCTCATGGTTATGGTTATCTGATGGAGAGCTTCAGGCAGACTTGTCCAAAAGTCCCAATTGTTTCGAGCAGAGCGCATGTTCGTCTTAGGATCGCGCTTGACGGCGTGGTTTAGATCGGGAAAATGATGGCCGTCTCGGAGAAAAAAAACCGGCGTGTTGTTTCCCACCAGATCCCAATTTCCCTCCTCCGTGTAAAATTTTACGGCAAATCCGCGTATATCCCTTTCGGCGTCGGCTGCTCCCCTCTCTCCCGCAACGGTAGAAAATCTTACAAACACATCGGTCTTTTTCCCAACCTCAGAAAAAATTTTAGCGCACGTGTATCTCGTTATGTCCCGCGTCACTGTAAAGGTTCCAAAGGCTCCAGATCCTTTCGCATGCATTCTCCTTTCCGGAATAACCTCCCGGTTGAAATTAGCCATCTTTTCCTGAAACCACACATCTTCCATCAACATGGGTCCCCTGGGACCGGCTGTCCGGGAATTTTGATTGTCGGGAATGGGGGCTCCAAAGTTGTTTGTCAATTTATCTTTTTCCATGGGATTTTCCTTTCTTTGGTTTTATTTTTTATAGATTCTCCCGGCAAACCTGCCTTGCCGCGGATTTTTCCATCGGCAAGCCAGTTATCATAGGCGCGCGGGAGGCCGCTTTCGGGAAACTAATGTAAATGATTAACAATAGCAGTCAAGTATTATTTATAAAAATATTGCAATTATTCCTTAAAATATGCACCATGCCTATGATGAATAAAAAAGAGAGGCCCCTTGATGAAGCGTTCTCCGAATTTTGCGGCAGGGCCGGATTCAGAAGGACGCTTCAGCGGAAAATAATTTACGGACTCTTTTACGGAGGCCGAAAGCATTTGAGCGTGGAAGAGATAATGTCGTCGATTTCCCAGAAAGCTCCGGAGTTGAGGGAGGAGAGCGTTTATAGAATTCTGGGAGATTTTGAGCGGGAGGGATACATACGGAAAGTTGAGGTTCCTGGGGTCAAAAAATACGAGAGAACCACGGAAAAGCACGGGCACTTTTTATGTTCCAAATGCGGAAAGATATCGGACGTGGACATTTCATCTATTGCTATTCCAAAGATTCTCGAAGAGGCTTCCGACATTACTGTCACCTTTAACGGAGTATGTCCGTCTTGTTCGAAAAGAAGATATCAAATTCGGAAGTCCTGAGTGGAATTTTCCGGCTATGGAAACAAAAAAAAGGAACGCTTGGCGTTCCTTTTTTTGTTCGTTTTTTTAGGGCAGTGGCACAAGTTTTGAAAACTTTATTTTTGCCTGTCCCACCAAACCAGATTTCCTCAACGGAGAATCTTTGGACTGGGGATCTCCCCATGCCGACCACGAAACTCTCTTTGTTTCGGACTTGGATTTACCTTCCAAAACCCATTTGGGATACTTTTCCTCCGGATAGCGCTGGTCTCCTATTAGCCTGTTTGCCCAGGTGTTTGCCACCTTTACAACAATGCTGTTTTCTCCTTCCTTGAGAAATTCAGTTATGTCGCACTCGTTGGGAGATGTCCAAAGTGAGCAAACTTTTTTGCCGTTTATTTCGACCTCCGCTATATCGCAAATTTCGTCGAAAGACAAGGTGGCCAAAATATCCTTCGGCAGCCTGGGAATATCTACGGTTTTGGAATATTCCATAGTTCCGGAGAAGTATTTTGTGTCGGCATCTTTCATTTCGGAAAGCGAGGAGAGTTTGTCGAGATGAATTGGAGAACTTTTGACTCCCGGCAAACTCAGCTTCCAATCGGACGATATATCGACGGGATTCGGAAGGTCGGAGACGGAAACCGAGAATTTTTTCCCGTCGCTCAGGGTTCCAGATGAGCTTGAGTTGATGTCGAACTTTAGGAAGAGCTTTCCGTTGTTGTTTACAGGGCGCACTCCGGGTAGGTTTGCTGTTCCGTCGGGCCGGAGTATGAACGACGATCCTTCGGGTATCTCGGCGGAGCAAATCTCTTTGCCTTGGGAGTATTTCACAAAAAGCTTTTTGCGCATTAGGGGCGCCGGATCTCCTCCGAGTTCTTCGTTTGAGACTACAAATCCCTCTTCGGCCTTTTTGGAAACAGTGTCCGTGACATCTCGAAGAATATTCTTCTCAAGAACTCCGTAGCGGGCTTCGATTATTTCGCCCTTTTTTGATTCTTCTTTCGGGGAGTTCATATCCTCTACGTGTTTATTTTCATTCCCATCGACAAAAACAATGAATTTTGATTCGAAGGAGTCGAATTCCATCGGGATTTTCACCTTGTCGCCTTCCCTGGAATAGCGGGCTATGTCGGAGATTTTTCCGGATTTTGCGCACCAAAGTTGCGGAATCTTTCCTTCTTGCTTAAAGAAGGCTAGAGTTGCATTCGCCTTCAGTGCGTAGGGATTGCGGACAAAGAATATGTTGTTCTTTCCGTCCGTTCGCGCGAGTATTTCCATTCCGCAGGGAGAGCAGTGGGGGGAAACTCCCATCTTTTTAAGAATGGAAGTTGGCGAACCGGAGTAGAAGATTTTTCCCTTGCCTATCTTTTTGCTTTTTTTCCCTTTTTCCCAAATGCGCGAGACAATCTCCTTGAATTCTTCGGGATTGTCCGAAAGAGTTGGAGTGTCAAGCGGTTTGCCTGCAAGAACGATAGCTCCGTCGCTTATCAGCTGTTCGAGGGCTTTGAGTTTGTCGACGCTTATGTACTTGTTCGAATCCAACACGAGCAGGTCGTAGGACTGCCCTTCCTTTGAGGCTTTGACTTTGCCGTTTTCTACAAACATTGTCTCGCCCAAGTCGGTTGCTGAACAGATGTCATAGTCGTATCCTGCCGACAATATGGAAGCCTTGGTTCCCAAAGTATTCCACAGGGCATTTGGATTGTGGAATGGGGGAACAAACAAGATTTCGCATACCGCCTTTCCTCTTTGAAGAAGAGCCTGAGATCTTCCCACGTACTCAAACCACGGCTTGGACATTTTCCACCAAGTATTCAAGCGGTTAAAATGGCTTCCGTGTTTGCCGAGGGAAAATCCAGGAGCTGCCTCGAGGGGCTGGTGGACATAGGTGTGGAGGACAAGCTCAGAGACTCCTCTCGACCATGCCTGGTCTCCCGTTATCCTAAACGTTCTGGGGGAGTGTACCCAAACGGCATCTTCGCTTCTCGAAGTGAAAGATTCTGTTCCCGCGCGGGATTTTCCATAGACGTTTGCCGCCGATCCTATAGCCTTTGTCGGCGGGCGCATAGTGGGAACACCCTTCATCCAGAATTCACTCACAGGGAAGTCGGCGTGGCGAATCATTCTCATATGGTCGAAATTTCCCCAGTAAGGTTCAATTATCGACTGCAAGCCGTTATTTTTGCAAAGCTGGCAGAAGTAGTCGTAATAGTTTTCGGCGTACAGTTCGGAGACGGTTCTTCCCAGATCGAACAAAAATTTCGCCGTCTTTGATTCGTCTCCGACCACGTATCCGAGCATTGCGGGTAGCCACGGAGTTATGTCGTAGCCCCTTCTTGCCTTGAATTCCTCGGCGAAATCCTCCGTCCAATTTTGCCCTCCGACCTCGTAGCTGTCTATCGTAGCGGACACGAGGGAACCGCCAAGGTCGTCTATCATTTTTTGCATGTAATTTGGCCAATGGGCGTCCATTCCCTTTTTGGACAACTTGTCACATTCGAGACCCCTGCAGGTGCTTGGCAAGTTTTTTGCCCCCGTCGATGTGGCTCCTATTCTCAATACCATCCAATTTCCCTCGGGAAGCGATATATCGGTCTCGCCTTTGTCGGAAATGGGGGATTCTATCCGCACAATCTTGCCGGTATCAAATCCCGGAATGTTTTTGTTTTTTTTCGACGGTGGAAAGTATTGAAACTTCTTAGAAAGAGAGGCTTTGTCTTGGACGGAATCCACTATGGAATTCGGGACAAGATCTATTAGAGTCAGGTTGGCGTCTAGAGGGGATATGTGGGCAAACCTTTTAGATTGTTCGAATTCAAACTTGTAAAACTTGCCAAACGCCACTTCTCTGCCGAAAGGAATGGTCTTTATCGCGCCTATATCCATTGTGCCGCGATATGTTTTCTTGGCCAATTTCTTGTAGTTTTTCCCGTCATCAGATACGGAAACAGTAACGGAAACAAATAGCCTCCTGTCTGGGAATTGAAGCCGGGCTCCGCGCGCGGAATAGGGCGAGTCGAATTCGAATACTACATAGGGCTTTGATCCTTCCTTTGCTATTGGTATGCGAACCTTTTTGCCCTTCAATGCGTTAGAAATGCCCGGAATGTCCGACTTTATTTTCGGGGAGGGCATGGGTTCGCCCGAAGGAACGGCAAGTAGTGCTATATCTTTGTAGTAGCCGGCATTTGTTTTCGGCTGGGGAAGCGTCACCTTCCCATCGAAAGGACCTTTTAAGTATATTTCCGATCCCACGACCATCTTCATGGAATCTTCGGGTTTAATCCACGGCCCTCCCGAACTGGACCAACCCGGACAGTTGTGCGTACCAAGGGAGATTCCGCATCTTTTTGCTTCAACTCCCATGTGGCGCACTATCTCCCTCCAGGATTCTCCTGCGAAGTCCAGATTCCCGTTGGGAACCTTGTAATAGCTCCCGACGGCAAAAATATGGGCCGCCTTTATTCCCATATCGCGCATTGCTTCAAAATCAGCCGTCACTCCAGACTTTGTAGCCAGAGTTCCGGTGAAGTGGTACCAAGTTTCGACATTGGCTTTCTCGGGAGGAGCGGAGAACTCCTCCTCGAGAGCCGGAGAGGCCAAGCCAGTCAATCCGAACATCGGGGCGCAAAGAAACACAAAACTCCCCCAATGTCGAAGATTAAGTTTCTTAGATATCATGAATAAAAACCTTTCAAAC
>CASDUP010000056.1 GCA_949283955.1 uncultured Verrucomicrobiota bacterium | reverse complement strand
AATTTTGTTATATAAAAAATATATTAATAAAAAAACGATAATGTAATTGTTCTACCCCACAAAACGACAATTTTGTAGCAGGACCTTTTTGCCTTACGACAATTTTGTAGCAAAATATCTGAACTGCAAAACGACAAATCGCACAAAAATATATTTCAAGGATATGTCGCGAAAATAAAATTCTATTTTAACAGCATTATAAATACGACAGAGCAGCTTTTAAATAGAAATTGTCGAGGACAAAGAAAGCGCGAAAAAAATTGGCACGACATCTGCTTCAAGGTTTTTCGAATAAAATTTATTTCTCGAAAAACAAATAAAGGAAAAATATGAACAGCAGAAAAAGCGCCATGGCGGAAATCGCCTCCGCAACAAATGTAGAAAATGCGGAGAGATTTTCAAATTTCGTCGATGAATTTGGCCGAGACGTCTTCGGCATAAAGACGATGTCGGACTATCTTCCAAAGCCGGTATATAAGAAACTGATCGCGACTATAAACACGGGAAAGGCGATAGACTCCTCCATAGCAGACGACGTCGCCCACGCGATGAAGCGTTGGGCTATAGAAAGAGGAGCTACTCACTATACGCACTGGTTCATGCCGTTAACGGGAGCCAGCGCCGAAAAGCACGACTCGTTTCTAGAGCCCGATGGCGAAGGCGGAGTGATAGCCCGTTTTTCGGGGAAAAACCTAATAATGGGTGAGCCTGATGCATCGAGCTTTCCATCAGGTGGATTGCGTTCTACTTTTGAAGCTCGCGGATACACGGCATGGGATCCGACCTCGCCTGCTTTCATCAAACGGGCTGCCGGAGTTGCCACTCTATACATACCTACGGCGTTTTGCTCCTACACTGGAGAAGTTCTCGACAAGAAAACTCCCCTTTTGAGGTCGATGCAGGTTCTCGGAACGCAAGCAAAGAGGCTACTAAAGTGTTTTGGCAAAAGTTTCGAAGGGCGAGCAACGGTAACCCTCGGAGCCGAACAGGAGTATTTTCTGATAGACAAGAGGTTTTACGTTCAACGCCCGGATCTTATGCAGACAGGCCGAACGCTCTTTGGAGCCCCCCCGCAAAGGCACCAGCAGCTGGAAGACCACTACTTCGGAGCAATCAAGCCGAGAATTTTGTCGTTCATGAACGATCTCGACCGAGAACTGTGGCGCATGGGAATTCCCGCGAAGACAAGGCACAACGAGGTTGCTCCCGCGCAGTTCGAAATAGCTCCGATGTTTGAGGAGTTGAATCTGGCGGTGGACCACAATATGCTAATCATGGATGCACTCAAGCGCATTGCCGACAAGCATTGTTTCGCTTGCCTTCTGCACGAAAAGCCTTTTGCCGGTGTAAACGGATCTGGAAAACACAATAACTGGTCCATATCAGTCGGAGACATAAATCTGCTAAATCCGGGCTACGACCCGCATCAAAATGCAATATTTTTAACCAGCCTATGCGCCGTAATCCAGGCAGTTGACCTCCATGCCGATCTGCTCCGGGCAACTATTGCCGGAGCAGGAAACGACCAGAGATTGGGGGCAAACGAAGCTCCTCCGGCAATTATATCCATGTACCTTGGCGAACAGTTGTCGGACATAGTCGAACAGATAGAACACGGCGGAGCAAAGTCGAGCAAGCATGGCAAGAATCTGAAGATAGGTGCGGATATACTGCCCGTTTTGCCATGCGACGCAACAGATAGAAATCGAACAAGCCCGTTTGCATTCACTGGAAACAAATTCGAATTCCGCGCGGCAGGTTCTTCTCAATCCTGCGCGAGTCCGAACATTGTCTTGAATACCGCTGTTGCCGAATCGTTCGACGAAATCGCCACAAAGCTCGAATCCCTTCCGAAGGGAGCCGATTTCCACAACGAGCTGCAAAAGATCCTATCATCCATAATAAGGAAGCATAAGAAAATTATTTTCAACGGCAACAATTACGGGGATGCATGGAGAAAGGAGGCAGCAAAGCGTGGACTTCCCAACTATCCGACAACCCCGGAGGCAATAAAGTTGTTCATAAAAAAGGAGAATATAGAGTTCTTCGAAAAGTACGGGGTCTTTAACGAAGTGGAGTTAAAATCCAGATACGAGGTCTTCCTTGAAGAATACACCAGAAAAATAGAGATAGAGGCTGGATTGGCGTTGAAAATGGCTAGAACCCATGTAATTCCCGCCATATCTTCCTATCTTGCCCGATTGGGAGAGTCGCTAGAGGTGGAAAGACGAGTCGGAGGCGGTAAAAAGTCGAAGCTTTCGGAACTTGTCGAGAGGGTCTCATCGAGGCTTAATGCAGCTATAGATGCCGCAGATTTTCTCGAGAGAGAGATCCTAAAGAAGAACGAACTTCCAAAGATTATATCCGCAATGAACAACCTTCGCAAAGTGGCGGACGCGGCCGAGGGAGAGGTCGACAACGATCTTTGGCCCCTGCCAAAATATTGCGAGATGCTATTTGTGTATTGAGCAGAAGGCATCGATGGCTATGACGGCAAAAGGCAGCGGAAATGCTCCGGCGTTTCCGTTGTTTTTTTGCCCTACAAAAACTCCCACGCTTTAAAAAATTTTCTTAAAGTTCTACTCTTTGCAAAAAATTTGCCGACTTCCCGAGAAGGGAAAATTTTTCGGCTAAATTTCCACCGACACAGGGCAGTGATCCGATCCTTCTATGTCGTCGTGTATTTCACAATCTTTTATCGAAGGCAACAACTCTGGGCTCGATAGGAAATAGTCTATCCTCCACCCGACATTCCTGGAACGCGCTCCGCCCCGATAGCTCCACCACGAGTATTTAACTTTATCTTTGTTGCGTTCCCTCCAGACGTCGGAGAGAGGTACAGATCTGAGCGTTTCGGAGAAGCTTCTCCTCTCCTGGTCGGTAAATCCCGCGCTAAAGTGGTTGTCGTCGGGACGCGCCAGATCTATCTCCTCGTGAGCAACGTTCATATCGCCGCATACGAGCAATGGCTTGGGCAGGGACGACAGCCAACTCCTAAAGTCAGAATCCCAACATTTTTCCCTGTAAGAGAGTCGTTGAAGCTCGCTTTGAGAGTTTGGAACGTACACGTCCACAAGCCTAAACGAACCGAAGTCCGACAGGCACAATCTGCCTTCCTCCGCATGTCCATCCGGCAAAAAGGACGACATAGACAAGGGCTCCACGTTCGACAATATCGCTGTTCCTGAATATCCCTTTTTATCTGCGCATGAAAAACAAGAATACTTAAAGGGCAAATCCATCGAGGAAACAAGGTCTCTAGATATTTTTGTCTCTTGGAGGCAGAGCACGTCGGGATTGCACTCCTCCAGGAACTTCCCGAAAAAACCCTTTCTTATGACAGCCCTCAGGCCGTTCACATTCCATGAAAATATTTTCATATAATTTGCCCTATGCCAGTATGTCGGAAACCGTCTCTATAAATTTATCCCGCGAGGAGACGTCCTTCAGCCCCCCGAGTATTTCGTCGAATATTCTCCGCTTGTCCGCCTGGAGCTTGCGAACCCTCTCTTCCACCGTTCCTTGGGCTATCATTCTATATATGAACACGTCGCCCTTTCTGCCTATGCGGTGGACTCTGTCTATTGCCTGCTCCTCCACCGCAGGATTCCACCACGGATCCGCCATAAAGACGTAGTCAGCCGAACTGAGCGTTATTCCGGTTCCCCCCGCCCTCAAACTGACAAGCATCAGCGCAGCCCCTTTCCTGTTTTGAAATTCCAAAACGGGCTTTGCCCTGTCGCGAGTGGATCCGGTAAGCTCGAATATGTTTTCGGCTCCAAGCTTAGGCAAGAACTCGCCCTTCATTATGTCTATAAATTTTACAAATTGGCTAAAAACCAAAATCTTTTTTCCGCTCGCAAAAAGCTCCTCAACCTTGTCGGACAATATCGACAATTTTCCTCCCTTTTCCGAGTCCGTTCCCCCCTCTATCCACGGCAAAAGCGATGCGTCGCAAGCCGCTTGGCGAAGCCTGGTAAGCAAAGACAGCATTGTAAAACCGCTCTTCGAATCCGCCGCGGTGTTTTTCAACTCCGCCCGGGCCGACTCCAAAAGCCTCGAGTACTCCGATGTCTGAAGCGGGCTCATCGGGCATGCCAAATCTACGTACACTTTCTCCGGAAGCTCCGAAGCCACTTCACTTTTCAAACGCCTC
The DNA here is from genome assembly GCA_949283955.1 of uncultured Verrucomicrobiota bacterium. Classification (GTDB taxonomy): domain Bacteria; phylum Verrucomicrobiota; class Verrucomicrobiia; order Opitutales; family Intestinicryptomonadaceae; genus Merdousia. Next base: position 18,599 of record CASDUP010000056.1, on the reverse strand, counting down.
AAAACAAACGGGGATATCTGCCTCCGTATAGACGCCGTAGCCTCCGATCCCGCCTCGAGGAGTTTCTCGAAATTGGCCCGGGTTCCCATCAGGCCCGGCATAAGCCATCTGAACGCCGACCATAAATCCAACGGCTTGTTTTCCACTGGAGTGCCGGTAAGGGCTATCTTTCTCTTTGCCCGTATCGACATGCAAGCCGCAGTGGTTTTCGCGTCGGGATTTTTTATAAACTGGGCCTCGTCCAAAACGGCAAGCTCAAACGAAGTCTTTTCAAACAGCTTCCTGTTTCTCCTCAGCTGGGTGTAGCTCGATATCCAAAGCGAAGCCGATGAAAGATCCACCCCCGACGAAAAAACTCCGCATTTTATATTCGGGAAAAATTTCGCCGCTTCCGAAGACCAAACCGTAATCACGCTCGCCGGACACACCACGAGAAACTTCTTTGCGCGCTTTCCCTCTCCCCCGGAATACCTGTCGACGAGAGCGAGAGCCTGTATGGTTTTTCCGAGACCCATCTCGTCGGCTATCATAGCTCCGCAGCCGTGCTTGAAGAGGTTTGCCGCCCACGATACCCCGTGTTTTTGGTAATTGCGCAAAAATTTCGGCAGATTTTTTATGGGGCGCGATCCAAGAAGCGATTTCACCCATTTCTTCAATTCCGCGGAAAGCTCAAGCTTTCCTCCGAACTCGCCCAGGCTAAGCAAAATATACCGTGGAATTTTCCCTCCGACTATTCCCCGAGTCTCCTCCACCCTCCGTACAAACGCGCCGTCCGAAGAGGACATTCTGACTATTCCAAACGACGGCACAATGTTTAAAGTTCCGGCGGAACCAACCAGCTTGGGCATCTCAGACGGATCCATTTTCTTTCCGTCGACCTTGGGAGTCCACTCCACCGAAAACGCCCCCCTCTCTCCGCGGGCGAACGACTCTATCTTTACGGAACGCTCCCCCAAAGCCAGCAATTTCACGTTTTCGTCGCATTTAACTTCGAAGTATTTTTCCCACTCGGAAAGCGACGAAACCACAAACTGGGGTATTCTCGATATGTCCGAAAGAACATACAAATCCGAATCGTAGTGGAAGCCCGACTTGCGGGCAAGCGACGCAAGCGACACTAAGCGCTCCCTTTCTCCGTCCGAAAGTTTTTCAACCTCCAGCGCGCCCTCCCCGAAAACTTTTCTCGACTTTCCGTCCGGGCAACTCCAAACGCTCGAAAACGACAATCCCTTGCGCCTCGAAGTAAACGTCAAAACTATCTTTCTTCCGCCATCTTCCTTAAGCACCTCCGATTCCGCGGAAGAATCCGCTTCCGCCTCCCCTACTTCCTCCGGGGTCTCCTCCGGCAAAGGGGAACAGCGCTCGGGATTTTCAAGATACTCGTCCCCCGAAACTACGTCGCCTACAAGCTCCTCTATCTCGTACATGCCCGCCACGGCTATTGCCTCCGAAACGAGATCGTCGGAATCGGAACAGCGAGGGTCGAAATCTCCGTTCTCGTCGAAATCCAAAACTCCGTACGGCTCCCGGCCGTCGTCGAGCTTTGCGGAAATTATCGCCTCGGAGGAATTCAATTCTATTACCTGGATTTTCCCGCTCCGGTAAAACTCCCTTCCCATTTCCAGCGCCGACTTGCCGAATTTCGATTCCCACTCGCGGGAAACCCGCTCAATCCAAAGCCCTATCTGACTCTGGGAATATATCTTTCTGCAAGCCCTCGGAGACATACGGCCAAATGCGAAAAAATCTGCCTAATTAAAACGCGAATTTCCTCGCGTCGGAAGCCCATTCGTACACCTGATAATACATCTTTGCCGACTTCTTCCAGGAAAAATCCTTGCTCATTCCGTTGCGCCTGAGCGCGGCTATTTCTCCGGGCCTGTCATACCAGGTGGAACATGCCCACCCTATGGTATTGTAGAGAGCCGAAGCGGTGGGATCGTCGAACACGAACCCGTCGCCCTTGCCCGTTCCCTCCTGGTATTGGTCGACCGTGTCGGCCAGGCCTCCCGTGCGGCGAACTATCGGAAGCGTTCCGTATATCATCGAATACATCTGATTCAAACCGCACGGTTCAAACCTGCTCGGCATTAGAAAGAAGTCGAGTCCTGCCTCCATCTTGTGCGAAAGCTTCGGATGGAACCCTATCCGAGCCGCTATCCTTCCAGGATTGGACTCTGCAAGTCCGGAGAGCCTCGCTTCCAGCGACGGATCGCCGTTCCCGAGAATCGCTATCTGAATCTTCATGTTGTCGACGAGAGCCTGGGCTATCTCCGCAAGCAAATCCAAACCCTTTTGATCGTAAAGTCTCGAGACCGCCCCAAATATCGGGACGCCCGGATCCACTTCGAGGCCAAGTTCCCTTTGCAAATCCGCCTTGCACGCCCCCTTCCCCGACATGTCGGAAATTCCGTAGTTGGCCGCTATGTTCGGGTCTGTCTCGGGATTCCACTCCTCCAAATCGACTCCGTTTATAATGCCTATCAGATCCGCCGCATTGAAGCGCAGCACCCCGTCCAGGCCGCACCCGCCTTCGGGAGTTTGTATCTCGCGGGCGTACGTGGGACTTACCGTCGTTATCTTGGTGGAATTGTATATCGCGCCTTTCATCATGTTCACTGAACCGAGCGATTCGCAATTATCCGGGCGAAAAACCGAACTCCCATCAAGTCCCGCATATCTCAAAAGACCCTCGTCGAAGATCCCCTGATGCTGCATGTTGTGTATCGTAAATACGCTCGCGGCCCTTCCCAGCGGCCTGTTCCTAAACAGGGTATTTAGGTAAACCGGAACAAATCCCGTCGCCCAATCGTGGCAGTGAATCACGTCGGGAATCCAACCTATCGCCTCGCAAAAATCGAGCGCGGCCCTCGACATAAATGAAAATCTACCACCGTTGTCGTCGTAGGAAACACCTCCGTAATTATATATTCCGGGCCTGTCGAAATAGCGGTTGAACTCGACGAAATAAACCTTCGCCTTTCCAAGCTCTGCTTCCCAAACGGACGAAAATTCCTCTATTCCCATTCCCATGTGGACACTGAGCGTTCCCACGGACATCTTAAACGACGCGTCCCTTTTTATGGACGAATACAGCGGCGTAAACACTCGAACGTCGCATCCGGAAGCCGCGAGACTCTTGGATAAAGAGGAAACCATATCCGCCAAACCGCCCACTTTGGAGAACGGAGCGCATTCGGGAGATACCATTAATACCTTGGTTTTCATTTTGCCCTTTCAACCCATGATTCTCTCAAATTATGCCGGCAAAAATCAATCGTTTTTCTTGAGAATGCCGAAAAAAAGCCTACCCTGCACCGAAATCGCACTTGCTCGCCAAAAAAAATTCCCATGAAAAAATTAAAAGTATTCACAATAACGGGAAACCTGCTCGCACAGACGCGGCTCGTGTTCGACAGGCCGAAGCTTGGAGAAACGGTAAGAGCCAAAAGTTCACCGGAATTTTCGGTGGGGGGAAAGGGAGTAAACTGTTCTGCTACCTGCCTAAAATGGGGAATAAGGTCGTTTGCAGCCGTATTTCCCGCGGGAAGCTCAGGGGAAGAATGCGAAACTTTCCTTAGAAAAAGCGGAATCGAAATCATATCGGAAAATATAAAGGGCCAAACGCGCCGCGGGCTCGTCTGCGTCGACTCGCTCTGCGGAAAGGAGACGACCTTTCTCGGACCCGACGTAGCGGTTCCCAAGATGGCCCTAAAGCGGGTTCTAAAAAAGATAGGAGAAAAATCCTGCGAGGGCGACGTACTTGCTCTCTGCGGAAGCTTCCCCGGATGGGAAAAAAGCTTCGCCTCCGAAATCTACGGATTCTGCGAAAGAAAGAAACTAAAATTGTGCTTGGACTCCTACGGGGAACCCCTTCGTGACATGCTGGAAAAAGCGAAGGGATCCATAGAACTGCTCAAAATAAACGAAAGGGAATTTTTTGAGAGTTCAGGATTAAAACTCTCCGCGGAAACCCTCGAAAAATTCGCAAAAAAACACGGAATAAAACGGATAGCCGTAAGCGACGGCCCAAGACCCCTTCTCGCATTCTCCGGCGGAAATTCCTTCAAAATAAAAGTCCCGAAAATCCTGAAGGAAGTTTCGGCGACGGGATGCGGAGACGTAATGACAGGCGTCTTGATTTGCGAAATCTTCGCAAGAAATTCCGAGTTCGAAACAGCCCTCGAGATAGCCGCAGCAGCCGCTTCAAAAAGCGCCGAAAGACCCTCCATACCCGGATTTTCAAAATCGGAGGCTGCAAAAATCAGAAAATCTGGAATGCAAGGCAAATTCCGTCAAACATCGGCCCTTCTCTAAAAAAAATTCCAAGTGAAATTGTTTGCATAATTTCCGCCTTTCGAGTCCAATGGAACAACATGAATGTGTCCCTCTTAGACTACGACTTGCCCGACGAGAGAATAGCCAGATACCCCGCGCAAAAAAGGGACGAATCTTCGCTGCTGGTGGTCGACAGAAAAAGCGAAACCGTCTCTCACGCAAAATTTTTCGAACTTCCGGACATACTTCCCCACCCCTTCAAATTTTTCAGAAACGACGTTTCCGTTTTGAGGGCGAGACTGTTCGCAAAACGCCCCAGCGGAGGGATCGCGGAATGCCTCCTCCTGCATCCGGAATCGGGAAAACCCAACACGTGGACATGCATGCTCAAGCCGGGAAAACGGCTCAAAACAGGATCGTCATTCGGACTGGAGGGCGAATTTTCCGCGAAAGTTATCGAAAAATTCGACGACGGAACCGCCCTCGTGAAATTCGATATTCCGAAAGACGAGGGAGTAGTCTCCCTAAGTTCCAGAATAGGCGTAGCCCCGCTTCCTCCGTACATCGCACGAAGGCAAAACGACCCCTCTTACGACAAATCCTTCGACAACGAACGCTACGAAACCGTCTATGCAAATCCCCAAAAGAGATTTGCCGCCGCCGCACCCACCGCCGGGCTGCATTTTACGAAACAACTCGACGAACTTCTTATATCAAAGGGAAGCGAATTCCACAATCTAACCCTCCACGTCGGCATGGGAACTTTCCAGCCCATGAAAGGATCCACAATCGAAGAGCATTCCATGCACTCGGAATTCTACAGCATACCGGCTAACACACTCAACGCACTCTCCCATTCCGACGGGAAAAAACTCGCCGTTGGAACAACTTCTCTGAGAGCCCTGGAAGACTTCTTCAGAAAATATCCCGATTTCGACTTCTCCTCCGCAAAATCCGAAATCTCCGAAAACGCTTCGCTGTTCGTCTATCCGCCTCAAAAAATCATTTCCGCAGACGCTCTTATCACAAATTTTCACCTGCCCCGCTCGACCCTCATGTGCCTAGTGGCGGCATTTTTGAAGGGAGGTTCTCTCGACGGAATAGATTGGCTCAAAGAAATCTACCGGGTGGCTATAGAAAAAAAGTACAACTTCTATTCCTACGGTGACGCCATGCTCATTCTGTGATTTTTATTATTTAGCACACGACACAATCCCCTACCTCAAGGTCGAGGAGAGCAGGTTCTTTATGTACTTTTCAAGCCTGATTAGCTGATATTCGGACCTGCGCGAAATTATCTCCTCGAGTATTTCCATAAAACCGTCGGGCGTGTAGTTTGCCGATTCCATCAAGAACATAACTATCGCGTCCTTGTGCACTCTAAGATACGTTTTCTTTTCGCGCCCCTTGGGGGCGAGTCCGTTCGACAGATGACCAAAAATTTTTCCACTGTAAAAACTGTTCCTTATGAACTGGTCGCTTCGGCCTATTATGTACCCGGCTTCCTTGGGACTAAACCACTCCCTCCCCTTCGGAAACAAATGGTCAAAATGACCTCCATCAAAATACGAAGCAGATTTCATATATCCTATTTTATCTCCTTTTTGTTTGACGAAATAATAATATTATTTAATATTTTTTATAGATAAAAAAACACATCTAATATCCAAAGTCAACAAAAAAGTAGAATTTTTACACTTTATGAAAAATATGAAAGAATCAATTTCTAGAGACGAAGATTTTGCGAGGCGCATGAGAACAATAATGGGAAATAGAAATCTAACGCTTTCCGACATTGCCGAAGCCACTGGAAAAGCTGTATCAACGGTCAGCACGTGGAAGAGGGGAAGAAAACCACGGGCGAAGGCTGCCATAGCGCTTGCCCGGGTTTTGAACGTGGATCTCGACTATCTCATGCACGGAAAAGTCGATGTCAGATCTCCTGTCTTCTCAAATGAAAACACAAGCTTCAATTTTCACCGCGCGCGCAAGGCGACTCCAAACGAAGTAGAACTGGAAATATCGGTTTTCATGGAAAGGCTGATAAAGAAAGAATCTCAAAAACGAGGAGGTCTCGAAAAACTCTTCGAAAAACTAAAACAGCTCTTCTGCGAAGTATAGCCTCTGTCCGCATGCAAGCTCACCCGAACAAATCTAAAAAATTTCGGCTTTCAGAAAAAAACTCTTAAATAAAATTCCAAAAACAGAGTACCTCTCGAAAAACTCTTCGAAAAACTAAGTATCGTTTCTCTAAAGTGTGGATTTTTGATTTGCGAAATAAGCCGAAACACCGCAAAAAATGTTGCGCGAATAAAAAACATCTGCTTCATTCTTGCGCATGGGCGAAGTCAGAGCATATTCCACATTTGAGGAAATACTAAACTCCGCCACCCACGGTGTCGGAATGATTTTTAGCGTGGTGGCGATAACGCTTCTCGTCACTCTCGCGAGTGTGAACGCGAATGCTTGGGCCATTGTCTCCTGTTCAATATTCGGAGCCTCCATGTTCGCGCTCTATTCGGTTTCCACTTTCTACCACGCCATACCTTTCGAGGGAGCAAAAAAAGTTCTCAAAAAGTGCGACCACATCGCCATCTATTATCTCATCGCAGGCAGCTATACCCCGTTTATGCTGGTATCCATGCGCTCGGCGACGGGCTGGTCCATATTCGGAACAATTTGGGGATTGGCAATTATCGGGACGGTATTGAAGATATTTACCTCGGGCGCTGGGACAAAAATTTGGTCGATCGGATTATATCTGGCAATGGGCTGGATGGTAATTTTCGTATCAAAAATGCTCTATTCCGTGCTCCCAACTTCGGGATTCGTTTTCCTCGTTTTGGGAGGGGTCTTCTACACGGGAGGCGTCATATTTTACGTGCAAAAAAAACGCCCCTACTCGCATGCTATATGGCACATATTTGTTTTGCTCGGAACCGTAATGCATTTCTTTTCCGTGCTTTTCTCCTGCGTATTGTAGTAAAAACAAAGCGTTAGGCTTAGACATGAAAAAAGGCATAGGAAGACTTGAGATTGAAAATTTGGACAGGCTAGTATCTGCCTGGGACAAACGCCCAACTTGGGACGAGTATTTTGCTTCAACGGCGCTGCTGCTGGCCTCGCGATCCGCATGCAGAAGATTGAACGTAGGGTGCGTAATAGTAAGCGGAGGAGAACATCCGAACAGGATAGTTGCCGCAGGCTACAACGGATTTTTGCCGGGAGCCCCGCACGAATCGAGGGTCAGGGACGAGCACGAACAGGCTACCGTGCACGCGGAGCAAAATGCCATAACCGACGCCGCCAGACGCGGAGTGTCTCTGGACGGCTCCACCGCCTACATAACGCACTATCCGTGCATAAATTGCCTGAAGCTTCTGCTTGCGGCGGGAATAAAAACCATAAAATTTTTGAAGGACTACCACAACGATCCCCTTTGCGCTGAACTCGCAAAACAAGTGGGAGCTAAAATAATTCGGCTGAAATAAACGATATGTTAAACAATTCGGAAAGCGAAATGGCGTGGAAGTTTTTGGCGGCCTCTCCCGAACTGTCGGACGAACCCTTTGAGGAATCCGTAGTGCTGTTGGCCGACGAACACTTTGGAGTGGTAATAAACCACCCCATGAACAGAACGCTCGGCGAAATAGCCCCCCAATTTAAGGAAGCCGACTTTGGAGACATTCCCATGTACGACGGCGGCCCCGTAGGAAGGACGCAAATCACTTTTGCGGCGTGGTTCAAGGGAAAAGGAGGAGGATTTTCTTTCGGAATATCGCCGGAAGCGGCGAAAAAAATTCTGGACTTCGACGAAAATGCCAAATTATGCGCCTACCTCGGATACGCCGGATGGTCCGACGGCCAGTTGAAAAGCGAAATAAAAGACGGAACTTGGCTGGTATCCGAAGCGGACGCCTCCCTTTTTCTGGAAACTAATCCGGAAGAACTTTGGAAAAGCGTCGTCATCAAGGCGATTCCGGAATTCGCACTGCTAAATCCCCCGAGAAGCGGAGCAGAAGAGAGAAATTGATTTTTATTTTACGGCTCGTATTCGGGACAATATCGCTCCGGAAATTCTCGACAATAGCACGGGAGGAAGAAGCCTCGACAAAAATACCTGAAGTTTATTTGCAACTCCCACGATCTTCAAAGTTTTCCCCCTCGCAAGAGCGGTAAGCGTGGACTCGGCAACCTCCTCCGCCTTGTGCCCAAAACCCGAGGGAAGAGGCGGCTTGCTCCAGCCGGCGGCGCGAAAAAAGTTGGATGAGGTCGGACCCGGACACACGCAAAGACACCTTCCCAATCCCTTCGAGCGCATCTCGCAATCCAAACCCATCGAAAAACTCAGCACGTACGCCTTGCTTGCCGCGTAAACGTCAAGGTACGGACACGCCTGCCACGCAGCCGTGCTCGATATGTTTACTATGCTATCAACCTTAGGCATAAGTTCGGAACAAAGAACTGTCAAAGCCTTCACATTCACCTCTATAAGAGACTTCACCCTATCGACATCGCACTCGTCAAAACTTCCGTAAAGCCCGAATCCAGCGTTATTTATAAGAATTCCTCTCCGCGGCTTTCCATTCGAATCGGAGTCGCAAAAATCCGACAAAAATTTGAATATTTTAGGCAGAGCATCGTCTATATTCTTGGAAGAACTCAAATCGCAGGGAACATGGAGAAAATTCTCGCAAGAGGCGAAACTTTCCTTTGGTACAGTGCGCGAAACGCAACACACCGGAAAATTCGGCCTTGTTTTGAGCACAAGCCCGGCAATTGCCTCGCCTATTCCGCTCGAAGCTCCGGTTATCACAAAGCAAGAATGCCTGTCGAGAAATTCTCCTATCTCCCTTATTCTTCTATCCTTCATAAAAATTCCAAATTTCGGGCTTTTAATCTTTCATTTTTTCCAAAAAAAATCTAATCTACATGCAGAGAAAAGAGATGTTGTGCGGAGGGTGCAATTTAAATTTGTGTTCGGGAGGCGAGACTTCCCGCTCCTGTGCTTTTTCGAAAACATCGGGAAGAATATTTTTCGGAAATTTTCGCGGAAAAATTCCGATATTAAAAATTGCTTCCAACGGAAAAATTTTGCCGAAACCTTCGGCATGAAACCAGTCGGAATCTACATTCCGGCGCCACAAAAGAAAGGTCATAATGGACGACAAGGACATAATCATATCGGGACAAAACATGGAACTCACTCAAGCGCTGAAGGAGAGCGTCGTTGCGAAAATGAGCAAGCTGTTCGTGCACGACGACAGAATCCAAAGGCTAAGAATAGAGCTGAGCTACGCGCCTAACAAGCACCACCATAACGAATTCACCGCAAAAGGAAGGATAGAGATTAGGGGCCCGGATATGATTGTGAGCGTGTCGAGCGACGACATGTATAAATCCATAGACGAATTGATTGTAAAACTGGCAAGAAAGGTAAGACGCAGGCACAGGCTCGAGCGAATCAAGCGCAACAGCCTCCACCACGTGGATATTCCGGCCGCTCTACCGAAAATAGCGGCCAAGTCCTGACGGAATTTTAAAACTTGACTCGGGGCGGGGATTTTTCCCCGCCCCGTTTGCGTAGAACTATTTTGTTGAAAGGGGCAAAAAAACGCCTACAACCAAACCCGTCTGATGGAAAAGTTTCTCGACAAAATAAAAAATCCCAAGGCGGGCAAGAGAATGGTAATTCTCGGAGTAATTTATTTTGCGGTGCTCGCCTGCATATTGGCGATATCGCTGGCCCACCAGTTTTGCGGATGAACGCCTACCAGGGATCCCCCGGTTTAAAGTGCTTGGGATACCTCGATTTCAATTCCCTGCGAACCTCAATCCACGAGGTCTTCCAAAACTCCTCGAGATTTTGGGTAGTCTGAACCACTCGGCCCCCGGGAGATAATATCTCGTAGGTCGGTTTTATTTTCCCTCCGCAAATCCGCAACGACGAACCTTTAAATGAGAACAAATCCTTAAAAAGGGCCGAAACGCTCGCCCTGAGAAGTCGAATATCGTACGATATTTTAACCGGCCTGCGCGCGGGATTAACGACCACCTCCTTGGGTGCGTAGGCTTTTAAAACCTCCCTTTGCTCCGCCGAAAGCCAATCGAGCAAATGCGGCATAATGTCCATATTTTTCACTTCGGAAAACGAGGTTTTTCCCATGCACATCTGCGCGAATATATCGGATAGGGCCGATTCGTCCACCGGAGAAATACCCGTCTCCGGACACACTGCCGCGACAAAATTCACTCTCGATATAAAATTTTTCTCCGCATCGCCAAAATTTTTCAGTTTCAACTCTCCAGAAACAATCTTGCCGCGCAAAATTTCCGCCGCCGCCGATTCGTCTATCTTATTCGATGTTTTTTCCGAAATTGTAAGATCTCTGAATTTCGTGGATTCCCTCGAAACAACCGCCTTGACGGAAGGGTCGAAGACGGTGCTCGTCTCCTTAGAAAAATCCGACGGAAAGAGCTCCCTGAGATATTCCTCCTCTATCGGACAAACCCCCGAGGCTAAAACGCGCACGGAGTCTTTCGAATTTTTTTGCTCCCGCATCTCGAGCGCCACGAAGAGCCCTTTTGCGAATTTTCCGGACTCCTTTCTCAACTCTCCCCTTATTCCGCCTGCAAACCTGCACGCCAAGGTTCCCAAATTAAGCCTGACTCCTACCCTGTCCGAAAAAGCCGCAAGAACGCATTTTGAAAGCTCCCCGAAATCTCCTTTTCCACGGGCTACCACCCCCATCAGCCTCTCGTATTCCTCCGCCAAAAACGAAGCCCTCCTTGCCGACGACGCAATTATTCCCGCCCTTCGGCAGCGCTCGTTTGAGAAATTCGACTCCCTTGCTATTTCGCAAAGCCTGACAAATCTCTCCGGCTCCGACTTGGCATCTCCCACAAGATTTTCCCTCTCACCCTCGAAATCCGATTCCACCCTTCCTGTTTCGGCTCCCGCAACCAAAAGAGCCGCCTCTTTCGAGCAATTTCTCTTCTTCCCCTCTATCAAAAGTCTAGCATATCTCGGCTCCGTGGGAAATTTCGCCATCTCTCTTCCCAATCGGGTGACCTGGCCGGACTTCGGGTCTATGGCTTCCAAACTTTCCAAAGTAGAAAGCGCCCGCATCTCGGATAACTCCGGGGGATCTTCGAAAAGACTGAGCGAATTGAAATCCATTCCGGAACATTTCAACCACAGCAAAATTTGCGATAAGTCTATGCGGGCAATTTCGGAGTCGTTGAAACGGGGAAAGCGCTCCTCGTCGGATTTCTTCCAGAGTCTGACAACCCTTCCGTTTTTCAATCTTCCCGCCCTTCCCGCCCGCTGGATAGCCGAAGCCAAACTCACCCTCTCCGTAAGAAGAGTATTCACGCCCCTTACTCCGTCGTACCTGGCAACCCGGGCGTATCCCCCGTCTATCACTGCATCTACCCCCTCTATAGTAAGCGAAGTCTCCGCAACGTTGGTAGATACTATAACTTTCCTCCTGCCGTTCGCAGACGGGGCAAGAATTTTGTCTTGGGCTGCCGGAGACAAGTCTCCATGAAGGGCGCATACTTCAAATTTACCCGATTCGGGCCTCTTCAATATCGATGAAATTGTGCGTCCAATCTCGTACGCTCCCGGCATGAAAATTAAAATGTTTCCGCTTTCCGTCGGCGACGATGCAAGCCTAGAAAATTCGAGAGCAGCGCAATCCCATATTTCCCCCTTCGCCGGAAGCGAATATTCTATTTCAACGGGAAAGGTACGCCCCGAACATTCAAATTCGGAACAAGTTCCCGCCACCCTCCTAATGTACTCCGCAAGAGCGGAGCCGTCCATCGACGCCGAACACGCGGCCACAATCAAATCGGGGCGAAGTTCCCTCTTGCTCTTTAGGGTAAGAGCAAGCGAGATGTCCGCATAAATTCCGCGCTCGTGAAATTCGTCGAAAACAACCGCTCCCACTCCCTCCAGCGAGGGATTGGCAAGCAGCATTCTGGCGAGTATGCCCTCGGTTAAAAATACCACGCTTGCCGATTTTCCGTAGCATTTGTCGAAGCGCACATGCCAACCGACCTCCTCCCTCTCCTTCATTCCAAAAAGCTTCGAAACGGATTTCGCAAGCATTCTGGCTGCCACCCTTCTCGGCTGGAGAACCAAAACTCGAAAATTTTCGGCGCCTTTCAAAAACTCCGCAAACATGGGAGGCAACCCTGTCGACTTCCCCGAACCCGTGGGGGCTGATACCACAAAATTCCTCTCCCCATATCTAAGCGAGGATAAAATTGCGGGCTTTATTTCGTCTATTGGAAACTTCATCGAACGCGAAACATGCGGCCGGACAATACGTTATTTGAAATTTCCGTCGAACAGAATATCGCGCTGTTCCTCCACGTGCGAGGGCGAATAATTGTCGTCGATTTTGCTCAGCGAGGAGCACATGTAAAAAAATCCCTTGAACTTGTTTTGAGGTATCTCGAGATACTTTAACCCGACCGACTCCATCGTCACTCCGTTTATCGCCTTGTAGAATCCGTCGGCTTGGGAGTCAGAGTTGAGAAACAGAAAATACGGCTCCCAAAGAACCATGTTTAATTCCACCCTTCCCCTATATAGGGCTCTCCCGCCCTGATCGTCGCGGACGTCCAAAACCAGATATTTCCCCTCTTTGAACATGATGGATTTTATGTCGGCGCTCTTTCCCCGAACTCGGACTATTCCCGTCCCCAAAAGCCTTTCGCTCCCATTGAAGTCGGCCCGAACATATCTCTGGGAAACGGTCGCGTCGGCAAGAAGCTTGTCGGTTCCGTAAATATAAACCTGCTGCACTCCGTTCCACTGGCCTACGTACATCTCCAGCGCTTCGTCGACGCTTTTTAAAAATATGTCGGCGTTCGCGGTGGAAAATTTCGAAACTTCCGCTTGGGAATTGTTCTTAGAAGGGGAAAATCCTATTTCCGACTCCTCAATCTTTATGTAGTCCGAGGAACTTCCTCCGAAAACGTTTTCAATCGCCTCTTGGGCGAAAACCCCGCCTATCGATAAAACCGACAGCGCGAAAGTCGATATGAACTTTTTTAACATGGTTCTGTTGAATTTTAAAAATTACACGTCTATGGCGTCGTCGTCGCCTTTTTGTTTAGACTCGTCCCTCTGGGAATTTTTCATGGTTCTTCTGACAACCCTCTCGGACTCGGCAAGCGCCACTCCCCACGAAAGAGCGGAAACTAGCAGGGAAGCTATCAGGGCGTTCCCATAACCCCCAAAAGTTATACCTGGAACTATCCATGCGGCCGCCAAAATAACAAGCGCGTTTATAAACACCATTCCCGCTCCAAACGTCAAAACGATAAACGGAAGAGTGCACACCACCAACAGCGGCTTTAGTATCCAGTCGAGCAGCCATATCGCAAAAACCAGAGCCACAAACGACAGCGGATTGCCAAAATCTACCTCCGGCTTTAAAATCAGCCAGGATACAATCAAGCCAATCGCATTAAGTCCGCATGTTCTCCAAAAAAGCAACTCTATCCGCCGGGTGTTTCTCACCGCGCTCGATTTTTCCCTATCATTTTCCTCGTCCATTTTGAATCCTTCGCTTTATTTCCCTATACATTTTTAGGCGTTCGGCAACCTGTTTTTCCGCCCCGTAGGAGGTCGGTTCGTATATTTTTTCGGGAACGTTCATGTACTCTTGCCCGCTTATGTGGTCGGGACATTCATGGTTATATATGTACCCGGATCCGTTTCCCAGTTCCCGATTTAATTTCGTATGTGAATCTCTGAGCCACAGCGGAACGCTCTGAAGCGGCCCCTCCTTTATCTTAGACTTTGCCGCGTATAAAGCGTTCGTTGCTGAATTGCTCTTGGGAGCGCAAGCCAAAAATATAGTGGCATGCGCCAAATTCAATTCGCACTCGGGCAGGCCTATCCGCTCGCACGCATCAAAGGCTGCGTTTGCTATCAGCAACCCCCTCGAATCCGCAAGCCCAACGTCCTCGCTTGCCAGTATTACAAGCCTGCGCGCTATAAACCTCGGATCCTCCCCGCCTTCGAGCATCTTCGCAAGCCAATACATAGCCGCGTCCGGATCGCATCCCCTTACGCTCTTTATAAACGCCGAAATGGTGTCGTAGTGCTCGTCCTCGTCCGAATCATACCTCACCCTTCTTTCCCTCGCGAACGCCGCCACGTCCTCCTCCGTCAACTTCGCCAAAACGCCCTTAGCCAAAACCATCGTCTCAAGGGCATTTAGAGCTCTGCGCATATCTCCGTCGGAAATTCTGGCTATCGACCTCAGGACTTCCCCCGAACACTCCGCTTTGAATCCGCCGAGCCCTTCGTCCGAATCGAGAGCCCTTCTCAAAACCGCAACGGTATCGTCTATGGAGAGCGGATCCAATTTGAAAAGATGACTCCTCGACAAGAGTGGGGCGTTTATGTAGAAGCTCGGATTTTGCGTTGTGGCCCCAATCAGCCTAACGTTGCCGTCCTCTACATCCGGGAGGAGCAGATCTTGCTGCGCCTTGTTGAATCTGTGGATTTCGTCTATGAAAAGTATGGTGTGCTCTTCCCTGCGGTACCTGGCCATGGACAGTTCGTCCCTAACTTGCGCTACATTGGATAAGACTGCGTTCAACTTCACGAATCTCGATCCTGTTTCGGCGGCAATGGCCTCGGCAAGAGTGGTTTTTCCGCACCCGGGAGGTCCGTAAAAAATCAGGGAGCCAAAATTGTTTGTCGAAACCAACCTAGGCAAAAGAGCTCCCTCCCCCAATATCTGCCTGTGCCCCACTATCTCGGACAGTTTCTTTGGGCGCATTCTCACCGCAAGCGGCGCGAAACTTTTCGCCGCCGGTCCCGCGCCGGGCCGGGAAGATACCCTTTCGCCTTCGGAAGAAGATGCGAAATCAAATGTTGGCGCGTCCTCCGACATTCTTAAAAAAGCGTTGATTAAAAGTCTGACGGCATGGTACGCTAAGCGAAAATTTTTTATCCGCAATGGAAAAAAAAATCACAATAGCACCGTGCGCCATGAGCGTGGCCGGAAGCGATTCCGGATCCGGCGCCGGTATCCAGGCGGACCTGCTTGTTTTCGCCGCGCATGGAGTCCACTGCTGTACTGTCATATCGGCTCTGACCGCTCAAAACCCGAAAAAAGTCTCCTCCTCGTGCGCCTGTCCTAAAAGGATTTTTAGCGCGCAACTGGAAACCGTGTTCGATTATTACCGCCCTACGGCTGCGAAAACCGGAATGTTGTTCGACTCGTCCCTCGTGAGGGAATCGGCGAAGTTCTTCGGCAAGCGCGGCAACATTCGGCTTGTGGTCGATCCCGTCATGATTTCCACGAGCGGAGCGAGACTTTTGACAAGAAGCGCGGTGTCTGCCATGAAGAAATTTCTGTTTCCTCTCGCGGAGCTGATTACCCCGAATCTGGACGAAGCCGAAGAACTTTTGGGAAAGAAAATCGGGTCTGCAAGCGATGCCGCGAAAATGCTTGCCGAAAAATTCGGAACTTCGGTTCTTCTTAAGGGGGGACACATTCCCGGAAACAAAATAGTCGACATTCTAGCCCACGCAGGCGGAGGAATCAAAAAATTCGAATCTCCAAGGATAAAAAATTTAAACACCCACGGAAGCGGATGCACCTTGTCTGCCGCTATAACAGCCAATATGGCCTCGGGAAAATCGCTCGAGGAATCCTGCTCGCAAGCCAAGCTCTACCTGGAAAAAATTATGAAAAATCCCGTCAAAATAGCGGGAGAGTTGTTCATGAACCGCTTTATCAAGCCTTGAGAATGAACCAGTGCGCCAAAAAGGATTTTTCGGATCCCTCCGGACACAGGGAGCGACTCAGAGCCAGATATGCCGGAGGAGGAATATCCGCGCTCTCCGATTACGAAGTGGTGGAATTTCTACTAACTCTTGCCATTCCAAGATCCGACGTGAAACCTTCGGCGAAAATGTTGATCGCCAAATTTGGAAACCTCAAAAATATTCTCGACGCTCCCACCTCAGAACTCACCTCGGTAAAGGGAATTGGAAACTCCGCAGCTTTGTCCATAAAATTCGCCCGCGATTTGGTCGCCCTATATTGCCAGGACGAAGTATCGGAGGCGAAAACGCCGGTGGAAACAATACACAAATTGATAAATTTCT
The DNA here is from genome assembly GCA_949283955.1 of uncultured Verrucomicrobiota bacterium. Lineage (GTDB taxonomy): Bacteria > Verrucomicrobiota > Verrucomicrobiia > Opitutales > Intestinicryptomonadaceae > Merdousia. The sequence goes on along the minus strand of CASDUP010000056.1, from coordinate 2,173 downwards.
TCAGGGCTAGGCTCGACGGCAAGGCAAACGAAGCTCTCGACTTGGTCTGCTTCGATCCACAACTTAGAATACTGAAAAACGGGGTTATAAGAATTTTTGAGGGAAGCGTAAATTCGGCGAGCGTCGATATAAGAAGAATAGTGGAGACAGCATTGTCGCTCGGAGCCACAAACATCGCCATAGCCCACAACCACCCGAGCGGAAATCCCAAACCTTCCTACGACGATATTTTGTTCACCTCCAGGCTCAGCGACGCCTGCAGACCTCTCCATTTGAACTTGATAGAGCATATAATCGTCGCAAAAGGAGCATGCTTCTCCTTTAGAAGAGACGGGCACTTCGACAAACTCTACGACGAGTCCCTCCTGGAATCGAGAATAGACGTCCGCAAACAGCGGCTTCGAAAGGCTAAATGATATGAAAATAATAGCCCTGGAAAGTTCGTGCGACGAATCGGGAGTCGCCGTGTTCGATTCAAAATACGGAGTAGTAGAGAATTTGATTCACTCCCAAATTGACTTGCACGCTCTGTACGGGGGAGTCGTGCCCGATTTGGCAAGCAGGGAACATCTGAGAAAAATCCCCGCCTTGATAGAAAAATCCCGAGAATTTTTCGACGGAGCCGACCTAGTGGCGGTCACCTCGGGTCCGGGGCTTCCAAATTGCCTCGCAATGGGAATAGCCGGAGCCGAAGGGCTTGCGCTCGCTCTAAACCTTCCCCTTGCGGGAGTCAACCACCTGAGGGGCCACGCCTATTCCCCCTTCATCGGAGTGCACTCCAAAGACCCGGAAAATTTTGGCTCCAATTTCGAAAAACTGCTTCCCCATCTCGGCCTTGCCGTATCGGGCGGAAACACGGTGCTTTTCGAAATATCCAGAGACAAAAAAATCCTGCCTCTTGCAGACACCCTCGACGACGCCGCCGGAGAAGCCCTCGACAAAGGAGCCAAACTTCTCGGCATTCCGTATCCCGGAGCACCCGTCATCGAGCGCCTCTCAAAAATCGGAAATCCTAAAAAAATAAACTTCCCCTGCGGGAAAAACAGAAAAATAGACGAAGATCCGGATTTCAGCTTTTCGGGATTGAAAACAAGCCTTCGATACTACCTGGAAAAAAATCCTCACGGGGAAAAAGATCTTCCAGACATATGCGCGTCGTACCAGTTTGCGGTCGTCGAACAACTGAAACTGAGGGCGGAACACTTCGCAAAAAAGAAAAAATACTCGAGCATCGGGTTGTCGGGAGGAGTCTCGAACAATTCCCTTTGCGCCGAAACTTTCGAAAAAATCGCGAAAAAATCAGGCGCTGAATTTCTCGTGCCCGATAAACAATATAGGGGAGACAACGCCGCCATGATAGCCTTCGCAGCCTACGTCTCTCCGGAAAGCACCCGCCCCTCAAAAGACGGAACCGCCACACTGGACCCCTCGTGGGAAATAGCCTAAACTCCAATTATACTCGACAAAATAACCTTTTTTATTAGCAGAGAAAACAACGATAAATGAGCGATATTTCCATAGATTCGGCCTACTCCAAATGCCTCGAGCTCGCGCACACCCATTACGAAAATTTCCCGGTGGCAAGGCTCGTCCCCAAGCGAATAGAAAAGCACGTGGCCGCCGTGTACGCCTTCGCGAGAACCGCCGACGACATAGCCGACGAACAACACGAATCCTTGGCAGCCGACGATCCAATCAGACTAAAAAGGCTCGCATCGTTCGAATCGCAACTTGACTCCCCCGAACCCGACAAAGAATGGGAATGGATATTTGTCGCCTTGAAAAACACGATTCGGGATTTCGACATACCAAAACAACTCCTCAAAGATCTCGTCAGCGCCTTCGCCCAGGACGTCGTCAAAAAGCGCTATTCCGATTTCGACGAACTCTCCGACTATTGCAGAAGAAGCGCAAACCCCGTGGGAAGACTTGTCCTAATACTCCACGGATTAAGAGACGACAAATTGTTCGCCATGTCGGACTCCATTTGCACCGCGCTTCAGCTCGCAAACTTTTGGCAGGACATGAGCGTGGATAAATTAAAAAACCGAGTGTACGTCCCAATGTCCGATTGGAACGGGCTTTCGGAGTCGGAATTTTTCGGGAATAGCGCGTCGGAAAAATTGAGGGAGGTTCTGAAATTCCAATGCGACAGAACTGAAGCTCTGTTTAA
>CASDUP010000055.1 GCA_949283955.1 uncultured Verrucomicrobiota bacterium | reverse complement strand
CACTTCTACACCTATGGGCGACAGGGCCGAATTGAAAGCCATCAAAAAAATATTCGGAGAAAATTCGAGGGTGGAAGTGAGTTCCACAAAGGCTCTCACCGGCCACGGACTTTCCCTTGCCGGAGTGATGGAAGCGGCATTTTGCGCCCTTGCTATGAAAGAGGGATTTACACCCGCTTCCGCCAACATAACCGAACTCGACGACGAAGCAAAAGGCGTAAATATTCTTACTCGTACGAAGTATTCCGCCCCAAAGATAGCGATGTCTTTAAGCAGCGGTTTTGGGGGAGCAAACACCGCCATAATAATGGAAAACTCCGGCAAATAAATCGTAAGATGATTTGGATATACAGGCTCTTTTTTGTACCCGTCTTTTTGATTCTTCTGCCGTATTATGCGGCAAGAATGCTAAGAAGAGGCGGATACTCGAAGGATTTTCTACACAGATTTGGCCTCCATAAAAATCTCCCCTTCCCGGCGGAGGGAAAAAAGAGAATATGGATTCAGGCGGTTAGCGTTGGAGAAATTGAAGCACTGGGGGCAATGTTAAAAAAGCTCTCCGAAGATCCGAGAATACAAATAGTGATAACAACCACCACGAGTACCGGATACAAGATTCTGAGGGAAAAATACGCCGGATATTGCGAGTACGTAGGAATATTTCCGTTCGACTTTATGCCCTTCAGCACCGCCGCGTGGAACAGAATAAAGCCGAATCTGTGCGTTTCCATGGAGGGTGAACTGTGGCCGGAACACCTGCACCAGGCCTCCTCCCGGGGAATTCCCGCACTTCTGATAAACGCAAGGCTCTCTGACAAGTCGTTTTCCCGCTATAAAAAATTTCCATCAATCGCAAAGAGGCTATTTGGAAAATTTGCCAAAATCTCCGCCTCAAGCGAACCGAATTTCTCTAGAATAAAGGCCCTCGGAGCGGAAAATGTCGTGTGCTCGGGAAACTTGAAATTCGATTCCGCAATATCTGAAACCATTTCCGAGAATGAGAGAAATTCTCTCAAAAAAGAGATTGGTTTCGATGGAGGCAGTTTCGTATTGCTCGGCTCGTCCACTTGGGGAGGAGAAGAGGAGATGCTTTTAAAGGCTCTTAAAAAAATACGGAGCAAGGGCAAGGATTGCAGACTGCTCCTGGTTCCAAGGCACGCCGAAAGAAGGGGAGAAATAAAGGAAATTTTAAGCGAAAGCGGGTTGCCTTACTGCGTCAGAAGCGAATCGAAATCGGCTCCCTCGGGAACGATGGTCTACCTTGCTGACACCACTGGAGAGCTCAGAATGTTCACTCAAATCGCCGATCTTGCTTTCGTTGGCAAGAGCCTTCCTCCCAACGACGGAGGCCAGACCCCTATAGAATGCGCCGCCCTCGGCAAACCGATGGTGTATGGAAATAGAATGACAAACTTCCGCGCGGCCTGCTCCACACTCGAATCGGAAAGAGCCTCCGTGAAGGTAAACTCCCACGATGAGGCCGTGGAAAAGCTGTGCGAGCTTGCCTTCGATGAAAATTCCCGAAACCGGCTCTCCGAGAACGCCAAGAAATGGCACTCCGCCAATGTCGGTGCGACGGATAGAACAATAGAGATAATTACTGCTTCCCTATTTAAAAAATAAATGAAAAAAAGTGCGCGGAAAATTCCGCGCGCTTTTTTTGGTCTTTGCTAAAGGGAGCTTTTTCGTTTCGGATTTTTTGCATTCATCAGCCCCTGGACATCGCCTTCGACAAGCTTTCCACAAAACTCTCCGCCGCGCGAAGAGCCTCCTCCTCTCCCGATTCCACATATTTCGAGTGCACCAAATCTATCAATCCGCTTCCCACTATGACGGAATCGGCTTCCATGGCAACCTCTCTGGCCGACTCGGGAGAGGAAATTCCGAATCCCGCTCCCACAGGAAGAGAGGATCTCTCCTTTACTTCGGCAAGTTTCCGGGAGAAATTTTCCGGAAGATTTTTCCTTGCTCCCGTCACTCCCGCAAGCATCACGTAGTACAAAAAACCAGAACCTCTCTTCGATATTTTTTCCACCCGCTCCGGAGGAGTCAGCGGAGAGACAAGCTCTATCACGTCCAATCCCTCGGGAGCGCAAGCCGATACGATTTCCTCGCTTTCCTCGAAAGGAGCGTCGACCACTAGCCAGCCGTTTACACCGCTTTCGGAAGATTTTTTCGCCGCCTTGGAAAGCCCCATTTTAAAAAGCGGATTCATATACGAGAACAGAATGAATGGAATCTGAACTCCCTTCCTTCTGAGCTTCTTTACCATCTCGAAAATCCCCTCCAGGGTGGTTCCGCAGCCCAAAGCCCTCTGCCCCGCCTCCTGTATAGTCTTGCCGTCGGCCGTCGGATCGGAAAACGGAACCCCGAGCTCCACCATGTCTGCCCCCGATTTTGCGAGGCTCTCGACCAATTTTTCCGTAAACTCCAAACCGTGGTCTCCGCAACTTACAAAGATCGTCAGAGCCGACCTGCCCTCCTCCGAGCACTTTTCAAAAACTTCTTTTATTTTCATATAGTTCATTTTTTCGAATTAAGGTACTCCGATACGGAAGCCATATCCTTGTCTCCGCGTCCGGAAAGATTCACTACAACTATTTTATTTTTATCCATATCGCGGGCCTCTCTCATAGCTCCAGCAATGGCGTGGGAAGATTCAAGGGCAGGTATTATTCCCTCCAGCGACGACAACTTCAAGAATGCCTCTACCGCCTCCGAATCCGTGGCAAAGGAATACCTAGCACCTCCTGTCGATTTCAGAAACGAATGTTCCGGACCCACTCCCGGATAGTCCAATCCAGCCGACACGGAGTGGGTGTTCTTTATCTGTCCGAACTCGTCCTGAAGCACGAAAGTTTTATTTCCGTGTAGAACGCCCAAACTTCCCCCGTTTAGGCTTGCGGCGTGCATTCCCGTCTCTAAGCCCGAACCCGCGGCCTCCACCCCCACGAGCTCTACATTCGGATCCCCTATAAACGGCGCAAATATTCCTATAGCGTTGCTTCCGCCTCCTACACACGCGAAAATTTTATCGGGATATCTCGAAAAATTTTCCATGCATTGAACCGCCAATTCCCTGCCAATCACGGATTGAAACTCCCTAACCATTGTCGGATAGGGATGGGGACCGGCGGCCGTTCCTATCACGTAAAAGGTGTCCTCCACACGCGCCACCCAGCTTCTCAAAGCCTCGTTCATGGCGTCCTTGAGAGTGGCCGTTCCCGACTTTACCGCCGCGATTTTCGCCCCTAGAAACCTCATTCTATCTACGTTTTGCGACTGCCTGCGAATGTCCTCCTCACCCATGAACACCTCGCATTCCATTCCAAAAAGCGCAGCCACTGTGGCGGTTGCAACCCCATGCATTCCCGCCCCCGTCTCCGCTATAAGACGCCTTTTCCCCATTCTCTTTGCGAGCAAAACCTGACCCACAGTGTTGTTTATCTTGTGCGCCCCAGTGTGGTTCAAGTCCTCCCTCTTGAGCCAAATTTGCGCTCCCCCGCAATATTCCGTAAGCCTTCTGGCAAAATAAAGCGGAGAGGGCCTTCCAACGTAGTTGCGCATTATATCGCCGTATTCCGAAATAAACTTCGGGTCGCGATAACTCGCAAGAAACACCTTCTCCAATTCTTTAAGCGCCGGAATCAGGGTTTCGGAAACATAGACGCCTCCGAATTCCCCAAACTTTCCGTCGCCGGGCATATTTTCATACTTAATCATTTTGCTTCCTTTACTGCTTTTAGAAATTTTTCAACCTTCGATATGTCCTTTTTTCCCGGGAAAACCTCGAGGGAGCTGTTCGCGTCAAGAACGAGCGGCTTTACTTCGCGGGCCGCACGGAAAACGTTCGCCTCCGATATTCCCCCCGCCAAAACCACGTCGAAATTTTTTGCAAGTTTAGCCGCCAACTTCCAGTCGGACATCAATCCGGTTCCCCCGAACTTCGCTCCAGATCGAGAGTCGACTAGCAAAGCGTCCACCCGAAAATTTTTCGCGGCCTCCTCGGAATAAACCGATTTCCATATTTTCGGCATTGGAGAGAGTTCCGACAAAAGTTTTCTCAGCTCCACTACGTAATCGTATGATTCATCGCCATGCAGTTGCACCACAGAAAGCCTATATTTCTTTGCGCAATCAAACACGAAATTTGCGTCGCCGTTTAAAAATACCCCAGCGAGAAGCGCGTTTTTCAGCTTCAAAGAGGAGATTTTTTCCGCGTCTTTTAGCCCTATCTTTCTCGGGCTCTCCTCGGCAAAAATCATTCCCAGATAGTCGGCGCCGAAAAAATCCGCCGCAAGAGCGTCTTCTACGTTGGTAATCCCGCAAATTTTTGCCTTCATATCAATCCCCCCAGCAACGCCGAAAGTTCCTCTCCCGGATTTTCTGCCCTCATCAGGCGAGTTCCAACCAGCACCGCCGAAGCCCCGCTATCTCTTGCCATCTTCAAATCCTCCGAACCGGATACTCCGCTTTCGTGAACTTTTAGAACTCCATCGGGAATGGATTCCAAAATTTTACCGGCGGAGGAAAAATCCACTTTCAAAGTTTCTAGGTTCCTGCAATTGACCCCTATTATTCTTGCCCCGCAATCGCAGAGCATTTTGGCTTCGTCTGAAGTGTGGGCCTCGCAGAGAGTCTCGAGCGAAAGCTTGCCGGCAAACTCTATAAATCTTTCGACCGTTTTAGGGTCCAATATTCTCGCTATCAGAAGGGCTGCCGAAGCGCCCGCAAGCCGGGCTTCGCACAGCTGGTATTCGTCGAATATAAAATCTTTTCTGAGGGTAGGTATCTTTACCGTTCCCGACACTTTCTCCAAAACTTCGATATTTCCTCCGAAGAACTTTTTTTCCGTCAAAACCGACAGAGCCGCAGCTCCCGACTTCTCGAGAGAAAGCGCGATTTTGTCGGGAACAAAATTTTCCCTTATCAAACCCTCCGAAGGGGAAGACCTCTTCAGCTCGGCTATTACGGAAATCCCGTTTTTACCCGATTTCTCAAGAATGGATTTCGAAAACGGCAACGGAATATTTTTTTTCTCCGAGGCCTTTTCAAAAATTTCTCCAAAGGGAACAATTTTTTTTCTACCTTCCAGCTCCGCCCTGGAAAGCGAACATATAGTATCGAGCAATCCCGCCATAATTTTTATTGGTTTGAATATTCCACAAGTTCGTCGAGCTTTTCCGCCGCCCTTCCCGACTCCAAAGATTCTCGGGCCAAAATTATACCTTCCGCAAGGCTCTTTGAAACTCCGCCGGCAACTATAGCAGCCCCAGCGTTCAACAGGCAAATGTCGCGGGCTCCCCTGCCGGAGGAACCGTCGAGAATTGAACGGGCTATTTTCGCGTTTTCATCCGCGCCTCCTCCCTCCAATTCCTCCAGAGAGCAAAATTCCATTCCGAAAGATCTCGGATCGAGTTCATAGGTTTTTATAGTTCCGTCCAAAATTTCGCTAACCCTCGTAGGCGCGCACAATGTTATTTCGTCCATTCCGTCCCCTCCGTGGACCACGAACGCCCTCTCGCAGCCGAGCTTCAATAGGGCGCGGGCGAATATCTCGGTATAGGCCGGAGAAAACACCCCCAGCACTCTTCCCTTTGCGTTAGCCGGATTGACGAGAGGTCCGAGAATATTGAATATAGTCCTTCTGCCTAGGGCTTTTCTTGCCGCGGCCGCATGGCGCATGGCAGGGTGCATCTTGGGAGAAAACAAAAACGCTATTCCTGTCTCTTGCAGACACTGCTCCATGACGGGAGCCGAAACGTCGAGATTAAATCCGAGCTTTGCCAAAAGATCCGCCGAACCGCATTTTCCGCTCGCAGCCCTGTTGCCGTGCTTGGC
>CASDUP010000054.1 GCA_949283955.1 uncultured Verrucomicrobiota bacterium | reverse complement strand
CTGTTGCCGTGCTTGGCAATCCTCGCTCCAGCCCCGGCCGCCACAAACGCCGAAACGGTCGATATGTTGAACGTTCCAAGTCCGTCTCCCCCGGTTCCGCAGGTGTCGACGCACCTGGCAGCCCCGGAATCTATGAACACGGCGCGCTTTCGCATGGACTCGGCAGCACCGGCTATCTCGTCTATAGTCTCTCCCTTATCCGCCAAAGCGGACAAAAATTCCTCTATCTCGGAATCGCCGGCCTTTCCCGACATTATCTCGTCGAAAACCTCACCCATCTCAGGCGAGGAAATATTTTTCGCCTCCGCGATTCGACGCGTCGCATCAGATATTTTTGAAGCGCCCATATTTTTCATTTCGAATTCGACTGTTTAAGAAAATTGTCAATCAGACGTTTTCCGCCAACGGTCATAATCGACTCCGGATGGAACTGGACTCCCTCCACGAAAAAATCTCTGTGGCGAACGCCCATGATTTCTCCGTCGGCGCACTCGGCGGTTATCTCGAGGCAATCGGGAAAGGAATTCCTGTCGGCCGCAAGCGAATGGTATCTAACAACCGACATGGGAGACGGTATTCCCTCGAACGAATATTTGCCCAGATGGGAAATTTTTGAGATTTTCCCGTGCATGACCGACTTTGCCTTCGATATTTTCCCCCCGAAAGCCTCCACCACGCACTGCATTCCAAGGCACACTCCAAAAACGGGAATTTTTCCGGCCGCAAGCCTCACCAGCTCCATGCAAATTCCCGCCCCTTTCGGATTCCCCGCCCCCGGAGATATCAAAATCGCCGAGGGTTTCATCGACACAATCTCCGAAGCCGACAAGACGTCGTTCCTGACAACTTTCAACTCGGCTCCGAGAGTTTGCACGTAATGCGCTAGATTGTACGTGAAGGAGTCGTAATTATCCACAAGCAAAACCATTTTCATTCCTTTCGTTTTTTGACGTTATAGCGAGGACGGATCGAAGTTTTCCAAAGAAGCCGCGCGCTCTATCGCCTCCGTCACCGCGCGAACTTTCATTCTTGTCTCCTCGTACTCGAACTCCGGGTCGGAATCGTACACTATGCCAGCTCCCGCCTGAACCGTCAGCCTGCCCTTGTTTATTTGAAGGGTACGTATGGTTATCGCCAAATCCATGTCGCCTCCATACCCGAAATACCCTACCGCACCCCCGTAGGCTCCCCTGCGTTCGGGTTCGAGTTCGTTTATTATCTCCATAGCGCGAATCTTCGGAGCTCCAGAAAGAGTTCCTGCCGGAAAGGCTGCCGCAAGCGCGTCAAAGGCGTCCGTTCCCTCCTCGGGAATCCCCCTCACAGTGGAAACCAAATGCATCACGTGGGAATATTTTTCCACCGTCATAAAGTCGGATACCGACACGCTGCCGGCACGGCAAAACCTCGACAAATCGTTGCGGCCCAAATCAACGAGCATCAAATGCTCGGCCCTCTCTTTCTCGTTTGAAAGCAAATCGTCGCAAAGCGCAGCGTCCTCCGCATCTCCGTTTCCGCGCCTCCTCGTTCCCGCTATCGGGCGAAGCTCCGCCCTCGACGGTGAAAACCTCAGCATCGTCTCGGGAGACGACCCCACCAGACACGAATCTCCGCTCTTTACACAGAACATGTAGGGGGAAGGATTTATCAGCCTCAGAGCCCTGTACGCCGAAAGCGGGTTTATATCCGCCTCCGCCGAAAATTTTTGCGACAAAACAACCTGTATTATGTCCCCTTCGGAAATGTACTTTTTCCCCGCGCGAACCATATTCTCGTATTCAGACTTGGTCATGTTCGCCTTGAGCTCTATCTTTTTGTCGCTCGATCCGAGCGAGAACTCCGACCTCCCCGAATACGAAAATATTTCAGCAAGAGATCTGACTTTCGAGCGGGCATACTCGTATGCTGCTTCCGGAGAATCAAATTCGTCGACGTGGGCGCAGGCTAGAATTTTCGCCGTATGGCGAGCGTTGTCGAATATCACTATCTCGTCGAAAAACGCCAATGATGCGTCGGGAACCGCGGAGCTTCCCTTCGGCTCGGGCAGCCTTTCGAAAAACGAAACGCACTCGTACCCTATGTACCCTACCGCCCCACCGACGAATGAAGGCAGCCCGTCGATATGGGCGAGCTTTCTGCTCTTAAGATAGGAGCGCATAGGATTAAACGGAGATTCCCCATCGCTGGAAAAAATCTTTTTTCCGCTCTTGAAGCGCAACTCGCCCCTGCCCTCCGATATGGTAAACTTCGCGTGGGCTCCCCTGCCTATGAATGAATAGCGCCCCCACTTGTCGGAGTTTTCGGCGCTTTCCAGCAGGAAGCAGTCCCGCGCATCGAGAAGTTTAGCAAACGCGCAGACTGGCGTCTGCATGTCGGCGTAAAGTTCCGCGTAAACCGGTATCACGTTCGCCGATTTGGCGAGCTCTATGAATTGATCTTTATTTGGTGTCATTTTGTCGGGGTCAAAAAAAAGGCGACCAGACAAAAGGCCGCCCAAAGGTTAAGCTAATGCTCAATCTTTCCGCGACCTAAATCTGTGCCACCAATTTTTCACTTGTTGAATTTTGGGGGCGCTTTACATACCCTCATAGAACGCCTGTCAATCTTTTTTTTCGTTTTTACAAAAATTTTTTCGCGGTGCGTTTTTTACGACGCAAAAAAAAGCCGCCGCCCGCGGAATAACCCTCCGGGCGACGGCTTAAAATTACAGATGCTACTTCGTGGCCTCGTCGAGAATATCGCCGAGTGAAGTGAGGTCCTGGTCCTTGCGAATCTTGTCGAAGGCCGCAACCTCCTGCGCGAGCTTGTCGGCGTCGTACTGGGCTGCCTTTATCGACAAGCCTATGCGGCGCTCGTCGCGGTCTATCTTGACGACCCTAGCCTTTACGACGTCTCCAACCTTGAGGTGGTCCTTCACTTTCTCCACCCTCTCTTCGGCTATCTGGCTGATGTGAACTAGTCCGTCTATGTCGTTTTGCAGTTCGATGAACGCCCCATAGTTCGTGATCTTGCTCACCTTGCCCTCGACCAAGTCACCAATCTTAAACAGGGAGTCTATCTCCTCCCAGGGATCGACCGCAAGCTGCTTGAGACCGAGGGAAATCCTCTGGTTCTCAGGATCGACTGCCAAAACAATCGCGTCGACCTCGTCGCCCTTCTTGAGCATTTCGCTCGGGTGGTTGATCTTGCGAGTCCAGCTCATATCCGAAACGTGGACCATTCCGTCTATGCCCTCCTCAAGCTCCACAAACGCCCCGTAGGTGGTCAAATTGCGTACCTTTCCGCGAACGTGCGCTCCAACCGGATAGTTGTGAACCGCCATCTCCCACGGATTCGCCTCAAGCTGGCGAAGTCCGAGAGAAATCTTCTGCTCTTCCTTGTTGACGTTGATGACAACCGCATCAACCTCGTCCCCAACCTTGAGAACTTCGCTGGGCTTGGTGATTCGCTTAATCCACGAAAATTCCGTGATGTGAACCAAACCTTCCACGCCCTCTTCCAGCTCCACAAACGCCCCGTAGTTGACGAGATTGACAACCTTTCCGTGCACCCTCGCTCCAATCGGGAACTTCCTCTCGATATTCTCCCACGGATTCGAAATAGTCTGCTTGAGGCCCAAAGATACCCGCTCCCTGTCCTGGTCTACTTCGAGTATCATGACGGAAATTTCCTCCCCAACCTTCACCATTTCGCTCGGATGCGAGATTCTGCCCCAGCTCATGTCGGTGATGTGGAGAAGCCCGTCGAGGCCGTCCAAATCTATAAAGGCTCCGTAGTCCGTGATGTTCTTCACAACGCCCTTGCGAATGTCTCCGGGCTTGACCTCCGAAAGCAATTTGCGGCGCTTTTCCGCGCGCTGTTCCTCTATCAACTCGCGGCGGGAAACAACTATGTTCTTCCTCTCAACGTTTATCTTTACGACTTTAAAATCGTACGTCTGGCCTACATACTGGTCGAGATTCTTCGGGGGCTGGACGTCTATCTGAGACGCGGGAAGGAAAGAATCCACCCCTATGCTCACTATGAGGCCTCCCTTGACCTTGCTCTTAACCCTTCCTTGAAGAATCGCTCCTTCGCGGCAGTTGGCGAGAATCTCCTCCCAATTCTTTTTCTGCTGGGCCTTGTCGTAGGAAATTACGGGATTGCCCTCCCTGTCCTCGAGCTTTTCGAGGAGAACTTCTATCTCCTGTCCCACTTGAACGTCGTTTATGTCGGCAAACTCCGACACGGGAACGACCCCCTCGCTCTTTCCGCCTATATCCACTACAACTTCGTTCTGGCGGATTTCTATTACCTTGCCCTTTACGATAGAGCCCTGCTTCAATTCGGCGAAACTGCTGTTTGCAAGCAATTCCTCCATTACGTTTTTAGACATTTTATCCTTGTGTCGCCTCCCGAGGGAGACGGGTTGATTGTTTTAGTTTTTGCAACGAGTGCGTTGGTGCCCTCATTGATAAAAGATTGCAAAAGATAAGAATCCGCCCCCTCCCAGCAAGCTTTTTTTATGATTTTTTGAATCCCCACAGAAAAAATTTTAGGGCGCTCCCGCTTGGAACGCCCTAAAAACTCCTTTAGAAACCGCGCAAAAAACGGCTCCACAAAAAGACTCAAGCACGATTTTCAAGAGCTAAGAATTATTTCTAACCTCATCCTTTATTTCCAAAAGCTCCTTCATCACGCTTCCCATGTCAGATTGGGCAACGCCCCCAAAGGAATCGTGAAGCTTCAAATAAAGCGAGTAGAGCCTATCGTAAACGGCGGAGCTCTTCGGGTCGGGAAGGTACGAGCATTTTATTTTCCCTCCCATGGCTCTTTGGGCCTCCAATATGCTCGGATATACCCCCGCCGTGTAAGCCGCCGCTATGGCAACCCCTAGCGCGCACGCTTGTTTAGATTCGGAAACTGCTATTTCCATCTTTGCAACATCGGCAAAAATTTGCATCGTCGCCGGATTCTTTTCCGCTATCCCTCCGCAATAAATCACCTTCTTCAGGCCGCTGCCCGAAAATCTCTCCATTATTACCCTCGCCCCAAACGCCGTAGCTTCCATCAACGCCCTGTATATTTCCGCCTGCGTCGTCAAAAGCGTCTGCCCCAAAATCAACCCCGTCAAGCGCTGATCTGAAAGAACACTGCGGTTGCCGTTGTTCCAATCCAACGCCAGCAACCCGCTCTCACCGGCTCTCATCAAAGCGCACTCCGACCCCAGTTTGTCATAAAGATCCTTGCCGCCGCCCAGCACGACTTCTATCCACCACTTATATATGTCGCCAACCGCCGACTGACCCGCCTCTATACCGTAGAAATCCGGCAAAATGGACCCGTCCACCACCCCGCAAATTCCGCCTATCTCACGCATTCCGCAAGTTTTGGGAACGACGAAACAATCACATGCCGAAGTTCCAACAACCCTTATCAAAACTCCGTCCCCTATTCCGCAGCCTACAGCCCCCGCGTGCACGTCCAAAGCCCCTACCGCTATCGGAATACCCTCCGGCAAACCGAGCTTTTGGGACCATTCCAAAGAAAGCTTCCCCGCAAGGTCCCCTATAGTCAGTGTATCGCTGTACAATCTTCCGCGAAGCTCCGCAAGCTCCGGGGCAAGCTTGGACAAAAACTCGACGTCCGGAAGCCCCCCCCACTCCTCGGAATAGAGGGCTTTATGCCCGGCAGCGCACCTGTTTCTCTTTATCGCGGAAACATCTTTTATCCCCGCGAGAACAGAAGGAATCCAATCGGAAATTTCAACCCACGAATACGCCTTTTCAAACACCTCCCTATCCGTCTTCAGGCAGTGCAAAATTTTACTCCACCACCACTCCGACGAATATTTCCCCCCGCAACGCTTCAGGTATTGCGGGCGAATCCTCTCCGCCAACTCCGTTATCTCGTCCGCCTCCCTAAACGACGTGTGGTCCTTCCACAACCAAGCCTGCGCATCGGGATTGTCCGAAAATTCCGGCAAAAACGCGAGGGGAGTATTGTCCTTCAAAACGGGAAGCAGCGTGGATCCCGTGGTGTCTATCCCTATTCCGACAAAATCTTCTTTCGCTATTTCGGGACGCGCAAGCTTTGCCTCGCCTATGGCCTTTTTGACTGCTATCTCAAGCGCATCAACATAATCGAAGGGGCTTTGTCGGGCAACATTGGCGTCGCTCTTCGACCCTATTATGCCCTGCACTCCCCTCCTATAATTAAATATTCCGCATCCAAGCTCGCTGCCATCAGCGCAATCCACAACAACGGCACGAGCCGAATTTGTTCCGTAATCTATCCCAATAGAAAGCTTCATGGAGGAAATCCACTAACGCTCGGCCCAAAAAGGTCAAGTATTAAGTGTAATTAACACACTTTTAATTTCGCCGAGGGTATCGGCCGCGGAAACTTCCGCCCTGGCCCTTCTAAACCCCGGCGCCCCTTTTAAAAAGCTTGCTATTTTGGGCTTTACCATCTCCGCCCTAACCCCTCCCGAAAAATCCAGATATTCCAAAGCTAGCCTTACCCTATCCTCCGGAAGCGGCGACCTGTAGGGAACCGCCTTCAACTTCGCCCCCATCTCCTCGAATATCCACGGGTTTCCCAATGCCGCCCTCCCTATCATGAATCCCGAACAACCCGAATTCTTCAATCTTGAAATCTCCACCGACTCTGCCGACCCGTTCCCCACGACGGGAATATTCACTGCCTTGGCGGTACTCTCTATGAGATCCCAATCCGCCGGGCCCGAATACCCCTGGACTTTAGTTCTTCCGTGCAAGGTCAACATTTTTGCCCCCGAATCCTCCAACATCTCGGCTGCCTCCGGAACAATTATCGTTCTGGAATTCCAACCCGTTCTAAGTTTCGCCGTCACGGGAGTCCTTTTGAGTGCGGAATAAACTTCGGAGATTATTTTGCACATAATCTTGGGATTCTTCAAGAGGGCGCTTCCGGAATCAGCCCGCACGGCGTTCGGCGCGGGACAGCCAAAATTTATATCTATAAAGTCTGGAGCAACCCTCTCCTCCAATACGGCGGCCGCCTCGGCTACTTCTTTCGGATCCCCTCCGAATATCTGAGCTCCAAATGCCTTATTTGACGCCCTATCGAATGCGAATTTTTCCTCGAATTTCTCGAAAAATCGTATTATCGCCCTGGAATATACGAACTCCGAAACAGCCGCGTCCGCGCCGTGGCTGAGGCACATGTTGCGAAACGCCACATCGGTAAAGCGCGACATCGGAGCAAGAAACAATGTTTCCGGATCCAGCCGAATTTTGTCCTTTAAAAATTCCATTCGACAAACCCCTGCGCCGCCTTCACCGCGTACACGCAGACGTTGTACGAAAAATGCGCCGCCACGCACGGAATTAGAGACCTGTATTTATTTTTTTCGCAAAAGCGGAGTGTGTAGAAAACCACTGAACAAGCAAATACCCCAAAAGTGGCTACCACAGGTTGCGCGGAAAAGTCGAAGGAGAGCCCTCCGCTGCCGTAGTCCCAAACGTACGGATGGCACGCGGCAAACACCACGGACATGGCTATTATTCCGGACCACAAAGCAAATTTCCCCCCTCTTCTCACATACAGGTATCCCCTAAACACGAGTTCCTCTATGAATGCCGCAGCAATCCATGGAAGCAGGGAATAAAAGGGAACGCTCGTCTGCTTGTCAGACAACCCCATTTTAAACTCTAAAGCCGACAGCAACAAAGCTAAAATTATTCCGCAAGCCGCCCCGAACAAAGTAAGCTTCAATGGAGCCTCTGTAGCCCCCGCAAACGCGCCTTTCCTTATCCGCCCGTTCCTTTTGAAATATCCATAATCCCCAAACCAAAGCGCAAATACATACGCCGAAACACACACCATCGCGAACCTATACACAAAGTCGTCCATAAATTAAAAACCGCCAGAATTTTCGCTACAAAAGTTCCGCCCCAAACATCAGCAAAAATTGCAGCACGAGCACAACCCCTACAAGGAAGTACACAAACACGAAGAATTTATCGGTTCTGTACTTCGTTGTGGAGGAAAATTTGAAATCGTCTTTGTCTTTTTCGGACATCCGCCTTGCTCCGCCTACTTTTCCGGATATTCCCAGTAAACGAATCCATTTTCAAGAAAAAATAGGCCGGGGTAAAAAAAGAGCCGAGTAAAAAAAGTGTTGCAAGATTTTTTGGAGGTCGGATAATGCGAGGCTTAACAATTTAGTTTTTCCAAAAAATCAAAAATCGGAAAAAGGATAAAAAATGATTAAAGTAGGCATCAATGGTTTCGGCAGAATTGGCCGCATGGTTTTCCGCGCGGCGATCGCCAACTTCTCCAAGGATATTCAGATAGTCGGCATTAACGACCTTCTCGAACCCGAATATTTGGCTTATATGCTAAAATACGACTCCGTTCACGGCAGGTTCGACGGAGACGTCAAGGTTGAAGGCAACTTCATGGTCGTAAACGGACAGAAGATCCGCCTCACGGCTGAAAAGGATCCCGCCAACCTCAAGTGGGACGAAGTCGACGCCGATGTTGTCGTGGAATCCACCGGATTCTTCCTCACCGAGGAGCTCGCTTCCGCACACCTCAAAGCCGGAGCCAAGAAAGTCATCATGTCCGCCCCCTCCAAGGACGGAACCCCGATGTTCGTCTATGGAGTAAACGACAAGACCTACGCCGGACAGAAGATCATTTCCAACGCCTCCTGCACGACGAACTGCTTGGCCCCCATTTCCAAGGTTCTCCACGACAAGTTCGGAATCAAGAGGGGTCTCATGACCACGGTCCACGCCGCTACCGCAACGCAAAAGACCGTTGACGGTCCCTCCAAGAAAGACTGGAGAGGCGGAAGGGGAATTCTCGGAAACATAATTCCCTCGTCCACCGGAGCCGCCAAGGCTGTCGGAAAGGTTCTCCCCGTTCTCAACGGAAAGCTCACCGGTATGTCCCTGCGCGTTCCCACGGCTGACGTTTCCGTGGTTGACTTGACTGCCGAACTCGAAAAGCCCGCCACCTACGAAGAAATATGCGCCGCTATGAAGGAAGCTTCCGAAGGCGAGCTGAAGGGAATTCTCGGATACACCGAAGACGCCGTCGTCTCGACCGACTTCCTTGGCTGCCCCAAGACATCCATCTTCGACGCCAAGGCCGGAATCATGCTCGATCCCACCTTCGTCAAGGTTGTTTCCTGGTACGACAACGAATGGGGCTATTCCAACAAGGTTCTTGAAATGGCTCGCGTCATTTCCAAGTAAGCTTGTCGCATAGTTAGACAATTAAGCGGCTTCCTTTCGGGAGCCGCTTTTTTATTAACTACAAAAAAATTTCCCTCTTTAGAATCAATCCAGACATTTCATAATTTTAGCGTCTTTTGCTAAAATCCAATTCACTTTTCCAAGCGCCCCCTCTTGCGGATAAACAATTAAGCGGATCTCCCCTCAAGAAGGAATGCTTTTTTTTAACTACAAAAAAATTTCCTCTTTGGAATCAATCCAGACATTTCATAATTTTAGCGTCTTTTGCTAAAATCCAATTCACTTTTCCTAGCGCCCTCTCTTGCGGATAAACAATTAAGCGGATCAAAAAGGGAACTCTAAGAAAAACTCGGATACACCTGTTAAAAAACCGAATTGCGCGACTTGCCCAGACTACTCTACCACAACTTTTTTCATGATGGGAGAATGCTTGGTAAATTGCGTTTCGAATGTGTAAGTTTTTCCATCGACTGCATACGAAACTCTGTACTTGCCGTAAAAAGCCCTAAAGTGGAGAAGTCCCTCGGCGTTTTTAAATTCGAGATTTGTTCTCCACTCGCGGTTTATCAGCCTATCGAGAATTTCATACGAGGGTTTTCTCGAAAAATCTTTGCGCAAAAATCCGCTGTTGTACTTTGTCTCCACCCCGTTTGATCCGTCGACAAAATGCCAGTATGTAATCGCTTCGACATTTTTATGGCTAAACCAAAGCTTGTAAAAGTTCTCCACCATAAACGCCTGATTTTCCTCCCCCAAATCTCCGTAGTCCATGCAGGGAAAAGTTAGCTCCGTTATATGGATAGGCCGATTGAGTCGCCCGAGTGTATCCAGAACTGCAAGTTGATAATAGGGTCCCCACTCCAATCCGCTAAACAAATTCTGTCTGTCGCGGGAGCTGAAAAAGTGAAGCTGAAGCCCTATCACGTCGACTTTTGCCCCGGAATTTATAAGGTTGGAAACAGCTTGATAGTCGGAGGAATACTCGCGATAAACCAATACCCGCTGCCATACGGGAGTGGTAAAATTCAGTATTAAATTCGTGGCTTGTGAAAATCTTTTCTCGGATTCCTTAAATGCCAAATACGCGTAATTTTCGGGCATCGCAAAGTGCGGAACAATTCTTCCGTTCACTTTCGAATTGCCTCGCATGTCGGTTATCTCGTTGGAGACGTCCCAATACATTATTTCCCCGTCGTAGCGATTAGCCACGCTCTTTATGTAGCGACACAAATATTTGGCGACTTCGTCCTTGTCGAAGGGAATCCAATCCGGCTTGGAATATTCCAAAATGTGCCACGACAAACAATGCCCCTTCGTCTTTATTCCGTATTTCTTGGCGAATTTCAAAACCAAGTCCGGCGGAGGGCGGCGAAACAAGGGCTCCGAGTCGACACCAAATCTATACTTCCCGTTCTCATTCTCTATATGTCTCCAGTAAAACGGAACTGTCGCAAAATTAAAAATATTCGCAAACTCGCTTTCGTACAGTTCGTTCCGGCGCTCCGCCTCCTCCTTCGAAACCTCAGGGTCGGGAACAAATTTGTCGCCCGTGTTCAGATTCTGCTTCCCACCGAATGAAGAAACGTTAAACGCCTGGCAACCGAACAAAAAGTCGTGCTTTAGCATTTCCACTTTCACGTCCGAAACTTGCGCAGGACTGCCGTCCGGCTTCCTGAAATAGAGGAAGAAATCTCCCTTCCTGTTAGTCTCAATTCCCAAAGCTATCCGCTCCTGCAGAACCGTATCCGACCACATCTTTTTCACTTCGTCGGTAAATCCGCGAAGAGGCTTTTTATTTTTTTCGGGCCTTAGGCAATACGGCTCCCCTGGCAAATCCAACTGGTATCCCGAGTACTCCCTGATGTAGCGCTTTTCACCATACCCCGCAAAGGACGAAAAAACAAACGCCAAAACAAAAACCAACCGTTCCCATCTCACAACGTAAGAGGTATAGGCGGATAGCCCGCAGATTGTCAATCCCTGTATTTTGCCCTAATGCGAAAATAAACGAGCTTTTTTTGGATTGCTTCTTGCTTTTTTTCAAAAAGGTTAGATTATGTGACCTTTAACTTTACTACAATAGTGGAAGACCATGGGAAATATTAAAACTGTAAAAGACGTAAACCTTCAGGGCAAAAATACGCTTGTCCGCGTCGACTTCAACGTTCCGTTCGATTCGAACGGCCAAATTAGCGACGACACCCGCATAATGGGCGCCCTTCCGACCATAAAACACCTCGTGGAACAGGGAGCCAGGGTTATTCTCACCAGCCATCTGGGAAGGCCGAAGAGCAAGGCCGATACGCAATTTTCCCTCGCCCCCGTCGCGAAAGCGCTCGAGGAGAGGCTTGGAAAGCCCGTCAAGTTCGTCGACGACTGCATTGGAGACAAAGTGAAAGAGGCTTGCTCAGCGATGAAAGACGGAGACGTGGTACTTCTCGAAAATTCCCGCTTCTACCCGGAGGAAAAGAAGAACGACCAAGCCTTCGCAAAGAAGATGGTCGAAGACACGGGAGCGCAAGCCTACGTCAACGACGCCTTTGGAACAGCCCATAGGGCCCACGCCACGACCGCCGGAGTAGCCGCGTTCCTTCCAATTAAAGTCGCCGGATTCTTAATAGAAAGGGAACTGAACTTCCTCGGATCGAAGACGGAAAATCCGGAGCGCCCATTTACGGTGATTCTCGGAGGAGCGAAAGTTTCCGACAAAATTACGGTTATAGACACCCTTCTCGACAAGTGCGACGCGATGCTGATCGGAGGGGCAATGGCGTACACATTCGCGCTGGCGCTCGGCAAGAAAGTCGGATCCAGCCTCGTCGAACCCGACAAGGTAGATCTCGCTAAGGCAGCCCTCAAAAAAGCCCGCGAAAAGGGGGTAAAGTTCCTTCTGCCCGTCGACAACATGGTCACGGACAAGATCGATTTCGCCAGCGGAACCGTAGGAGAAATGAAGGATGTGGAGGAGATTCCCGAAGGCTGGTCCGGAGTAGATATCGGACCCAAGACGGTAAAGCTCTATTCGGACCAGATAGCGGCGAGCAAAACCATTCTCTGGAACGGGCCAATGGGAGTGTTTGAAATAAAGGAGTGCGCCAAGGGAACCTTTGCGGTGGCAAAGGCGGTGGCGGAATCGGATGCGGTGAGCATCGTGGGAGGCGGAGACTCCGTAAAGGCCGTTAAAAAGAGCGGATACTCCGGAAAAGTCTCCTTCATCTCTACGGGAGGCGGAGCTTCCCTCGAATTCCTCGAAGGCAAAGAGCTTCCGGGAATCGCCGCTCTCGACAGAAAATAGATTTCGAAAGGCAATAAAATGGCAAAAAGGTATCTCATAGCTGGTAATTGGAAAATGAACAAAACCTCGGGAGAGGCCAAGGCCCTCGTCGAGGGAATAGTGGCCGCCGTGGGCAAACAGACAAGTGTCGATGTGGCAGTTTGCCCAACCTTCACTTCTCTTGAAACCGCTTCGAAAGCTCTCGCGGGTTCCTCTGTGAAGCTCGGAGCCCAAAATATGTATCCCAAGCCGAGCGGAGCCTATACGGGCGAGATATCCGCCGATATGCTTCTCGACTTCGGCTGCACGTACGTGGTTCTCGGGCACAGCGAGAGGCGCGAGTACTTCAAGGAGACCGACGAGTTCATAAATGAAAAGGTAAAGTCGGCTCTTTCTGCGGGAATGAAACCGATTCTTTGCGTGGGAGAGACCCTCGAACAGAGAGAGGGCGGAAGCACTATAGACGTGGTTTCCAAGCAGGTTCTCGGCGGTCTCAAGGACGTTCCCGCAAGCCAGGCAGAAAACGTGGTTGTGGCGTACGAACCCGTATGGGCTATAGGAACCGGCAAGACGGCGACTCCTGCGATGGCTCAGGAAGTCCACGCGGAAATAAGAAAGAATCTCGTCAGCCTCTTTGAGGAAGCGGGCAACAACATTCAGATTCTCTACGGAGGCTCGATGAAGCCCGAAAATGCCGAGGCTCTCCTGAAAGAAAAGGACATAGACGGAGGTCTCATAGGAGGAGCTTCTCTAAAGGCGGACAGTTTCGCTTCTCTTGTTAACACAGCCATATCTCTTTCGAAGTAATTTCGAAGCGAAAGAGCCCCGCCAAAACCGGCGGGGCTTTTTTTTCTCCGGATAAAAATCCGATTTCCCGAAATTTCGAAAAATTCTGCAAGAAAAGCGTCTCTTCCCAGAAAATCCGCCAAAAAGATTGGAATTCACCCGCGGAAAAACTCACCCGCAAAAAAACGCAAAAAACAATCCCTCCAGAGAGGCATAAAAATACTTGCAAGAGGGAAGTTTTTTTGCGGTTATTGTCGCAAGGTCGGGCGCCATGCAATCGTCGGCGGCGCGAACCCCGCCAGATCCGGAAGGAAGCAACGGTAGTGACCGCCGAGATGTGCTGTGGAGTGCCTGGCCCCCTTTTTATTCTCCAACGATGACACCTATCAAAAAACTCTTCCCCAAAAGGACCGCCGCAAAAAGCTCGAAGCCCGGCGGAATGGGAGAGAAAATTCCCCGCCACGTAGCCATCATAATGGACGGAAACGGCAGATGGGCAAAATCGCGCAACAAACCGAGAACCGAAGGGCACAAAATCGGCGCTAAAAGAGTAAGCGAAATTACCGAGGCTGCAATGCGTTCAGGAGTCGAATTCTTGACTCTCTTTGCCTTTTCCTCAGAAAATTGGAACAGGCCCAAGAGCGAGATAGATGCCCTCATGAACCTTCTCGTTATAAGCATAAAGACCCACGGAAAAAAGCTGGTAAAAGACCGCGTGAGATTTCGCGCTATAGGAAATGTGTCCGCGCTCCCCAAAAAATGCCTGAACGCGATCGAAAAACTCGAGGAGAAAACGAAAAATTTTGACGGAAGAAATTTGGTGCTGGCTCTCAACTACGGCGCCCGCGACGAACTCGTCAGGGCAGTTAGAAAAATCTCAAACTCCGCAAAGATAGGAGAGATCGATCCTAACAAGATAGAGTGGGAGGACGTGGCGCGCAATTTGGACACGGCAGACATTCCCGATCCCGATCTTCTGATAAGAAC
Organism: uncultured Verrucomicrobiota bacterium; assembly: GCA_949283955.1. Classification (GTDB taxonomy): domain Bacteria; phylum Verrucomicrobiota; class Verrucomicrobiia; order Opitutales; family Intestinicryptomonadaceae; genus Merdousia. Next base: position 38,288 of record CASDUP010000054.1, on the reverse strand, counting down.
CTCGGGGGAAATGCGCCTTAGCAATTACTTGCTCATGCAGTCGGCCTACGCGGAGTTGTACTTTACGGACGTGTGCTGGCCGGATTTCACCGCGGAAGAATTTTCGAAAGCTTTAAAGGAATACGGCAGACGGGAGAGACGGTACGGTCTGACCGGAGAACAAATATTGGAACGTTAGGCGTCGCATGTTTTTAAGAATAGCCAGCACTCTCATTCTTTGGATATTCGTGGTCGGAGCGATTTTTTTCAAAAAGTCCGCGGGTTTTACGGCGGTGATTTGGCTGCTGAGCTCGGCCGCGATTTTCGAAATTTGCGGAATACTTTTTAAGATAGGTTTGAGACCCATGCTTTTTGTGGCGCAAATTTGCAATGTCTTCGTGTTCGCGGCGGCGTGGCTAAGCGGCGCCTACGGGGAAAACCACTATGCGGGTGGAACCATAGCTGTCGCAATATCCGCCGCCATAATGTCGCTGTCCGTAATAGGGGATCCCTTCGGGGATTTCCCCTCCAAGGGATTCGTTCCTACACTTATGATTTTGTTCTGCGTGACATTCATGCTGCAATGGCTTCCCGCAATAGCCGCCACGATATCGGTACCGAGCGAATACACCGGGTCGATTTTGGCAACCTGGATAGTGGCTGCCGCAAAATTTTCCGACGTGGGAGCCTACGTGATAGGAAGCGCATTCGGAAGGCACAAAATGTCCCCTAACATAAGTCCGAACAAAACCTGGGAAGGTTGGATAGGGGGACTGTTTTCGGCAGCGGCGGTATCTTCAGGCATAGCGTATTTCGCCGAAAGCGTGCTGCCAGAAAATTTCACTCCGATGTCCGCCGCGATAGCGGGCCTTGCAATAGGAGCCGCCGCAACGGCCTCGGACTTGTTGGAGTCGGTTTTAAAGAGAAGGGCCTGCGTGAAAGATTCGGGCTCTATGATTCCCGGAATAGGGGGAGCTTTGGATTTGGCGGATTCTCTTATACTCTCCGCCCCCACTGGAATGCTCGCCCTGTTTGTAATACTTTAGGAAGCTAAAATGAAGCCAAAGAAACTTGTGATTCTCGGAGCCACCGGTTCCATAGGGGACAACACTCTCGAAGTGGCCCGCGGAAATAGGGACAGATTGGAAATAGTAGGAATAGCCGGAAAGAAGAATTTCCGAAAGCTTGCTAAAATAGCCAAGGAGTTCGACGTAAGGCACGTTGCAATATTCGACGAAGACGCCTTCGAAAGCGCAATAGCCGAATCCGGATCGTTTCCCGAAGGAACCAAATTCTACCGTGGAGAGGAAGGGCTCATGGAAATATCCTCCATGTCCGGATTCGACACGCTCGTGTCGGCGGTTGTCGGGACACAGGCTCTAAGGCCCACCCTCGCGGCGATAGAAGCCGGCAAAGACATAGCTCTTGCCAACAAGGAGCTGCTCGTTATGGCCGGAAAATTCGTGATGGAGGGAGCCCGCAGAAAAGGAGTGAAGATGCTTCCCCTCGACAGCGAACACAACGCGATTTTTCAATGCCTGCAAGGTGAGCGCAAGGAGGACGTCTCCAAAATCATAATAACCGCGTCGGGAGGAATGTTCAGGGATTTCACCTACGAGCAGATGCTGCGAATCACACCCGAGATGGCCCTCAAGCACCCCAACTGGAATATGGGCCCCAAAGTGACGATAGACTCCTCCACTTTGGCGAACAAAGGCCTTGAAGTAATCGAGGCACGCTGGTTGTTCGACGTAGATCTGGACAAAATTCAAGTCGTGGTTCAAAAGCAAAGCCTAGTGCATTCCATGGTGCAATTCGTCGACGGTTCGGTAAAGGCTCACCTTTCCCCGCCCTCCATGACATTCGCAATATCCCACAGCCTGCTCTGCCCTGAAAGGGGAAATCCCGTGTGCGATCCGATAGATTTCTCTAGGCCCTTCTCCATCGACTTCACTCCCCCAGACACGAAGCGCTTCCCGTGTTTGGAATACGCAAAAAATGCCCTGAAAGCGGGAGGAACCGCTACGACCGCCTTCAACGCGGCAAACGAAGTAGCTGTCGCAAGTTTTCTGTCGGGAAAAACCTCTTGGCTGGACATCTCCAAGATTGTCGGGGAAACCCTGGAAAAATTCCCCAACATCGAGCCAAAATCGCTCGACGACGTGTTCGAATCGGATTCCCTCGCAAGAAAAATCGCAAGGGAGGTCGCCGAAAATTCCAAACATCTTGAATAGGCTCAAAAGTGGGAAACTACTCGGAAATATTTTCGAACGCCTTCGGCATAATTCTAGTCGTGCTGTTTTTCGGAGGCTCGATATTCGTGCACGAGTTCGGACATTTTATTGCGGCCAAGATTCGCGGTCTGAAGGTCGTGAGATTTTCGATAGGATTCGGCCCAAAGATATTTTCGTGGACTGGAAAGGACGGCTGCGACTACAGAATATCAGCCCTTCCCCTCGGAGGCTACGTGGCCATTCCCCAGCTTGCGGATATGGGAAGCCTTGAAGGCGGGGATTCGGAAGACTCGGTAAAAAACCTTCCTCCGGCAAGCTGTTCGGATAAAATTGTAGTAAGCGCGGCGGGGGCGTTTTTCAACATTCTATTCGCGGTGGCTCTAGCGGTGGTTGTTTGGATAGCGGGCATTCCTGCTAGCGTATCGAACGAAACCACCGTGGTGGGCGACGTCTTCCCCGAAATATACAACGCAAAAGGCGAAAAGCTCGACTCGCCCGCCTTTAAAGCCGGAATACTTCCCGGAGATAAAATTTTGGAAATAGACGGAAGCGAAGTGTCCAACTTTTCCGGAATAATGGAAAAGATAGCCCTCGGAAGCGGAAGGGACAAGGACGGAAACCCCCTTGCCAAGATAAAGCTCGAAAGAGGCGGAAAGACCCTGGAAAAAGATGTCTATCCTGTCCTTGTAAAGACAAACGTCTCCACCGGCGACGAAATACGAATGATAGGAATAGCCCCCAAGATGGACATGCTCGTGGGGCGCGTCATTCCGGGATCCCCCGCGGAAGCGGCCGGAATAAAAGAGGGAGATACAATACTCTCGGTAAATGGCAGCCCGGTTTATTCGGCAGGCGGGCTCTCGGACGCGATGAACCTCAAGGAAAAACCCGAAGTTTTAAAGCTCGAAATCCTTCGCGAAGGGAAAACAATTGAAAAGAAAGTTCTGCCCGCCGTCTCCGCGTGGACTAAACCCCTTCTTGAAATAAAATCGAAATCTTCCGGATCCATTTCGGTAGTCACCTCGTTTCCCCCGAACACTCCCTCTTTGGAAATGACCTCCATCGCTTCGAACGGAACCTTGAAAATATATGAAACTTCGGGGGAATTGTTCGCGGGCCTCGAGGGAAGCGCGCTGTATGAGGCAGACTCCCGAAAAGTGTCGAGCCTTTCGGCCCTAAACAGTATTGTCTCTGAAGCTTCCAAAAGCGGGCGCCCCCTCAAACTTTCGCTTGCTTCAAAAAACTACTCCCTCTCCGACGCCTTCGTGCCGCCACCTTTCTCCGCCTCCATAATACCCGGCGTAAAGAGAAATATTCTCGGTTGCGTCTTCACCGACAAAAGAGTAGTCCTCCACCCGAGCGTCTCCGAACAATTCTCAGACGCTCTCGAAAAAACCTGGGGGGCTCTCGCAAGCCTAGTAAACCCCCAAAGCGACATAGGAATAAACAGCCTGGCAGGACCCGTCGACATAGGAAGAGTGATCTATAAATTGTCGCTTTCCGGAGTGGAGCTTGTAATATCCTTCGCGGTCCTGCTGAACATAAACTTGGCCATATTAAACCTCTTGCCGATTCCAGTTCTCGACGGAGGGCACATTCTATTCGCCATAATATCGAAGCTTCGCGGCAAACCGATAAAAGTCGAAACTATAGCCGCCGTCCAGGGAATATTTTCCGTTCTGTTTTTATCCCTAATGGTTTACATAGTCTATTACGGATTTATGAGATGGTCGGGGGACAACAAAATGGAAAATTCGCGCGCAAACAGCGCCGAACTTCAAATTGACCCGTTTGATTTCAATGCAAATGAATAAATACTGCCAATCAAGATTCGCGACAATTCGCAGAAAATGTTCCGTGGCGGACATCGGCGGAGTAAAAGTGGGCGGAGACTATCCCATAGCCGTCCAGTCCATGACCAACACCAAAACCCAGGACGTCGAAGCCAGCGTAAAGCAGTGCATTGCCCTCGCCGAGGCGGGCTGCCAAATCATAAGGCTTACAGCCCAAAATCTGGAGGCTGCCAAAGCACTGGGAAACATCTCGAAAAAATTTAGAGCCGCCGGTTTTTCCAACCCGCTCGTGGCGGATATCCACTTCCTGCCCCAAACGGCAATGGAAGCCGCAGAACACGTCGAAAAAATAAGAATAAACCCGGGAAACTTCACCGACAAAAAAATCCCGCTAAAGCGCGACCTTTCAGACTCGGAGTATTCGGCCGAACTGGACAAGGTTCGGGAAAAGCTGACTCCTCTCGTTCTAAGGTGCAAGGAACTCGGCAGGGCGTTGAGAATAGGAACAAACCACGGTTCGCTCTCCGACAGAATAGTGAACAGATACGGAGACACCTCGCTTGGAATGGTTGAGGCGGCCTTTGAATTTGTGGACATCTGCGAGGACCTGAATTTCCACAATATTGTCCTATCCTTCAAGGCAAGCAACACGAGGATAATGACCCAAACTTACAGGCTCGCCGCCAAAATGATGGACGAAAGGGGATTTTCCTATCCGCTGCATCTTGGAGTGACGGAGGCCGGCTTCGGAAATGAAGCCCGCATAAAGAGCTCCATCGGAATAGGCGGCCTGCTCTTCGACGGGCTAGGAGATACGATAAGAGTCTCCCTGACCGAAGATCCAGTTCAGGAGGTTCCCGTTGCAATAGAACTTGCTAAACTCGCCGACAAAGTGAGAACCTCCCGCCAAAAGTTGGAAATAGAAAACGCCGAAGAAAACTTGGACTACTTTTCGTATAGCCGCCGGGAAACTATCGAAATCCCGGAACTAAAGCTTGGAGGAAGCAACGCCCCGCAAACAGTATCCCAAGAAGGGGCAAAATCTGCCGACATAGACCTTGAAAAAATCGGCGCGGTATTTGTCCGCCCGCAGTCTCCCGAAGAGCTGGAAAATGCATTTAAGAAAAATTCATTCGTTGCGGCGGAAATAGAATCCGAAAAGCTGGAGGAATTCGCCGAAGTTTTGAAGCGCAACGAACCGAAGACAGTATTCGTAGCCCCGCCTCCGAAGGCGGAAAGAAACTCCGTCGGAGAGGCGAGGCTGTCGGTGGCCATTCTCCAAAAGTTGGGCTTGGGAAAAATTCCCGTCTGGTTGAAGTTCGACAGCTCGAAAATAGTGAATGGAAATTCGGACAAATTTTCGAAGCTCAACGAGGCGTCGATATATCTCGGTTCGCTTCTCTGCGACGGAATAGGAGACGCCGTTTCCATTGAGATATCGGACGACCCAGAAGAGAACGTGAGCATGGCTCTCGCGATTTTGCAGGGAGCAAGGGCGAGAAAATCGAAGGCCGAATATATAGCATGCCCTAGCTGCGGAAGAACCCTTTACGATATCCAATCCGCCGCCGCAAAAATAAAGAGCGCCACTGAGCATCTCAAAGACGTTACGATAGGCATAATGGGGTGCGTGGTCAACGGCCCCGGAGAAATGGCCGACGCCGATTTTGGATATGTCGGAGGAGCCCCCGGTAAGATAAACCTCTACAAGGGCAAAGAATGCGTGGAAATGAATATTCCGCAAGAGGAATCCATAGAGCATCTGATAGCTTTGATAAAGCGGGAAGGCAAATGGGTCGATCCGCAATAGCCTTAGACAGCCATCATATTTTAGCGGCACAGCACGCCTTCGCTAAAAATCTCAAAAGCTCCCGGGGCTCCACTTCGGGCGCTTTTTGTTTTTCCAAAAAGAAACAATGCCTTTTTGAAAAAAATCCCCTCCTTAAAATCTGAAACATAAAAAAACGACAAATACACGGCTCAGATTTTCCGTTATATTCCGGACAAATTTTGACTTGCTTCATAGCTACCTACCTCGCAATTTTCTCCGCTTATTTTGTCAAAAAAACACACCTATTTTCAAAATTGCCCGCAAGTTTTTCTTCCGGGATTTTTCGCAGGCTAAAAACGCGGGCAAACCCATTTTCGCCTAATTATATTACATACTTATTATCATAATATTACATATAAAATTTCCCTCCGAAAAACCCGAAAAAAAGATGCCGAAAAAAAATGAATTTTCGAAGTGAAAAAAGTTGCAAAAAGGCAAATCTGCAAATACATTTGGCAACGCGGTTAAAACATAATGAAGGGCTCCCTCCGAGGAGAGCCTTTTGGGTGGTGTTTGCTCGAAATAATCCCCCAAAAAACGGGTGAAATTTATTTGGATGAAACGCCGAAGTCGCCGCTTAAATTTTTATCAAAACAACGAAAACAATATATGCCTGAAGATATAAAAAAGGACACGTACGACGCCTCGAAAATTCAGAAGCTCGAGGGGCTTGAGGGAGTGAGAAAGCGTCCCGACATGTACATTGGAGACACAAACGAGCGCGGGCTGCACCACTGCGTGTTTGAAATAGTGGACAATTCCATAGACGAGGCTCTCGCCGGATACTGCAATTTTATAAAGGTCACCGTCCACAACAGCGGGGCGTGCTCCATAGAAGACAACGGCAGAGGAATTCCCGTCGACATACATCCGAAGTATAAAATTCCCGCCTTAGAGCTGGTGATGACGAACCTTCACGCGGGAGGCAAATTCGGCAAGGGAGCGTACCAGGTCTCCGGTGGTCTCCACGGAGTCGGAGCAAAATGCGTCAACGCCGTGAGCGAAGATTTCGAAGTGGAAGTTCGAAAGGGGGGAAAAATCTACAAGATGGAATTCTCCCGCGGAAAGACCACTAGCCCCATGAAGGTAATCGGGAACACGAAGACGAGCGGAACAAAAATCACCTTCACTCCCGACCCCCAAATTTTTCTGGTAACGAGGGAATTTAAGTACGAGATACTCGCCAAGAGGCTGCGCGAGCTGGCCTTCCTCAATCCCGGAGTAAGAATAGAGCTCTCCGACGAGAGAACCGGAAGGGACGAGGAATTCTGCTTCAAAAACGGAATAGCCGAATATGTCGAATTCCTCAACAAGAGCAAGACGCTCGTGCACCCGAAGGTAATATCGTTTTCCGGAGAGGCTCCCGCCTCCGACAAAACCGACGCCGTAATAAAAGTCGACATAGCCATACAGTACAACGACAGCTACAACGAGCAAGTTTACGCCTACGCAAACAGCATATTCAACCACGAGGGCGGAACCCATCTCAGCGGATTTAGAACCGCCCTCACCCGTGTCATAAACAACTACGCCAAGGCGAACAATCTCTTAAAAGACAAAGATCCCGCCATATCCGGGGACGACTGCCGCGAGGGTCTCACCGCCGTCATTTCCGTGAAGGTTCCGGAACCGAGATTTGAAGGCCAGACGAAGACCAAGCTTTCCAACGGGGAGGTCGATGGAATAGTGCAGAAGATAGTCGGGGAAAAGTTGAAGTTTGCCTTCGAGACGAACCCGGCTATGGCAAAGAAAATCATAGAAAAATGCGTGCTTGCCGCGCGCGCTAGGGACGCGGCCCGCAAAGCCCGCGAGACCGTCCGCAAGACTGTTCTCGGAGGCGGGGGACTTCCTGGAAAGCTTGCCGACTGTTCCGAAAAAGACCCTTCGTTGTGCGAGCTCTATCTTGTCGAGGGAGACTCGGCTGGAGGTTCCGCCAAGCAGGGCCGCGACAGAAAGTACCAAGCTATTCTTCCCCTTAGGGGAAAAATTCTGAACGTGGAAAAGACCCGCCTGGACAGGGTTTTGAACAACCAGGAAATCCGAACCATGATAACCGCCATAGGAACTGGAATCGGCGAAGAGGGAGACGGCAAGTTCGACGCTTCAAAATGCCGATACCACAAGATAGTCATCATGACCGACGCCGATGTGGACGGAGCCCACATACGCACTCTTCTTCTAACGTTTTTCTTCCGCCAAATGAGGGGGCTCATAGAAAACGGCTTTGTTTACATAGCCCAACCCCCCCTCTACAGAATCAAGAGAAAGAAGCGCGAGCAGTACGTCATGAACGACGCCGAACTAAATAAAATTCTTTTGGAGCTCGGATCTGAGGACGTAGTTTTAAAGAGGCTCAGGGACAATTTCGAATTTCCCCCGGAAAAGGTCGACAAGATAGTGGAGATGTTCTCCCGCATAGAGACGCTCGGACACGGAATTTCCCGCTACGCGTGCTCGTTTGCGTCGTATCTGGACGCCAACAGGGATGGAAAACTCCCAAAGTTTATCGCAAGAATCAGAACCGGGAACAAGGAGGAGTTCAAGTTCCTCTACGACGACGAAGAGCGCTCCAAATTCTACGTGGAGTACGGAAATTCCGAAGACATATTCGAAGGAAACACCATACGCGAGGTCGTCGACGAAAACGGAGTGAAAGTGCAGCAGAGAATAAATGTGTACGAAATTTATGAAACCGCTCCGCTCGAAAAAATTCTCGTCGAGATGAAAAAGCTCGGCATGGTTATAAAATCCTTCACTCCAACCGAGGAGCCGCGCTACATACTCACCGAACGCGGCGAAAACGGAAAGGTGTCCGAGAAATTGTACTCCATTTTGGAGCTTGTCGGAAAGATAAGGGAGCTCGGCAAAAAGGGTCTTTCCATTCAAAGGTACAAGGGATTGGGGGAAATGAACGCCAAGCAGCTATTCGAAACCACCATGGATCCCTCCAAAAGATCCTTCCTGAAAGTCGGAATAGAGGACGCGGCTCTCGCCGACCACACCTTCTCGATGCTGATGGGTGAGGACGTTCCTATAAGAAGGGCTTTCATAGAGGACAACGCCCTCAACGCCTCATACTTGGACATATAAAATTTTACAGGGAAAGAAATGTACACCGAAAACGAAAAAATAACGGACGCGTCGATAACCCAAATAATGCAAAGCGCCTATATCGACTATTCGATGTCGGTAATAATATCGCGGGCCCTTCCCGACGTCCGCGACGGTTTGAAGCCCGTCCAAAGAAGAGTTCTTTACGCCATGTTTAGGGAGGGATTGCTCCACAACAGGGCGTTCGACAAATGCGCGGGCGTCGTGGGAGAAGTTCTGAAAAACTACCACCCGCACGGCGACTCGTCAGTTTACGACACTCTCGTCAGACTTGCCCAGGATTGGGTCATGCGATACCCAATGATAATTCCGCAGGGAAATTTCGGCTCCATAGAGGGCGACTCCCCCGCCGCGTACCGATACACGGAGTGCAAACTCTCCGAAACGGCCGAAGACATGCTGCTTGACATAGACAGCGACACCGTCGACTTCGTTCCCAACTACAAGGAAAGCACCACCGAGCCTTCGGTTCTTCCCTCCGCCTTCCCCAACCTTCTCATGAACGGATCTACGGGAATCGCTGTGGGAATGACGACCAACATTCCCCCGCACAACCTCGGCGAACTAATAGATGCTCTGTGCATGCTCATCGACAACCCCGCCACCCCCATATCCGAACTTGCTAAGGTCATCAAGGGCCCCGACTTCCCCACCGGAGGAGTTATAGTGGGAACCTCAGGAATAGACAGCTACATGAAAACGGGCCGCGGAATCGTGAAAATCCGCGGCGTGGCGAGCGTGGAGGACCTTAAAAACGGCAAAGAGCAGATAGTAATCACTGAGATACCATACAACGTAAATAGGGCAAGCCTCGTAGAAAGCATAGCGCAACTAGTGGTCGAAAAAGAACTGACCGAAGTCAGCGACGTGCGAAACGAATCGGACGAAAACACCCGAATAGTAGTGGAGCTAAAGAGGGGAGAATCCTCTAGGGTAGTTATAAACAAACTCTTCAAGCGCACCGCCCTCGAATCGTCATTTGGAGTAATCCTGCTGGCGCTCGACAAGCGCAAGCCAAAGCAGATGAACATTCGAGAAATGCTCGAATGCTACATCGAGCACCGCAGGGAAGTCGTATATAGAAGGACTCAATTCCTGCTCCGCAAAGCGGAAGATAGGGCACACATACTCGAGGGATACAAGATAGCCCTCAACAATCTCGACGACTTCATCAAGATTATCCGCTCGTCCAAGGACAGGGACGAGGCCAAGTCGAAACTAATGGCCAAGTATCCGCTCACCGAGCGCCAGACGAACGCAATATTGGATTTGCGCCTGCACCAGCTTACGGGATTGGAGCGCGAAAAAATAGAGCGCGAATATCTCGAATTGATGCGCCTTATTGAGGAGTACCGCTCCATTTTGCAAAACGAAAAGAAGCTTCTTTCGGTCATCAAGAAGGAGCTTCGCCAGATACGCGAAAAGTACCCCTCTCCCCGCAGAACCAGGCTGATAGCCGAGGAGGGTGAATTCCGAATGGAGGACGTTATAGCAAACGAAGGCTGCATAATATCCGTCTCGCACCAGGGCTTCATAAAGCGCACGAGCGTGAGCGCCTACCGCTCTCAAAGGCGGGGCGGCAAGGGAGTGATAGGAAGCGGACAGTACGACGACGATTTTATAGAGCACATATTCACCGCCTCCACCCACGACCACATCATGTTCTTCATGAACGACGGAAGGGTTTACGTGGAGAAAGTTTACGAGATTCCGGAGGGATCTCGAATATCGAAGGGACGCTCCATCAAGAACGTGTTGGAGCTGAAAGCCGACGAGAAAGTTGCCGCTATGATTTGCGTCAAGAGCCTCGACGACGACAAGCGCGCCTTGATAATGGCCACAAAGAATGGGATAGTCAAAAAGACCATACTCTCCGAATACAAAAACTGCCGCCGCGGTGGAATCATAGGTATAAACCTCGACGAGGGGGACAATCTCGTGGGAGTGGTTCTGACCGAGGAAGGACAGAGGGTCGTCTTGGTGACTTACGCGGGAATGTCGATATGCTTCGACGAGTCCGACCTGCGCGCGATAAGCAGGGGAACGCGGGGAGTGCGCGGAGTGACTCTGAAAAAGTAAAACGACTGCGTAAAGGCCATAGTTGTGGCAAGCTCCGACGAGAACCACACCCTTTTGATTGCCGGGGAGCGCGGGCAAGGCAAGCGCTCCAGCTACTCGGAGTACAGGGTTCAAAAGCGCGGAGGAAGCGGAGTCATAGCGATAAAGACCCACGGTGTCGCCGGAGCCTTGGATGTCGCCGACGGCGACGAAATTATGATGTTCACCCAGGGAGGACAGGCAGTCCGCTCGCCGGTAAAAGACGTCAGGGTTATCGGAAGAACAACCCAGGGAGTCAGGCTTATAAATCTCGCCGAAAACGACAAGCTCATCGGAGTCTGCAAGATCATAGACACGCACGACGACGATACTCCTGTCGCATCGGAATAGTTCAGCCCTATTAGGGAAAAGAAAAAAACGCGAATTTTCATCTGAAAACTCGCGTTTTTTATTTTCGAAAATTTTTCAAAAACGGATCGGAAATCGCGCGAAGAACACCTTTCCCAAAGGTTTCTAAGCTCCGCTTTCAAGAAGCGCGAACGCTGCCGAAAACATACTTGCAAACGTGGTAATAACTATCTCCCTTTTTCAACACGGAACTCGGAAATTCGGGACGATTGGGCGAATCGGGAAAATGCTGCGTCTCAAGGGCGAAAGATTCCCTTCTTCCGTAGGGCCTTCCTCCCTTCCCCACTACCTTTCCGTCGAAAAAGTTGCCTCCGTAAAACTGCATTCCGGGCTCGCTTGTGTAAACGCTCAAAACCCTTCCAGACTTCGGCTCCTCCACAACCGCTGCCAGCTTTACCTCCCCGGGATTTCCAAGAACCCAGTTGTGGTCGTATCCGTTCCCGAATTTTAACTGTTCGTCGTCCTCTCCGAGCCTCTTCCCTATTTCTGTAGGAACACGAAAATCGAACGGTGTTCCGCTGACGTCCTCCAATTTTCCCGTAGGAATCATGCGTTCGTCTATGGGGGTAAATTTGTCGGCGTTTATCCGAAGAATATGGTCGTTTACGCTTCCGCACCCCTCGCCGTGCAAATTGAAAAACGAGTGGTGGGTTAGGTTTATAACCGTATCCGCGTCGCACTCCGCTCTATGTTCCACGACAAACTCGTTCTCGTCCGTGAGCGAATACCTCATCTTCACGCTCAAATTCCCGGGGAACCCCTCTTCTCCGTCGGGGGAAAAAAGCGAAAAATCTATGGAATTGGCCTCCGCTTTCTCGACCTTCCAAACGCGCATGTCAAACCCCTTGACTCCTCCGTGCAGCGAATTGGAACCGTCGTTTTTGGCGAGCTTATACGCCTTTCCGTTCAGAAAAAACTCGCCGTTTGCTATGCGGTTTCCAAAACGGCCTATCGTGGCGCCCAGAAAACGCTCACCTTTGAAATTGACGTAGTCCTCCAAAGTTGAATGGCCCAAAACAACGTCCGCAAAATTTCCGTCCCTATCCGGAGCGAAGAGTTCGACCACCCTCGCCCCAAAATTCGTGACGGACATCTCCAGCCCGTTAGCGTTTTTCAAAAAATATATCCCGACAGGCTCCCCGTCCACGCTTCCGTTAAAGTCGGAAGGATTGATCGTACTTTTTGAATCGCCCATAGATCGCCTTTCCCTTGAATCCGCGCTGTTATTTTTTCCGCTTGGGAAACCTATCGGCCTTGTAATCGACCTTAATGAAATCTCCGTTCATATCGACCGATTCAACCTCTATATTCTTCCCAGTAAACTTTACCCTCAGACCCTCTTTGTCGCCGTTAATTACTATGGGCATGTCGAACCCTTTGGGACTCGGCGGAACCAACAAATTGCGGTGGTAGTGCCCGGCCAGAAATATGTCGAATCCCTTGCCGTTTACGACGGGAGCCAACTGTTTGTAAAAATGCAGCTGACCGTGCCAGCTGCCGTCTCTGATGTCGACGGGAACGTGGCATATTATCACCCTGGCGTCGGCATTTTTAAATTCAGGAGATTCACACACGCTCTCGAGCCACTTGGCTTGCGAGGAGCGAAATTCGTCGAAATTTGCCATTCCAAAATACTCTTCGTCCGAATCGCACTTGTCCTCCCCCACGTCCAAAACTACAAAAAACACTTTCCCGTAGCGGAACGAGTAAAAAGTCCTTCCCGCCTCGCAAGGGGATATTCTAAGAAATTCTCCCGCATACCTTCCGCGAGTCTCGTGGTTTCCCCTTATGTAGTGTATTGGGAGCTTTGTCACGCGGGAGGCGGGCAGATAGCAACATTCCCTCATCTGGTCGGCCGAGCGCATATTGTTGACCATATCGCCATTGTACACGATAAAATCGACCCCATTCGAATTTTTTAACAAATGCTCCACTCTGTCCCCGTGCTCGTGCTGGTCGTTAATCATGTACAGAGTCAACGATTCCCTTTCCTTCGGCCCGGTAGTGGAAAACTCGCGCGGTTCCAAACTTGCAAGCTTCTGTCCCGACACGAGCCTGCCGTTCCCGTCCTTGCCCACTTCCACGGAGTAAACCATGTACGAATATTTTGTATCGGGTTTGAGGCCCTCAATGCGGACACTGTGGAACTTTCCTATATTTTTTATTCCGCTGTTTGAATCGTAGAAGGAAACGGGCTTTTTAAAATTGTCGTCCTCCGACGAGGACACTTTCACGTACCCGGCCGAATCCGACGAAGTGTACCATACTACGTGGGCAAGATTGTCCGATACGTTCACGGTGCACGGCTCGTCCGCTTGAAACGACTTCTTAACCTCCGCCTCCTCCGCCACTGCCGCAAAAGGAAGGCATGCCGACAACACCAGCAGTATTTTTATAAAATCCAATCTCTTCATGTTATTTTTCCCCTTCTTTCTCTCCGCGATTTATCTTTACAAACACGGACTCTCGTGCTTTTTCCCCTCCGACTTTCAAGAAGTCCAACTTCACGCCTTCCGAGTTTGCATCGGCAACGGCTATCTCGCCTCCGGCTAGCGTTATCACGTCGAAAAGCTCCGCTCCGTCGGGGGAAGTCATCTTTTGAACGGAAAATTCTTTTCCGCCGCATATCAACAAATCGGGCTTTAGCCTTTCCACCACGGGCAAGAGTTTTTGCTTAAAGTTTTTTAGCGAGGCATCGTCGGAAAAAACGGGATCCCCTACGAAAAATATTTTAAGCGGGGCGTCTTTGTATTCGGAACTTTCACCCAAATTGGAAAGCCATACGGCCTCTTTGTCGACAAAGTAGTCGTCGTAAATGGAATATCCCTGCGTCTTTGAAAAAGCGAAGGCGTCCAAAACCACTATGAGAGCCGGCCCTTGCCTAAAGGAAAAATAGGTGTTTCCTGTGTATGTCGGAAACATCTTCGCGTAATTGTCCATCAGAAAGCCCGTAGTCTCGTTGCCACCCCTCGCAAAAAACAAGGGAGTTGCATTGACGTAGTCCGTGGCCGGAGCGAGAAATTTTGATTCGAATGTTTTTTTGTCGGAGTCCCTCTTCGAAAAATTTCCGCAGTAAACCGAAAAATCCAAATCATTCACTTTTGTGGATTTAAACAGGGCCGCCGCGAGATCTCCGTCCCCGTTCGTTCCGCACAACGCCGCAAATTTCGTGTCTTTTTTGGAGGGATTCAAGAACTTGTCGAATACGGGTAGCGCCCTCTTGTAGGGATACTTTATGTATCCGTTGGAAAATCCGTAGATGCCCCTCGAAGCTTCGGAAATCAAAAGCTTCCTGACAAGAGCCCTGTAAACGAACTTGTCGCCGCCCGAATCTACCCTCGCCGAATGAATTTCCCCCGAAAGTTTTCTCCCTAAAAGAGACGATTGGGCATTGCTCCTTTCACTGCCGTAGAAAGCCTTTTTTATTTCTTTCGAGCTTTCAACCCAGCCGACGCACTCTGAGTCCGACGTAAACACCACCGTCACTCCCTTAGAGTCCGGACACGTCACGAAAGGACCCGCTGTAAGTTTACAGAAAAAGTCGTCGTAAGTGTACGTCTTATCCTTGTATGGATTGCTGGATTTCTTCCCGTATAACGCGGAAAACGCGCAAAGCGCGCAAACCGCCGCCAAATATATTTTTCTCATATATCACTTTCTTTTTAAAGTTAGACAAACAACCACAGAGCGAAACCGCTCTGTATAGCCCCATCTTCCCACATATTCGTCCATTTTGTTATAACCGCCAAATATACGCAAGTCTAAAAGCTAATTTATCTCCATGAACGGGAAGTAAAACGAATTTTGCTTCGATAAAAAACTGGTCAAAAAGATTTCCAAAATTTTTCCGCATACGAAAACCGCACCTGCACCGCCATACAAAATCTCCCTTTCTATCAGAAAGATGGTTTTCGAAAAACGGACCGCTCCTTTGATGGAAGAAAAGTTCCCGAAAAAAATTTCGAACTCAAAAAAAAAAGCCCCGAAAAACTTCGGGGCAACGGGAAAGTTCCGCCTGAGTCCAAGACCGCGAAACCGCTCGAAAATCCATAGACAATCCGAGCCGGAGCGCGTCGGCGCTTAGCACATCCAAGTGCGCTTCTTATGACGATTCGCCTTTGAACGCTTGCTGCGTTTGTGCTTATTCATCTTAAGTCTGCGTTTCTTTTTAAGATTTCCCATTGCTTGTGTCCTTTTTTTGAAAACCGGCATTCTCCCCACTCGAAAAAAAATGTAAAGCTTTTTTTAGGCTAAAATGGATTTTTTGCCGAAACCTTTCGAATCCCGAAATCGGGACAAAAAGATTCTCAGCAAAAAATTTTATCGCCCGCCGCAAGGGTCTCCGGATAGTCGTTCTAAAAAATCCCGCCGGAAAAATTATTTCGGGAAAACGATCCGAAGCGAATTTTTTTCTTGCGAAGGAAATTTATTTCGACAGAGTTTACGTTTTCAAAATTCCAAATTCGCAATGACAGAAGAAAAAACACAGAATAAAAAGAACGCCGCGGAGCTCAAATTTACTGACAGCGAAAGCCTCGGACGCTTCGTAACCGAAACGGGTAAAATCCTCCCGCGCAAATTCACGGGCCTTACGTCGAAAGAGCAGCGCCACGTCAAAAAGACGATCAAGCACGCGCGCAACATGCTTTTGATGAAGTAGCGCAAACGCGCGCAAACCAGAACCGATGCGCGAGAACACACGCAGCTTTCGGTCGCGCTCCGACATATCGGAGGCGGCCGATTTTATTTTGAAGGGGGGCATAGTAGGAGTTCCCACCGAGACCGTGTACGGACTCGCCGCGAACGCCTTGAACGAATCGGCCGTCAGAAAAATTTTCGAGGCGAAAATGCGCCCCTTCATAGACCCGCTGATCGTCCACGTTTGCGACATGAAAATGGCAAACGACATTGCGTATTTTTTCCCCAATGCCGAAAGGTTAGCAAAAAAATTTTGGCCCGGTCCCCTAACTCTCATACTGAAAAAGAAACCTGCCGTTCCGGACATCGCGACTGCCGGGCTTGAAACGGTTGCGGTCAGAATGCCCTCCCACCCAGACATGAGAGCTTTAATTCGGGAATCCGGAGTCCCGATAGCCGCACCGAGCGCCAATCCATTCGGATACGTGAGTCCCACCACGGCGGCACATGTTGCCGAACAACTGGGAAACCGCATAGATTTCATAATCGACGGGGGAGCCTGCGACAGGGGTGTCGAATCCACAATAGTGGCACTTTCCACGGATAACTCTCCGGCAGGAAAAATTCTCAGATTCGGCCCGATAGGAGCCGAGGAGATAGAAAAAGAGCTGGGATTTGAATTGGACAAGGCTCCAAAGACAAACGAGGCCCAACCCGAAGCGCCCGGAATGTTGAAGAGCCACTACAGCCCTAAAATTCCGCTCGAACTTTTCGACGAAAGCCCCTCCCCCGAAAAAAATGCCGCCACGATATTTTTCAAGCGTCCCAAGACGGTTTCAAAGGACTGCTATTGGCTAAGCGAAGACGGATCGACAAGCGAGGCTGCAAAAAATCTCTATTCCGTTTTGAGGGCCCTAGACAAGTTGCCCTATTCGAAAATTCTCTGCCAGAGATGCCCCGTATCCGAAGGAGAGGGAGCGGCGATAAACGATAGGCTCTCGAGAGCGTCGGCAAAACGCCGTTAAACCAAAAGCTATTTATCTCCTTCCGGTGCCTCCCCAAAAACAAAGATATTTTTAGAGGAGAGAAAAAAGGAAAAATTTAGCTCTCCCCAAAACGCCTCTATTCCGAAAAAGCTGCGAAATAATCCGGCAGCAAGCGCAAGAATAGCCGGGTAAAATCAGCGGAGCGCCCAAAAAGAAAACATTTAAATTTTTTCGAGAGGCGAATCCATGGAAATGTAAACCGACCCGCTACTTCCAAAAGTTTGGTAAACGAATTGGCTTCGGCAAAAAACTCACATTCTCCAAAGTCGCCTCTCCAGGCGAAAAATTCAGCTGTTTTTGCTTCTCTTCGAGCGGGCTCCGCGCTTCCTCCCGTTTCCATAACACGGCTTCTTCGGGCTAGGCCCGAGGGACTTCACGCTCTTTTTAATCGCCCTAACCACTTTCAATATGAATTTCCTCAAATCGAATCTCTCGGGTTCCGGCTCCGGTTCGGGCTCTACGTCGGTTCTGTTCTCCGCAACGACATCGAGCATTTCAAGATAGAGCCTTCTGCTCATCCACGCGTCCGTTGCCGCATACTTAATCTGGCTATCGGAAAGGCGCTCGTTGGCCCAGTTAGAACACTGGTCCCGCTTGGAAATTTTCTCCCCGAGTATCAGGGCCGCGAGATTCCTCATTCCTGTGTTCACCACTCCCATCTTTGAAGTGATGTCGCTTACATCTACAAATCCAGATGGCTTAAAGTCGCACAGACTTCTCAGGCCTTTTATGTCTCCCTTGACCGCTATCCCAACCTTCTTTATCGAGGGATTTTCCAAAACTTTAAATATATCCCCCAGCCTGTGCAAAAGAGGTTTCAGCCTTATCACCCAAACGCTCTTAGAGCCTCCAAGCTGCAATATTGAAACGGGATATTGCTTGCCCTTTTGAAAATTCGGGCGGGTTTCGGTGTCGAACCCGAGAATTTTCTCCGACATAATCTCGGGAAGCTCCGAATCCAAAACCTCGTCCGTCTCGACCAAAACGGTCCTGCCCTCGTAGCGACTCGTCGGAAGAAACGCCAGAAACTCGCTGTTTACCCTGCGCGGATAAAGGCACCTAATTCCCCGCGAAACATCGGGAGTATCTGAGTCCTCGTTTGACATTTTTAAAACTCCATATTGCCAAAACCAACGCAAAATTGCAATTTTTTTCCTCTCCATCTGTCTATTACAAATTCCTTACCAAAAAATCCTCCACACGCTCAAATTTTATAGCCTCTTACAACAAAAAATTTTGGAGTCCGCATCGAAAAAATTTGATACCGCGGCGCTTAAAAAGCCCAATATTGTATGCAAAAGCCTCAAAAAATGATTGCCCTTGGGCGAAAAAACGACAAACTGCTCCATTTAAAAAAGCAACAAAACGACCAAAGGTAAAATTTCAAAGATTTATGACAGAAGAACTGACTGGAAACGTATTAGTCGCCCAATCCGGCGGTCCCACGTCCGTTATCAACGCAAGCTTGGCAGGCGTTGTGACGGAAGCCCTAAACCACGACTGCATAGAGGAAATCTACGGAGCGCTCAACGGCGTGGAAGGAATCCTTACGGAGCAGCTGATTGATCTCGCAAACGAGTCGCAGCAAAACATAAGGGGACTCTGCCACACTCCGGGTTCGGCGCTCGGAACATGCCGCTACAAACTCAAGAGCGAACAGGATTTCGACCGCGCAATAGAAGTCTGCAAGGCACACAACATCAGATTCTTTTTCTACATCGGAGGAAACGACTCCCAAGACACCGCCGACAAGATTTCCAAGCACGCGCAAGCCAAAGGATACGAAATGCGCGTCATCGGAATTCCCAAAACGGTTGACAACGATCTCGTAGTGACTGACCACTGCCCCGGATACGGAAGCGTCGTAAAATTCCTCTGCTCCACGATTCGCGAGCTTGCGTTGGACCACGAATCCATGGGGAACCACGACCTCGTCTCCATAGTGGAAGTAATGGGAAGAAACGCCGGTTGGATAGCCGCCGGAACGAGCATAGCAAAAAGGCGCAACCAGCCCGAGGACGCCCCCCACATCATACTTCTTCCCGAAGTGGCCTTCGACGCGGCCTACTTCGTATCGCAGGTCCAAGAGGTTCTGAAGAAAAATAAATTCTGCCTTGTTGTAGCCAGCGAAGGACTCGTGGATTCTAATGGAAACTACGTGACTGCCGGATCCGCCCAAGATTCTTTCGGACATTCCCAGCTCGGAGGAGTTGGCGACTACCTTCAGAAAATTCTCAACGATAACATGCCTTCGGTAAAGGTTCGCACCTGCAAGCCCGGTCATTCCCAGAGAGCGGCGGCTCACTGCTCGTCGCTCACGGACTCCAACGAGGCATTTATGTGCGGGAAAAAAGCCGTCCAAGCGGCGGTGGCAGGAGAGAGCGGAAAGATGGTAGCCCTCGTGAGGGGAGACTCCGACAAGTATGTTTGCGAAACGGTTCTGGCCGGCTTAAGCGACGTAGCCAACGGAGTAAAGCACTTCCCTGAAAGCTGGATATCGGAGGACAGAATCGGGGTAAGCTTCCAATTTAACAAATACATTCTTCCGCTCCTCCAAGGAGAGGTGAAAGTTCCCTACGAGAACGGAATGCCCAGCTATGTGAGGCTATCCAAAACGAGGGTTCCGCAAAAGCTGGCTCCCTACACTCTCGCCTAAAGGCCGGGGTTTTGAAATCGCGCCCAAGGGTTGAGAACCGTTGGGCGCTGTTTTTTGGAGATTCCGTTTGCGGCAATGGACGAGAAGAAAATTAAAAGAACAAATCTAAGGAAATGAGACGTACTCATAAATGTGACGAATTGACGGTTGCCGACAAGGGCAAAACCGTGGAACTTATAGGCTGGGTGCAATCCGTGAGAGACCACGGAGGAGTGATGTTTGTCGACTTGCGCGACAGGGAGGGAATAACCCAGATAGTATTTCACCCCTCAGCCGGAGAGGTTTACGAGCGCGCGCAAAAACTGCGCGACGAATCTGTAATTCAAATAAAGGGAACGGTTGAATTGCGCGAAGAGGGAACTAAAAATCCCAATTTGAAAACCGGGGACATAGAGGTGGACTGCAAGGAAATGCTTGTCCACAACGTGTGCGAAGTTCTCCCCTTCCCCCTCGACGACGACAGGGCGGACAAGGTCAACGAGGATCTCCGGCTACAATACAGATATTTGGATCTCCGCAGGCCGCGCAATTTGAATCTTCTTCGAGCGCGCCACAAGGCCTCCGCCGCAATAAGAAACTATTTAAATTCCCAAGATTTTATCGAAATCGAAACTCCCATTCTCTTTAAGAGCACTCCCGAAGGAGCGAGGGAATTTCTGGTTCCGAGCCGTTTGAATCCGGGTTGCTTTTACGCGCTCAACCAGTCTCCGCAGCAGTACAAGCAGATGTTGATGGTCTCCGGAGTGGAGCGGTACTACCAGATGGCGAAGTGTTTCCGCGACGAGGATCTGAGGGCGGACAGGCAGCCGGAGTTCACCCAGATAGACATAGAGATGAGCTTTGTCGACAGGGAGGACATGTACGCGCTTATAGAAGGCATGCTGAAGAAGGTCTGGAAAGAGGTGATTGGAGTCGACATTCCCACCCCCTTCCCTCGAATGCCCTATTTCGAAGCAATGAACAGGTACGGAGTCGACAAGCCCGACACGCGTTTTGGAATAGAGCTTCAAGATTTCACCGAAGTATTTAAAGGCAGCTCCTTCAAAGTTTTCTCCGGAGCGGCAAACTCCGAAGGCGGAGCGGTGAAGGCAATAAACGCCAAAGGGCTGGCCGACATAACCCAGGGAGAGCTCAAGTCGCTCGAGGACGGAGCCCGCGCTATGGGAGCTAAAGGGCTTGCGTTCATCAAGGCGGAAAACGGCGAATGGAAGAGCCCCATTCTAAAATTCCTGTCCGAAGCGGAAAAGTCTGCTCTGAAGGAAAGGCTCAATATAGAAGACGGAGACGTCGTGTTCTTCGCCGCAACCGACTGGGAAAAAGCCTGCTCCATTCTCGGAAGGGTCAGGCTCGACTGCGCAAGGCTCTTGCAGTCCCGCGGAAAGCTCGACATTCCCTGGAACAAGTTCAATTTCCTGTGGGTTATCGAATTCCCACTCATGCTGTTTGATGAAGAGCAGCAGAGGTATGTTGCCGCACACCACCCCTTCACTTCGCCGGTCGAGGAGGATATTCCCCTCTTGGATTCCGATCCTTTGAAGGTTCGCGGACAACACTACGACATAGTTCTAAACGGAACGGAACTCGGAGGGGGTTCTATAAGAATCCACAATCCGACACTCCAGGAAAAAGTATTCAAGGATGTCCTGAAAATTCCGGCAGACGTGGTCGAATCGCGCTTCGGATACATGCTAAAAGCGTTCAAATTCGGGGCTCCCCCGCACGGAGGAATAGCACTCGGATTCGACAGGCTCGTTTCCATCATAACAAACAGGCCCTCCATACGCGACATCATAGCCTTCCCCAAAACCCAGAGAGGGCAGGATTTGATGGCCCAGTCGCCCTCCCCCGTCACGGAGAAACAGCTTAGAGATCTGTCGATATCGGTAAACCTGCCCGAAGAGACGGAAAATAAAAAGTAGTTTGATGCGAACCGAAAACATCAGAAATTTTTGCATAATAGCACACGTCGACCACGGGAAGACGACCCTCTCGGACCGCCTTCTCGAGGCCACCGGAACGATTGAAAAGCGGGAAATGCAAGACCAGCTCCTCGACTCCATGGACTTGGAGAGGGAGCGCGGAATAACAATAAAAAGCCATCCCGTCTCCATGACCTACAAGGCCGACGACGGACGGGAATACCTGTTGAATCTGATAGACACTCCTGGGCATGTCGACTTCTCCTACGAGGTCTCCAGAAGCCTAGCCGCCTGCGAGGGCGCGCTGCTTCTGATAGACGCCGCCCAGGGAGTGGAAGCGCAAACGGTTGCCAACGCGCATCTTGCCACGGCCCAAGAGCTGGAGATCATTCCCGTAATAAACAAGGTGGATCTTCCTTCTGCCCAGCCCGAGGCATGCAAAAGACAGATTGAGGACGTCCTCGCCATTCCCGCCTCCGACGCAATTCTCGCAAGCGGAAAGACAGGAATCGGAACGCACGAAATTCTCGAAGCCATAGTAGGAAGAATTCCTCCTCCGAAGAGCGCGGACTATCCCAAGACCCGGGCGCTTGTCTTCGACTGCGTGTTTGACGCTTTCAGGGGAGTCATCTGCTACGTGAGAATTTTCTCCGGAAGCTTCAAAGCGGGAGACGAAATAGAGTTCATGGGATCCGGCTTTAAGTCGACCATAAAGGAGGTCGGGCGCTTCACCCCCACCATGAAGGCCGAAAAGAGCCTGGACGCCGGCTGCACGGGATACATAGTTCCAAACATGAAGAGCGTATCCGATGTGAAGATAGGCGACACGCTTACAAACGCCTCCGATCCCGCCTCGGAAATGCTGCACGGATACAAGGAAGTAAAACCCATGGTGTTCTCCGGCATATATCCCGTCGACACCACAGAATACGAAAAATTGAAGGTTTCTATAGCAAAGCTTCAATTAAACGACGCCGCCCTCACATTCCAGCCCGAGAATTCGGTGGCGCTCGGATTCGGATACAGATGCGGTTTTCTCGGACTGCTACACATGGAAATAGTGCAGGAGCGCCTGAGGAGGGAATACGGCCTAGACATCATCTCCACTTATCCAAGCGTCGTTTACAAAGTCGCCCTGACAAACGGAGAAAATATAGAGGTCGACAATCCCTCGAGGCTTCCCGACGTATCCACCATAGACAAAATTTTCGAGCCCACCATTAAGGCCTCCATAATGATTCCCACGGAATCCATAGGGGACATCTTGGCTCTTGTCGCCGAAAAGCGCGGGTTTTGCGAGAGAACGGACTCTATAGACGACTCCAGAGTAATGCTCGTCTGCAAACTCCCCCTCAACGAGATTCTGGTCGACTTCAACGACAAGCTGAAAAGCTCCACCCGCGGCTACGGAAGCATGGACTACGAGCCCGACGGATACCAGGAATCAAAACTCGTCAGGCTCGAAATCCTGATAAACGGGGAACAGATAGACGCTTTTTCTTCGATAGTTCACGAGTCCAAAGCGGAATCCAAAGGTCGGGCAATGTGCCAGAAGCTAAAGGACATTCTCCCCAGGCAGATGTTCAAAGTGGCTATACAAGCGGCCATAGGCGGGCGAATAATCGCCCGTGAAACTCTCGGATCGTACAGGAAAGACGTCCTTGCGAAATGCTACGGGGGAGACATCACACGCAAAAAGAAACTGCTCGAAAAACAAAAAGAGGGCAAAAAACGAATGAAAGATATCGGCAAAGTGTCGATACCACAGGAGGCTTTTGTCAATATTTTGAAGTCGAACACGTAAAATAAAAACTTACCAAAGCGCGAAAAATGTTCGGATGGTTTTCAAGAAAGGAAAAAAAGGACGCCAAGAATCTGTTGTCGGCGGCTTATAAGGTTTACAATTACAGAAGGGACCTTATGCCGGAGGGCGACGCACTTCGAATGGAAAAGCTGATGGACGAGATTGAGGAACTAATACTCGACGACAAGCTATCCTCCGATGACTATTCGAAAGCCTCCTCGGAGCTCGAAAAGCTGATGAAAAAAAATGGGGGCAAGATATATCCGTTTTCCTCCATGGCAGACAATGTCGAAACTATAGTGGTTGTCGGAATAATAGCCATTTCGGTTCGCAGCTTCTTTTTCCAGCCGTTCAAAATTCCCACTAATTCGATGTATCCCACCTTCTACGGAATGACTCCAAAGGTCTATAAAGCCGGCGAAGACTCTCCCGGAGCAGCCGGAAAAATCTGGAGATTTATCACCCTCGGAGCATGGAACTACTCGGCGGACGCCGCAAACGACGGAACTCTCTTCGTGGAGATAAATCCCCCTGATTCGCCGAAAAGAAACGGGGGCCTTTTCGCAAGCGAAATTCTCCGCGAGAAAAAATTCGGATTTTGGCCCTCTGTTGAAAGGGAGTATACCTTCTTTGTAGGAGACGGCTTACCGAAAAAAATATCCGTTCCCTCAGACTTCAACCTCGATGCGGTCATTATGGAATCGTATCCGCTTGGAGACGCTAGCGGAAATTATGTTAACGAAGCGTCGAAAAGGGGCCTTATATTTTCCAAGAACGGAAAATATTTCATGAAACTGGCAGACTTGAAAAAGGGGGATAGAATAATAAACTTTGATATTCTGACGGGTGATATGCTCTTCGTCGATAGAGTCACCTACAATTTCAGGAAGCCCGAAATCGGGGAAGCCATAGTTTTCATGACGAAGTATTGCGACGGCATGACACGCATGAACGGAGGAATACCCGACGACAAATACTACATTAAAAGGCTTGTAGGCAAGGAGGGAGACGAGTTGAAGGTTGAAAGAGGAACCCTTCTTCGAAACGGAAAGCCGATAAGCGGATCTGTGGCATTCGACAAGAACGCGAAATCGGAGGGGAAATACAAGGGCTACAAGAATGAGGGCTGCTTCGAATACGGAGACTCAGTGAGGGTTTCTCCGAAAAAATTCTTCGCAATGGGGGACAACTCCTCTAACAGCCTCGACAGCAGGTATTGGGGCGAGGTTCCGGAGAAGGCCGTAGTCGGAAAATCTGTAATTATAACGTATCCCTTCACTTCTCGCTGGGGAGCTTCAAAATAGAAAAGCATTGGGCGGCAAACTAAAACAATCTTACAACCATGATAACGAAAATATTGAAACTTTTTGCGGGGAGCCACTACAAGCGCTTTTACAAAAAGGCGCGCCCCGTCGTAGCGAAAATAAACGCTCTCGAAAAAAAATATCAAAGCCTCACCGACGAACAGCTTCAGGCTAAAACTGCCGAGTTTAAGGATAGGGTCGCAAAAGGGGAAAGTTTGGACAAAATTCTTCCGGAAGCCTTCGCCACGGTCAAAAACGCCGCCAGGCGCCTCTGCGGAACAAACTCTCTCGTCTGCGGACATGAAATACCGTGGAACATGATCCACTACGACGTCCAGCTGATAGGAGGAATCGCCCTCCACCAGAACATGATAGCAGAAATGGCCACAGGCGAAGGAAAAACTCTGGTGTCCACCCTGCCCCTCTATTTGAACGCGCTTACGGGAAAAGGTTGCCATCTTGTCACGGTAAACGAATATCTAGCCCGCCGCGACGCCGAATGGATGGGCCATCTCTTCAAGTTTCTCGGGCTTACCGTAGGCTGGATATACAACATGCAGCCCCACTCGGAAAAGCTCGAGGCTTACAAGGCCGACATAACCTACGGAACCGCCTCCGAATTCGGATTCGACTACCTCAGGGACAACGGCATGGCTTCCAGCCCCGAAGCGCAAGTCCAGAGAGGCCACTACTACTGCATCGTCGACGAGGTCGACTCCATTCTCATCGACGAGGCCCGCACCCCCCTCATCATTTCTGGACCTGTCCAAGAGGACCACGAACCACCCTTCATGCGCCTAAAGCCCATGATAGAGAAGGTCGTCTCCCTTCAACACAGGCTGTGCAACAAGCTCGCCATAGAGGTTAAGGAATATTTCGACAAAAACGGAGATCTCGACGAGATGAATTCCATAAAGCTTTGGCAGGTAAAAATGGGAATGCCGAAGAATAGGATTCTGCGCCAGCTCATGGAAAACGGCCGCGCAAGAAAGCGTCTCGACAAGATAGACATGGAAATGGCCGCGGATTTCCGCAAAGAGGACAGGTTCCGCTACAAGGAGATGCTTTACTACGTGATGGACGAAAAACAGCACCAAAGCGATCTGACCGAAAAGGGAAGGAACGCCGTCCATCCAGAAAATCCGGACGCATTCGTATTGCCGGATTTAGCTACACAGTTTGTCGATATAGACTCGGACAAGTCGCTTTCCGTCGAGCAAAAGCAGGAGAAGAAACTCGCCGCCGAAGACAAATTCATAGCCCTCTCCGAGGACATCCACTGCATAAGCCAACTTTTGAGGGCGTATTCCCTCTACGAAAAGGACGTGGAATACGTGGTTCAAGGCGGCAAAGTCCACATAGTCGACCAGAACACCGGACGCATAATGTACGGAAGAAGGTGGAGCGAAGGGCTGCACCAGGCAGTAGAGGCGAAAGAGGGAGTGGAAATCGAGAGCGAAACGAAAACCTACGCAACCATCACCATTCAGAATTATTTTCGCCTGTACGAAAAGCTGGCCGGCATGACCGGAACCGCCGAAACCGAAGCCCAGGAGTTCCACGACATATACGGCTTAAACGTGATGGCAATTCCCACAAATAAGCCCTGCATTAGAAAAGATTTAAACGACGTCATATATAAGACACGCCGCGAAAAATACAACGCAGCCATCAAGGAGATAGTCGAAGCTCACAAGCGCGGGCAGCCCGTTCTCGTCGGGACGGCGTCTGTCGAAGCCAGCGAGCTTCTCAGCAGAATGCTGGGAAGAACGGGTCTTCCGCACACGGTTTTGAACGCGAAGAACCACGCCCAAGAAGCGGAAATAGTGGCTAAGGCCGGAGAGAAGGGAGCCATTACCATAGCCACAAACATGGCAGGAAGGGGAACGGACATAAAACTTGGAGAGGGAGTGGATAAAATCGGAGGCCTGTATGTTTTGGGAACGGAGAGGCACGAGGCGAGAAGAATAGACAGGCAGCTGAGGGGAAGATGCGCCAGGCAGGGAGATCCGGGCCTTTCGAAATTTCTCGTTTCCCTCGAAGACAACCTCATGAGGTTGTTTGCAAGCGCAGGCCCAATGGCGCGCATTTTGGAAAAGACATTCAAGGAGGGAGAGCCTCTCGAACACCCGATTTTGAACCGCTCGATAGAGCGCGCTCAGAAAACGATAGAAGGCCAGAACTACTCCATCAGAAAGCGCCTTTTGCAATACGACGATGTGCTCAACAAGCAGAGGGAGATCATTTACGGCCTGCGCAACGAAATCATGCGCACCGATGAAACCCGCAGAATCGTTTACGATTTCATCAAGGACGAGCTTGACGAGAGAATAGGAGCCCTTCCGCCTCCCGAAAGCCCGACGGCCGACGACGATTTATCCGGTCTTTGCAGCTGGGCAACGAGCAGGTTTCCGATAGCCATCTCTCCGGAAATGCTAAAGGGGAAAAGCCCCGACGAAATGCGCGACGCGATAATGTCGGAGATAGAAAAGCTCTACGCCATACGCGACGACATAGAGGGCAAGGACAGGCTCAGAGACATAGAAAGATACGTCGTTATGAGGGCCATGGACAGGCACTGGCAGGACCACCTCACCGAAATGGAGGATCTGCGCCGCAGCGTTGGCCTGAGGGGATACGGGCAGAAAGACCCTCTCAACGAGTACAAAAAGGAGGCGTACAGATGCTTCGAGGAACTCATGGGAAAAATTCGCAACGAAGTATGCGTTGGAATTTTCAGAAGCGCCACGAGCATAGAGGCCCTCAATTCCATGATAGCCAAGATTCGCCAAAACCTCATGCTCCGCTCAGCCGGGTCGGAAGAGGAGAAACAAAGCGCCCCCCGAGAGACATCGGGCGAATCGCACGAGATGAAGCTTCCCGAATTGAAAATATCCCTTCCCAAAATAGGAAGAAACGAAACCGTGGTGATTTCGAAGAACGGACAAACCCAAACACTCAAATTTAAGAAGGCCGAAAAAATGATTCGCGAGGAGGGTTGGACCCTCGTCTCGAAGCAATAAAACCCGTCGAAACGAGAAATTCTGCCGTGAAACAATCTCGCAAAATCGCCGCGGCGCTCCTTGCGCTGGCGGCGGGATTTTCGATGTACGCCGCCTGCTTCGAACCGTTCGGGGTGGCTGAATTCGCGTATGTTTTCGCCGTTCCAGCTATCATAGCTTGCAGGCTGCTGTTCGAAAATTGCGTTCCCGAATCCGGAAAGTTTTGGAAAATATCAACCTTCGCGCTTTCGTACGCGGCTTGGATTGCGATACTCTGCTGGATTAGGCACGTCTATCCTCCGGCAGGATGGGCCGCCCTGTTCGCGCTTCCCCTTATAATATCTTCGCTATTTATATGGCCGTGGTTCCTGGCTCTTCCAAAACTGCTTCCGACAATAGAAGAAAAGTGCTCTTCAAGAATGTTAAAGCTTCTCGGATTGGCGGGATTATGGGTGTTTCTGGAATGGCTCAGAACGTGGATATTTTCGGGATTTGGCTGGCTTTTGCTAGCGGATTCGCAATGGCTTAGGCCGGCTTCGATACAGTTGTCGGAATACGGAGGAGTGTGGATTGTGTCCTTTACTCTGATATTTTGCAATCTCGCAATAGCAGAGTATATCTACAGGCTCTATAGAATCCACCTGCTCAAAGTTTCCGCAGGCGCTTTGAATAGCGAAAAAAAAATATCCAAGTTTTCTCCGGAATTTTACGCGGCACTGATTTTAGTCTTCGCTGGAATTTGGGTTTACATAGCAAAGCTTCCCTCTTCGAAAAACGAAGAAATGGAATTTAGGGTGGGATTCGTCCAAACGGACATGGCCGGAATATTGAAGTGGGACCCCTCAAAGGCAAAAGAAAATTTCGACGTAATAATCGGGCTTACCGAAGCGCTCTCCAAAGCGAAAGTAGATTTGATTCTCTGGCCCGAAGCCGCAACCCCTCCGTCGATGCCGGTCGTCGGATACGAACCCACTCGAAAAATTATAGAGGCCCTCTCCGCAAAACTCGACATTCCCATATTGATGGGAAACATGGCATACTTCGACGTGCAACCCAATCCGTATGCCCAAAACTGCGCCTTCTTCGTCTCCCCCACTTCCGGACTGTCGGAAAATTTCTACGCCAAGAAAAAGCTCGTTCCCTTCGGGGAGTACACTCCGCCTCTATTCTCGTTCATTGGAAAAGTCGTGCCCGTGGGCAACCTGAAGCCGGGGGAATTCGACGGACTAATCCCCGGGAAAATAGCGGGCAAGGACTACGGTATAGGAGCTATGGTCTGCTACGAAGATATATTCCCAGATCTGGGACGCGAACTCGCGCTCCACGGAGCCGACCTGCTCTTCGTGTGCACTAACGACTCGTGGTACGGGCGCGAAGGAGGCGCCTGGCAACACGCTTCACATTCTGCCCTCCAAGCGGTTTCCACACGCAAGGTTTTGCTCAGGTCGTCAAACAACGGACTCAGCGCCGCTTTCGACCAATACGGAAGAATGCGCCCCACCTTCGCCATCAAGGGAAAAGACGGAAAAATTTGGAAGGGCGAACCAAACAACGCTCCAGATTCTTTAGGAGAAATTGAACTGACCGACGAAAGAGGAGTCCGCCTCGATCCCGAAACGCTGCTCCCAGCCCGCCCCAAACCGTTGTCGGACGAAAACGGGTCGATATATTTTCGAGGGATCGGATACGCTGACGTAGTGTTCTACAAAAATTTTTCGGGAGAGACCCTATATGTAAAATGGGGAAATTGGTTCGTGTGGCTGTGCGCACTATTCGCCGCGGGAGCGATTTTCTCTGCCGCAAGAAAACCTAAGCAAGAACACTCCCATTCCAGCCATTTGACTCGGACAAAAAAAGCTTGAAAGCGCGCCGCGTTTTGAAATATTCGCGCCAACAATAGAGTTAAAAGGAAGGTATGGCAAAAAAATCACCAAAACTCAGCTGGTGCAAAGCTCGACTCGGGAACGACCTCAACTGGTGGGCGTCCGAAATGAGCGATAAAGTAAATTGGGACTACGACGGAATAAGCCTGATAGACCCCAAACAAACTTCGCACATGCTCGAAACACTCGAGGCTCTCAGGGAGTACGGACTCGACGACTCCATCGTGGAAAAGGCATTTATTCCGTTTTCGATAGACCAGAAATTGCCGAGCGGAGAAGTTAAGCTCGTCCGCACAAGCGACTCCGTATCCGACGCCGACGAACTGCAGCTTTTCCTCCTGCCCGACTCGCTCGACGAAGAGCGTTCCCCATACGCGGAATTTCTCGACCATATAACTCGGCTCCAGATAAAGATGCTCAACGACACCTTCCACTTCGAGGAAGATTTGTCCGTCGAGGATCTGGAGGAGGAAATACGCGACATCTACTCCAACGACTACATGGAGGGAAAGGCCATTCACGCCTTCAGGGAAATCATGGACATTCTCGAATACGCCCCCGACGGCTACTCGCTCGAGGACGACGACGAGGACGATTCCGAGGAGAAGAAGGGCGAAGAGGAGGAAACCTACGACGAGATAGAGGATCTTCCCGACGAGGACGAAGAGGACATCGACGAAGACGAAACTATGCACTGGGACGACGACGAGGAGGAGGACGGATATGAAAACGACGACTACTCCGAAGATTTCCCAGACGACGAAGACGACGATAGAAAATATTAGATTTTATTTTGCCGCGCGGACTTTTGTCCGCGCGTTTTTTTGTCTCCGCAAAACGGATATAGGCCCGTCGAAATTGAAAAATTTTTGCCAATTTTCTTCAGTCAAATAAAGTTGGCAAAACTCAGGAAAGAATAGTTTAGATTTTTCCATTCAAGACAAATGACCTTGACTTAAAAAAAAGCCGTCATAGGGTCTGGAGCAATGGGAACAGTGTTCCCGACCGTCAATACAGCCACATGAAAACCGACAATTTAAAAATACTTTCGGGGCGCGCACACCCCGAGCTAGCAAGGGGAATATGCTCCCAACTTTCAATAGAGCCCGCGAACATGGTTGTTGAATCGTTTCCGGACAGCGAAACTTTCGTAAAGATAATAGACCACATACGGGGCGACGACGTTTTTATCATTCAGCCTACAGGCAAGCCGTCCAACGAAAACGTGATGGAACTGCTCATAATGATAGACGCCGCCCGCAGGGCTTCGGCAAAAAGAATAACGGCCGTTCTTCCGTTTTTCGGATACGCCCGCCAAGACAGGAAAGACCAGCCGAGAGTTCCGATAACCGCCAAGCTCATAGCCAACCTTCTCGTGGCCGCAGGAGCCAACAGAGTGTTGACTTTGGACTTGCACGCCACCCAAATCCAGGGATTCTTCGATATTCCCTGCGACCATCTCTACGCCTCTCCGGTAATATACGACTATCTCCACTCCAAAAATCTTGAGAGCAACATGACCGTCTTCTCCCCCGATGTCGGAGGGCTGAAAAGGGCGCAGGCTTATGCCACTCTGTTCAACTGCCCGATAGGTTTCATCGCAAAACGCAGAATCAGCGCCGAGCATGTCGAGGCGACGAGCCTCGTGGGTGAAGTCGAGGGGCGCGACATACTCGTCGTGGACGACATGACCGAGACTGCGGGAACTCTCACCGCCGCGGCCAAGATATTAAAAAGCAAGGGCGCCAAGACCGTCCGCGCCGCCGTGACGCATGGAATGCTGACCGACACCGCCTTTGAAAGGCTTGGCGAAAAGTGGATAGACGAACTCATAGTGACGGATTCCACTCCACCGGATCCACGTTATAAAGACTATCCGATTACGGTGCTTTCCATAGCCCATCTAATGTCTGACGCTATTTTCAGAATCCACAACAACATGTCCGTCACCTCCCTGTTCAAGGTGAAGGGATTTTAGGGGAATTTTTGAAAGCCGTCCTCCGGACGGCTTTTTTTTGCGCCTTCATATCAAAAAATTCGAAACTGACCGCCGGAAAATATACCCCGTTAAGCAGGGCAAAATATCAAAATTTTTTATTGAATCTCCGGAGCGAAATTTTCCAAATCCTTGAAAAATATCTTCAAAAAATATTTGACATATCAAATAAATAGGAAGATAAGGTTGGCGTTGGAGGAATAGTTTATGTCCGGGGGGATACTAAATAAGCGCTTCCAAGCGTTGGCCGTGGCCGTGGTCATGTCGTCATTCGCTTTGTTCGGAAGCGCGTCGTTTGCGGCAAGCGCCGCAACTACGGGCAAAACCGCAGCAAATGTGAAGTCGGCGATGAAAACCGCCTCTTCAAAGTCTGCTGCGGCTTCCGCCGCCGCGAAGGCAAAAATCCCCGCCAGCGCGGCTCGCAAGACTCCCACACCCCCGCCTATAGCGGGCTTTCAAAAGGTCGTTTCGCCCGACAAGGCCAAGAGTCTGGCTCCCGACGCGACCAAATTGGTTCCGTCGGCAAAATCGTATAGCGAACAGCTCGCCATTCTTGAAAAACAGGCGAACGGTTCGAAAAAAACGACAGCAAATAAAAAATCGAAAACCGTTAGGTCAAGAAAGCTTGTAATCGACGCCAGAGTCTTCGGTTGGGCAAGCAGAGCGTCGGATGCAATGTCACTTTCCTACCTTGCGGCAAGAAAGCTCGTCGGCAACAAAAGAGACTTTCTAACGAAAGATTCCGCTTTTATTACCGACAAAAACTCCAGAATAGGTTGCTACACGAGAATCAATTTTACGGACATGATTCCGGAAAATTGGTATCTCGAAACCGAAATGGTTGTGGGGTTTGGCAACACTTACGAAAGAGCGTACGGAAATTCTCTCGATCTCGCGTTTTCGCGGGTAAAGACCATACGCAACGCCGACTGGATAGCAGTCGACAGTGCTGCCAAAAACTTCACGGATCTCGGAGTAATTCCCTACTCGGTGGAGTTTGCTAAGAGCGGAAACGAATACTACTGCAAGTTGTTCTTCCGCTACTTCAAGCCAAGACAATGAGCTTCGGGGGGCTTTGGCGCAAAACGCCAAAGCCCTCTTTTTTTTTGCCTTTGATAAACGATTGCCTGAAAAAAATGCCCTCCCGAGCTTTCGAAATAATTCGCCTCCCGCAAAATCCGCTTTCGCAAATAGGCAAATAAATAAACGATGCGCACCCCTCGAAAAATCCTAACCTTAGCCGGGATTCAAAAAATGGACTCTTAAAAAAAAACGCGAATTTCTAAACTCCTCCGGCTATCGAAAAAAATTCGCCGAATCGCTTTTTAAATCAAAAAAATAAAGAGATGATTTTTTGCGCAAAATAAAAAAATTTTTTTTGGAAATAAAACGCCAAATTCAAGCCGCATCTGCAATGGTGTTAACAAATCAAAAACGGCTTTCAAAAAACGCATCAAAAAAAAATCCCCGCGGAAACACCGCGGGGATTCGCTTTATCAAAAGGCTCCGTTTACATCATTCCGCCCATTCCTCCCATGTCGGGGACTCCAGCGGGAGCGGCAGGCTTGGGTTCGGGCTTTTCAGTAATCATGCACTCGGTCGTCAGAAGCAATCCCGCCACGGACGCCGCATTCTGAAGCGCTTCGCGCGTCACTTTCGTGGGATCGACAACACCGCTTTGAAGCAGGTCTTCGTACTTTCCGGTAGCCACGTTGTATCCCTTGGCTCCCTTCATCGACATGACCTCTTTTACTACGAGAGCACCCTCCTCGCCGGCGTTCTGGCAGAGCTGGCGCAAGGGAGCCTCTATCGCCCTGCGGACAATCTGCGCTCCGACCTTTTCGTCGCCCTCCAAATCTAGCGAGTCTATCACGCCCGCAGTCCTCAACAAAGCCACAGAACCGCCGGCGCTTATGCCCTCTTCAACAGCCGCGCGAGTGGCGTGCAAAGCGTCGTCCACGCGGTCCTTCTTCTCCTTCATCTCCGGTTCGGTGGCGGCTCCAACGTTGATGATTGCCACTCCTCCGGCGAGCTTTGCAAGGCGCTCCTGAAGCTTTTCGCGGTCGTAGTCGGAAGTTGTCTCCTCTATGGCCTTGCGAATCTGTTTCACCCTGCCCTGTATGTCGGCGGTCTTCCCAGCTCCCTCGACTATGGTTGTGTTTTCCTTAGTCACGGTTATGCGCTTGGCTTTTCCGAGATCCGCTATCTCAAGATTTTCGAGCTTAAGACCAAGATCTTCGGTTATGCACCTGCCGTTCGTCAAAATCGCTATGTCCTCGAGCATCGCCTTTCTGCGGTCCCCGAATCCCGGAGCCTTAACCGCGCAAACGTTGAGGGTTCCGCGAAGCTTGTTGACTACGAGAGCCGCGAGAGCCTCGCCCTCCACGTCCTCGGCTATGACGAGAAGGGGTTTGCCCGTCTTGGCAACAGCCTGCAAAATCGGAAGAAGTTCGTTGAGATTGGAAATCTTCTTCTCGTGAATCAGAACATAGGAGTCCTGCAACACGCACTCCATGTCCTCCGTGTCAGTCACGAAATAGGGCGACAGATAACCCTTGTCGAACTGCATTCCCTCGACGACGTCGAGAGTAGTATTGATGCTCTTTGCCTCTTCGACAGTGATGGTTCCGTCCTTTCCGACTTTGTCCATCGCCTCCGCGATTATATCTCCAATTTCCTTATCCCAATTGGCCGACGCCGTGGCAACCTGGCGGATTTCCTCGCTGTTCTTGACAGCCTTGGAGTTCTTAGCAAGCTCCTTGACCGCGGCTTCTACAGCCTTGTCTATTCCCCTCTTCAGGAATATCGGATTGCAACCCGCGCTGACGTTGCGAAGTCCCTCTTTGTATATAGCCTCCGCCAAAACGGTTGCGGTAGTGGTTCCGTCTCCGGCGTTGTCGGAAGTCTTGGAAGCGACCTCCTTCACCATCTGAGCTCCCATATTTTCATACGGATCCTCAAGCTCCACCTCCTTGGCCACAGTCACTCCGTCCTTGGTTATGACCGGAGCCCCGTATTTCTTGTCTATTACGACATTCCTTCCCTTGGGACCAAGAGTGGTCTTTACGGCTTTAGCCAAAGTTTCGACGCCTTTGAGAACTTTCTTGCGCGCCGCTTCGTCAAATATCAACTGTTTTGCCATTTTTTTCCTTTCCTAAAATTGTTCCGTTTTTACTTGAGTATGGCCACCACGTCGTCCTCGCGGAGTAGAGTAAACTTTTCCCCTCCGAGATTTACCTCGCTGCCGCCGTACTTGGATATTAGAACCCTGTCACCAACGGCAACTTCCATGGGAATCCGCTTCCCGTCGTCCGCCAACCTGCCTTTGCCCACGGCGACCACTTCGGCTTCCTGCGACTTCTCTTTGGCGGCATCAGGAATTATAATCCCGCCCTTTATTTGCTCTTTCTCTTCGATGTGCTTTACAAGCACCCTATCTCCGAGAGGTTGTATCTTTACCTTAGCCATATATGTTTTCCTTCCTTATTTGGTTTTTTTTAATTCAAAATTGAACACGCTTTTTCCCAAAACGGCAATACCGAAGGAAACGTTTTCCCTCCGGTACGCGCATTGTGATTTACTCTTTCTTTTTGTCGTCGTCGTCGACCACTTCAAAGTCGGCATCGACCACATTGTCCTTCTTGGGCTCCTGCGAAGATGAAGCTCCGGAATTCGGCTGCGCGCCGCTCGAAGCCGTCTGGGCAGCTTGCTGGAAGTGCTGCGCGTTGGCTTCAAGAACCTTTATAAGCTTTTCCGAAGCAGACTTCAACTCGTCCTTGCCAGCATCCTGCTTGTTCAGAACACCCTTAGCCTCCGATATGGAAGCTTCAAGAGACGACTTCACATCGGCCGGAAGTTTATCTCCCGCCTCCTTTACGTGCTTCTCCGCCCCATAAATGACGTTGTCCAACTCATTGCGAGCCTCCACCGACTCCTTCAACTTGGCGTCTTCGGCCGCGTGAAGCTCAGCCTCCTTGCGAAGCTTCTCCACTTCGTCCTTGCTCAGTCCGCTGCTGTTGGTTATCGTTATGTTCTGCTCTTTGCCGGTGCCCTTGTCTTTGGCGGATACGTGAAGTATTCCGTTCGCGTCTATGTCAAAAGTCACTTCAATCTGGGGCATTCCGCGCGGAGCAGGCTGTATGCCGTCCAAACGGAAATTGCCTATCAGCTTGTTGTCCCTAGCCATCGGACGCTCGCCCTGCAAGACCTTTATGTCCACCGCCGTTTGGTTGTCGGCAAAAGTGGAAAATATCTGGCTGGCCTTCTTCGGAATAGTGGTGTTGCGCTCTATCATCGGAGTCGAAACTCCACCAGCCGTCTCTATCGAAAGAGTCAGCGGTGTCACGTCCAACAACAACACGTCGCGAACATCACCCTGCAAAACTCCGCCCTGTATCGCCGCGCCGCGGGCAACAACTTCGTCGGGATTCACACCCTTGTGCGCCTCTTTGCCAGCAAGCTTGTTCGCCACTTCCACCACCGCAGGCATGCGGGTCATTCCACCCACCAAAACAAGCTCGTTTATATCGCTCTTGCCCAGCCCAGCGTCCTTCAGGCATGCGTCAAACGGCGCTATCGTGCGCTGTATCAGATCTTCCGTCAACTGTTCGAGCTTGGCCCGCGTAAGAGTGACGCTCAAATGCTTCGGACCCGTGGCGTCAGCCGTTATAAACGGCAGATTTATATCCGTCTGCTGGGCGGAAGACAACGCTATCTTCGCCTTCTCCGCCTCCTCGCGCAAACGCTGCAACGCCATCGGATCGTTGTGCAAATCTATTCCGGTGTCCTTCTTGAAGGTGTCTATCAGCCAGTCTATGATCCGCGCATCAAAGTTGTCTCCCCCCAGCTGCGTGTCGCCATTCGTTGCCTTCACCTCAAATACACCATCTCCTATCTCAAGTATGGAAATATCATAGGTGCCGCCACCCAAATCGTACACGGCTATCGTCTCGTCCTGCTTCTTGTCGAGTCCGTAAGCCAAAGACGCAGCTGTAGGCTCGTTTATTATCCTCATCACTTCAAGCCCAGCTATCGTTCCCGCGTCCTTTGTCGCCTGGCGCTGAGCGTCGTTGAAGTACGCAGGCACCGTTATCACCGCCTTGGTTATTTTCTCCCCAAGATACGCCTCCGCGTCCGCCTTCAACTTCTGAAGAACCATAGCGGATATCTGCTCCGGTGAAAATCTCTGCGTCTGCCCGTTTACAGTGCATTCTATAACCGCCGCGCCGTTCTCCCCCTCAACAACCTTGAAGGGCAACTGCGACGCCATTTCCTTTACCTCGGAATATTTGCGCCCTATAAGACGCTTCGCCGAATAAATGGTGTTAGTAGGATTTGTAATAGCCTGGCGCTTCGCCGCCTGGCCCACAAGCCTCTCCCCGTTCTTTGCAAAAGCGACGATTGAAGGTGTCGTCCTCCCGCCCTCGCTGTTAGGAATGACGGTACTTTCTCCGCC
Organism: uncultured Verrucomicrobiota bacterium; assembly: GCA_949283955.1. GTDB lineage: Bacteria > Verrucomicrobiota > Verrucomicrobiia > Opitutales > Intestinicryptomonadaceae > Merdousia. The sequence goes on along the minus strand of CASDUP010000054.1, from coordinate 1,171 downwards.
TTCCATTACCGCCATACAGGAATTCGTCGTTCCTAAATCAATGCCTAATATTTTGCTCATGCCTATTAACGTAGCATTCTTCGTGCCAATGTTACCAATTATTGGGCAAGGGACAAATAGAAATTCCCATCTGGTTGTACAGAGGTAAGTTATCGCAAAAAAACGCGGCAAAATCCGCAGCCTCGCAGCGATATTTTCCCGTAATTTACTGCGCAAAAATGCCCAAGTGCGACATTTTGTCCCATCTGCGCGGCAGTTTTCACTATCCTCCCGCGGCTAATACGAAGCCAACATAGACACTACGCTTGCCGTAAATACAATCGCCATTATCACAACGACGAAGAATTTGAAAATGGAAGCCGCAAGAGTGCCCAAAAACGCCCCTATTCCAGCGAGCGAGGACGCCCTTATATCGGCTCCGCCCAAGTATTCGAAAGCCGCCGCAAGTACTAGGGGAGCTATAAATATCCATATAATTGGAGGCGGTATAAAAACTCCCACTATAGCTCCCAAAACGGCGCCCAAGGCTCCCCTCCACGTGGAACCAAACTTCTTGGCACCCACCCACGACAAAACTATGTCCATCAATTGGGCAAGAATAGCAAGAAGCGCCATAAACGACACGGTCCACCAGGACATTTGCGCCTCAGGAACGCACAACTTAAACAGAAGCAAGACCAGAAATCCGAAAGTCGGCCCTGGAATTACAGGTATAAAAGCGCCTATAGCCGAAATTAAAAACCCCAAATATACCGCCAATATTCCCGCTGCCATCCAGGATCCATTCAGTAATTCCGTTGTAAAATCCCCGAATTCCACTCCATTCCTTTCGCAAAATTTTAGTGCTTGTAAAAGTCTTTCTGACAAAGCCGCACGCCGAATAATAAGGCTATAAAAATATTGTTTTTGTCAAGAATATGTGAACCGAAAATTTTAAATAATAGATTAGATATGCAAAATAATTAAAATTATTCTTTTCTCTTGGATTATATTAATATTAGAGTTTCGCTATAGTTGTAATGTATCCCTTTTTTCAAAACGCCAGTGCATAACTGACGGTAGATGTTTTTAGATATTGTTGATTGTTTGTAAAGATTAAAGTTATTGATTCATTTACTTATTGCCCCCTAGGGGGCGGCGCACTTTAGTTCGTGAAGATAATCGCTTGGAC
>CASDUP010000053.1 GCA_949283955.1 uncultured Verrucomicrobiota bacterium | reverse complement strand
TTTTCTAAACCGTTGGTCGAGGGTTCGAGTCCCCCCGCCCCTGCGGCGCGCGTATTTTTGACGGCTATGCCGCTGAAACTTGGAACATGGATATGCGTCGGATCTCCCGTGACGACAGAGCTTGCCGCCGCGGCGGGATTCGAATGGATGCTGCTGGATGCCGAACACGGAAATTTGGGCCGTTGGAATCTGCTTGAAAATCTGCTCGCGGCAAAAAGCGGGGGGATACCGGAAGCGTTCGTGAGGGTAAGTTCGCTCGAAGCGAACAAGATTTCCTTCGCGTTGGATTGCGGAGCTTCCGGGGTAATGGTTCCACACGTCTCGACCCCAAAACAAGCTGAAGAAGCAAAAAAGGCCGTAATGTATGCCCCTTGGGGAAAGAGAAGTTTTTCAGGATCGTCGAGATCGTTCGAGTACGGGCTAAAAAAGATTCCTCCGGAAGAAATGGAATTTGTAAGGCCAAAACTGTTCGCCCAAATAGAAGACTGCGAAGCCCTCGAAAACGCCGAAAAAATTGCTGAGTCTGCCGATGTTCTATTTTTGGGCCCCTACGATATGGGATTCGAACTCAGAGGGAAAAATAACGTTTTTGGAAGAACCTTGGACGACGCCCGAAAAATAGTTGCCGAAGCAGCCGCCAAAAACGGAAAATTGGCCGGCACTTTGATGTGCTCGTTCGACCTGCTAAAACCCCTTGAAGACATGGGATACACCTATGTTTCTATATCGTCCGACATAGGGGCTACAAGAAGCGGATATTCGTCCGCTTTGGGGAGCGCAAAAAACGCCTTGAATAGAGACAAATAGGTTTTCCGAGCGAAAATTGAAAGGTGGAAAAACAAATATTCTCCCGAACAGCGCTCCAAGCAAAAAGAAAGACGCAAGCCTTGCAAAAAATCGGAAACGAACATCTCATGAATTGATAAAATTTCCGAAAAAAAAAGCGCGGAAAAATCCGCGCTTTTAATGCGTTGGTAGGAAAAAGCTACATATCCACCCAGGCTCCGCCCTTCTTGTCGCTCTCTATAGCCTTGGCCACAAACTCGAGTCCCATGAGGCCGTCTTGCACGGTCGCGTACTTCGAATTGTCGAACGAGTAGCGCTCACCCTTCTTCCAAGCTCTCACATCTTTCTCGAAGCAGCGGTGAATTCTCGCGTAGGCGTCATGGAATCCCTCTGGATGTCCTGCCGGAATTCTGGGCTCTTTGAGTAGCCACTCGGGAACTTCCCCGAGAAAACCGTCGTTTGCCTGGACGTCGCCCCTCCAGTAAACCCTGTCGGGCTGGCCGGCGAGCATTATCTTTACGCATTCGGGCTCTTCCTGGCGCCACACCAAGCTGCCCTTCGTTCCGGCAACCTCTATCGAAAGATCGTTCTTGTGCCCTATACAAATCTGCGAGGCCCTCACCATTCCCTTGGCGCCGTTTGAAAGTTCGACATAAGTCGTGAAGTGGTCGTCGAGAACCCTTCCTTTGACGAACGTCTCAAGATGAGCAGAAACACGCTTCACCTCGAGTCCCGTCACAAAGCGAAGCTGCATGAGGGCGTGTGTGCCTATGTCTCCGCCGCAAAGCGATCCTCCCGAACGCTTTGGATCGGTTCTCCAATCCGCGCCCGATTCGCCTCCCTGCTGCTCTATCTTCTTTGCAAGCCAGCCCTGTATGTAGGAGGAGTCCACCCATCTTATCTCCCCGAGAAGCCCGCTCGTCACCACAAACCTTGAAAACCATGTTGTCCAATGCCCGAGATAGGTGTGCGCCACAGCAAACGGAATGTTTCTGGACTCCGCCTCTTTGACGAGCTCGCGGGCCTGCTCGACGTCGGTTGTGAGGGGTTTTTCGCATATCACCGGAATTCCCGCCTTGAGTGCTTTCATCGCGGGATCGAAATGCACGAAGTTCGGAGTGACGATAAGTATGTAGTCCAACTTTTCGTCTTCCGGAAGATTCTTTTGGTCCTCTATCATTTTGTCGTAGGACTCGTATCCCTTTATGGGATAGGGCCAATTTTCGGCCTCTTTCATAGCCACTTCCGGATTCGGATGCAAAGCTCCGGCCACAACTCTTCTCGTTCCGTCGGAGAATATCGCCTTTTGATGGGGCTGGGCTATAAAAGCTCCGCAACCACCTCCCACGATTCCCACATTCAGAGGTCTTTCTGACATACTCGTTCCTTTCTTTTTCTTGCTTGTTGAAAACTTTGACAATTACCAGATTTGCATAACGCAAACCTCCTGCTCGCGTCCCAAAAAACGAACGCGCCCCATTGGATGCGTATTATCAACATTATATTCGACGATTTTTCAATACTTTTTTAATCGCGAAATTTTACAAAAAAATATTTGAAACTTTCTTTGTTTACGCGAGTCGAATAAAGCGTAGAATATTAGCCATGACAAGCATATCCAAAATTTGCGCAAGAGAGATTTTAGATTCGAGAGGCAACCCCACCGTAGCGTGCGAGGTTTTTTTATCCGGTGGAACCCGGGCCGAGGCGTCCGTGCCCTCGGGAGCGTCGACTGGAAAGCGCGAGGCGCTCGAACTCAGGGACGGAGGCCGAAGGTACGGAGGCAAGGGAGTTTTGGAGGCGGTAAAAAACGTGAACAAAAAAATAGCCCCCGAGCTCGTAGGAATGGACGCCCTCGACCAATCGGGAATAGACTCGGCCATGAGGAAGCTGGACGGAACCTCCGGCAAATCGAATTTGGGAGCCAACTCCATATTGGCTGTTTCGCTCGCGGTGGCTCGCGCGGCCTCCGAGGCGCTAAGGGTTCCGCTTTACAGATACATAGGCGGAGTAAACGCGAGGGTTTTGCCCGTTCCGATGATGAATGTCATAAACGGAGGAGCCCACTCCGACGCGCCCTTGGACATACAGGAATTTATGATAGTGCCCAAGGGAGCGAAAAGTTTTTCGGAGGCCCTGAGAATGGGGGCTGAAATCTTCCACGCCCTAAAGGGAGTTTTGAAAGCTTCAAAGCTTTCGACGGCCGTTGGCGACGAGGGAGGTTTCGCCCCTAATTTCAAAAGCGACAGCCAGGCGCTCGATGCGATAGCCTCCGCATGCAAGCTTGCGGGATACAAATTCGGCAAGGAAGTGTTCGCGGCGCTGGACGTGGCTTCCAGCGAATTTTACTCGAGCGGAATGTACCGATTCGAAAAATCGGGAAGGAAGGCTCTCGATTCCTCGGAGATGGTTTCTTTTTTGGAGGAATTGTCGAATCGATATCCCATAATTTCGATAGAAGACGGCTGCTCCGAAAGCGACTGGAGCGGCTGGGAGCTCCTCACGAAAAAGCTCGGCATCATGCTCGTTGGGGACGACCTGTTCGCCACGAATCCCTCGCTTTTAAAGAGGGGAATCCGCAGGCGGGCCGGAAATGCCGTTCTGGTAAAAGTCAATCAAATAGGCACACTGAGCGAGGCTCTGGAAACCGTGGAAATAGCAAAGGACGCCGCCTTTAAAACTATAGTATCGCACAGGTCCGGAGAGACGGAAGATTCGTTCATAGCAGACATTGCCGTGGGAGTCAACTCGGGCTGGATAAAGACAGGAAGCCTGAGCAGAAGCGACAGAATAGCCAAGTATAACAGGCTGTTAAAGATAGAAAGCGAACTTGGAAATTCGGCAGTTTTCGGAAGTTTTTAGGAAGTGAGGAGCTTCACGTAAAGAGAAGATAAATCTTCTTGAGCAAATCGCGATTCGGAGTTTAATGGAGGCATCTTTTTAACGAAACGCCCATGCCTCAAATTTTGAAGCCTTCAAATATCGCGCCGGCGATACTTTTCCTTGCCCTGTTTCTTTTCGCGGCTTGCGCGAACGCCGTGGACGTTTCCGAATTGGACTCGGCTCTGGCAGACATCAACGGAGCGGTTTCTGAAGACGACGACACCGTGTTCGTCAGGCCTACAAAAAATCCGGATCTGTGCGCTGCGGCGATAAAAGTGGCAGTGTCGAGATGCAAATCGAAGGGTATTGAAAGCCTGACCTTTCTTGACGGGGAGTACAAAATAAGGTCCGGAGTTTCAAAACCTGCGAAGAGGCCCTCGGCGGAAAACAATCCGGAGGAAATGGAGAGGGATATTTGGGACGACTTTATAGATTTCTTCGACATAGACTCCGACGGCTCTCCGGATATAAAGAAGTCATACAAGGGTTCGCCGCTCGTGGCGGAATCCGCAATTCTAATAGAGGATTTTTCCGACTTTACGATAGACGCCTCAAAAGCGAGATTCTTGTGCGAGCCCTCCAGGCCTGCCTTCGCCGTCTTGAACTGCAATTCCGTCCGGGCGAATTTCGGAGAGGTTTTGCCGAGAAAATCCGCCACCGCCTCGGCGATTGTGTTTGCGGGCTGCAAGGGAGTTTCCGCCACTGTCAATTCCGACTCGTCGTCCCCGGTTCTTTTCTTTTCGAACTGCTCCAACGCCATTGTGAAGGATTCGAACTTCAAGCCTGAAACGGGAAGTTCTCCGTCCGCCTTTATGTGGATGTCGATGAAAGGCAAGGTTCCGTCGGGGAACAAATCCCGCAATCGGCTGAGGGCAGTGGTGGAGTTTGAATCGTGCAGAATTTTGGCAAGTGTAAGATCCTGCTCCTTTGAGGGGGCGGAAATTCCCCCCGTGTTAGTTTCGGCTCAATGCGCGGTTCTGGTGGAGCGAATCTCCGACGCGAGGGCAAAATTCGAGCTGAAAGACCCGAGCAAGGAAACCATTTTTTTCGCCTCCAAGGGAGACGAGATAGCGCTGCTTTCGAAAGACGGGGGACTCGTTTCCAAGGCGAAAATTTCCAACATAAAAATGCTCTCTGAATCATCGTTCGAACTGGAGTTTGATTCGAGGGCAATGGCTTCTTCTAAGTCGGTAGAGTTCGCGTACAATTCGACCTCAGCAGCCAAGCTATCGTTCTCGCACAACAAGCTGACGGGTTGCTACGCCCCCGTGTCGGTCTCGTCGAAATCAGGCGCGGACTTCGTATCCAACGAGTTTAGGAACATGCGCGGAACGTCCGGAGTGGAGCTTTTGTCGAATCCCCCCTTTGCGGTGTGCGCTCCCCTTCAAAGCGCTAGGTTTGTTCGGAACGCCTTTGAATCCGACGGCGCGGTTGCGATAGCTTCCGATTGCTCCCCTCATGGCGACTCGAGCGTATTTAAGAACATAAGCATTCTCAGAAACAAGTTCAAGGTTTTCGACCGCCCCGCCACCAGTCTGTCGAGAGCTTCCGGAATATCGTTTTCTGAAAACGAAATTTCCTCCTGCGAACCGGAAAGCGTGGTTCTCTCATTCGAAAAGTGCTCAAATATTTCCATAACGGAAAACTCTTTTTCCGGAGGGCGCAATCTGAGAATAGCCGACGAGGGCTGTTCCGGAAAAATGAGCGTGTCGGAGAATACCGGCGCGAATTTGATAGTTAAAAAAATCTTCAAGTGATTCCCCGCGCGCGAACGTCTTTGCACAATTAGACACATAAACAGAATACATAAGGAAATCGTAAACATGAAAAATTCAGTTCTACAAAGAGCCTCCAACGAAGCCCGAGGCCTAGCCATAGATGCTATAGCCGCCCGTGCGTCCGGACATCTCGGATTGCCCCTCGGCTGCGCCGAAATAGGAGCGGTTTTGTTCGGAGAGATTTTGAAGTTCGACCCGAAACGCCCCGATTGGCTGGACAGGGACCGCTTTGTTCTCAGCGCCGGACACGGAAGCATGTTCTTATATTCTTGGCTGCACATATCCGGATACGACCTTACAATAGAGGACGTATCGAAGTTCCGCGTGGCCCATTCAAAAACTCCCGGCCATCCGGAATTCGGAGTGACTCCCGGAGTAGAGATTACTAGCGGCCCGCTCGGACAGGGCGTAGCGAACGCCGTCGGAATGGCAATATCGGAAAAAATGGCTGAGGCCCGTTTCAATTCGGATTCCCGCAAAATATTCTCGCATAAGATTTGGTGCCTGGCAGGGGACGGCTGCCTTCAGGAGGGAGTGTCGGCGGAAGCCTGCTCCCTCGCGGGAACTCTGAAGCTGGACAACCTAATATTGCTCTACGATTCGAACGGGGTGACTTTGGACGCGCTCGAGGAAAAGAGCTCCTCCGAAGACGTCGCTATGAGGTTCAAGGCGTACGGGTTCGAAGTGACGACCGTCAAGGACGGCAACAAAATAGTGTCCATTCGCAAAGCCCTGATAAAGGCCCGCGATTCGAAAAGCGACAAGCCTAAGATAGTGATTTTCAAAACTGTCATAGGGAAGGGAATTCCCGAAATAGAAGGCAAAAGCGCCGCCCACGGAGAGGGGGGTGCGAAGTTCGCGGATTCGGCGCGCGCGGCCCTAAAACTCCCCGCCTCCAAGAAATTCTACGTCTCCAAAAAGACCCGCTCGGCATTCTCCGAAAGAGCCGAGGAGCTCGCGAAAAAATCGTCGGAATGGGATCTGCTGTTTTCCGAATGGAAATCCGAGAATCCGCAAAAAGCGGAGGAACTCGACGCCTGCCGTGAAAAGTCGCTAACAAAATCGGCTGAGGAGCTGATGAAACTTATACCGGTTTTCCCGGAGAGCGACAAAAGCGCCACGAGAGCGAGCGGGGGAGTAGTCTTAAACGCGTTGGCACAAAAAATTCCCTACATCATAACGGGAAGCGCCGACTTGTTCGGGTCGAACAAAAACTACCTGAAGGGAATGGGTGACTTTTCCGCAAGCGACCGCTCCGGAAGAAACATCTGGTACGGAATCCGCGAGCACGCCATGGGAGCCATCACGAACGGAATAGCCTACGACGGTTTGTTTACTCCTTCGGGAGCCACCTTCCTTACGTTTGCAGGATACATGCTTGGAGCGGTCAGAATTTCTGCTCTGTCCGGATTGAACGTGCAGTTTATATATTCGCACGACTCCATCGGCGTAGGGCTAGACGGTCCGACGCACCAGCCCGTGGAAACGGCCGCCATGCTCAGATGCATACCGCACTTGAATGTCGTCCGCCCCGCCGACTCGGAAGAGTGCGCCGGAGCCTACGCGTTCGCCCTCTCAAATAAGAACGAGCCGACTGCCCTGCTTCTGTCGAGGCAAAACCTGCCCATTCAAAACTCCATTCCCGTGGAAACGCGAAGAAACGGAGTTCTAAAGGGAGCGTATGTGGCAAAGCGGGAAAGCGGAAACCTCGAGAAAATAATAATAGCAAGCGGCTCCGAACTTCAATTTGCTATGAAAGCCGCCGAGGGCAAACCCGGAGTCAGGGTTGTTTCGATGCCCTGCATGGAGCTCTTCGACAGGCAGCCGGATTCCTACAAGGAAGAAGTTTTGCCCGCTTCCTGCAAAAACAGGGTTGCGATAGAAGCCGGATCTACGCTTCCGTGGCACAAATACGCGGAAAAGATAGTTGGAACGGACGATTTCGGATTTTCGGGAACGGAATCGGAACTTTACGATTATTTTAAAATCAACGAATCCTCCCTGTAAGAGTCGATTGGTTAAAGCGCCGCCCAAAAAATTTGGTGCGGCGCTTTTTTTTATGACCATTCGCAAAAAGAGCAAACTTTGGTGCTCGGCGCAAATTTGCCCCTTTTGCATTTCGGCATGGTCCAGAACGAATTTTTAAAAACCACGAAATTTTTTGGGCGCTTCAAAGATAAAAAAAATGCTTGCATTTTCGGAACGGAGCTTAAGAATTCCTGTCGGAAAATAGGGGGCGGTGTTCGCATTTCGTGTGTGGTTCGCCTCTTAGAAAAACCAAACAAACTACATCAAAACTATATGAAAAAATTAATTCTCGGTTTATTGGCGGCCGGCGTTCTCGTTGCCGCCAACGCTCAGGATAAGACGCTTCTCGAGACACTCGTCAAGAAGGGCGTCCTTACACAGCAGGAAGCCGCGCAAATCGCCAAGGATACCGTGACGGTCTCCCCCGGCAACGCCAATACCAAGTCCATCAAGTTGTTCGGTGGAGCTTCCGGCTGGTACGCGTTCAACAAGGATAGCGTGAAGGCTCCCGGCGGAACTCCTTCTACGCAAACGAGCACCTTCCTCCTCCGCTATGTTAAGCTCGGAATTGAAGCGGACGTCGGCGGAGGTTGGACCGCTACCCTCGTGACCGATTTCGGAACGGAAGGAGCGAATCGCAACTACCTCGACAAGGTTGTCCTCTCTAAGACAATCGATGTCGATTATCTCACCGGCAGGCTCGACCTCGGTTTCCGCAAAGTCAACATGGGCTACGAACAGACCACTGATGACTTCCAGCAGCTCGCCATTGAGCGCTCGATAGCCACGTGGTTCTTCACCCGTCCGGACGGAAACGGTTCCTTGCAGAACAACTTCGGCAGCCGCACGACCGGTATCTTCTGGGAAGGAACGGTCGCCCAGTGCGAAGGCCTCTATTACAGCGTCGCCGTCACCTCCAACATAGACGAGAGCGACCCGACAAGCGCCAGCAACGACGGTCTCAGCTTCTGGGCTGCTGTTGGTTACAAGATGGCTTTGAATGAAGGCGTTCTCGACATGGGTTGCAACTTCGGCTATGCTCCCCGCGGAGCTTTCTCCCTTACCAATGGAGCCATTGGTAGCACATGGGGAATCAACCCCTATGCGGCTTTCACCTATAAGGGTTTGACGGTCATCGGCGAGTTCTTCCTCCAGCAGGTTGAGAATTACTCCTACAGGAACGGCGTGGGACAGACTCCTCTCGGAGCCAACCTCACGGTTGCTTACAAAATGGATATCGGCGACTGGGGAGCCATTGAGCCCGTCGTTCGCGGATCCTATGTAGCTTCGAACGGAATGGGAGTCGGCAACGGAACGGCTAACAACGTTCTCGGCAATGGAACCGGAGCTCTTTTCGACAATGCTGCTGCAGTCTATGTCGGCGCCAACTGGTACATAACCAACGCCATCAAGACTTCTGTCGGATACGAGTTCGGATACTACACCGGATCCATCTTCCAGAGCGACGAATCGCGCATGTACTCCAACACGATTCTTGCGCAGGTCCAGGTATTGTTCTAATCTAAAATTAGGCGACAAAATAAAAGGCTTCGGTTTTCCGAAGCCTTTTTTTGTGTTCGCTTGGACGCCGCACAAGCTTAACAATCTTTCAAGAGAGGATTTCTTGAACCTTTTATATTGGCGAATATTCCGATTGCTCCAAAATCGAAAGAGAGGAAAAATCCCGCGAATAACAGAGGACTCCCATAATTCCCCTCAAAGCGACTCGGGGGGAACAAGCAAACCAAGTTTCAAAGGAAAAAATAGCCCGCGCCTTCTAACCTTCAAAATTATAGGCGCATGAAAAAACATTAGGAGAAACAAGCTACGTTTGCCAATAATAGAGCGAAAAAATGAGGCCAATCAAACCGCTTAGAAACCGCAAAGAAGTTATATTTTGGCGGAAGAAAAATCCGGTTTTGCGGAAGATGTAGAAACGGAATAATTCGCGAAACAAGTAAGGAGAAGTTTGGCGCGAAATTTTTTCGTTTTTCCGGTTTATAAGGCTCGGCACTCCGCAGAAACGCAAAAAGAATTCTCCGAGCAAGCAAGCCAAACACTACTTCGCACACTCCCTGCGTATAGCTGCCAGATCCAACTTTCCCGTGGAAAGCACCGGAATTTTTTCCACTCTTACTATGTTTCTTGGCATCCAAAGATTGGGAAGCCCTGCGTCCACAAGCTTTTTTCTGAGATCTTTCGGATCTATGTCGAATGCAGCCAGCACTACAAGCGCCTCTCCCTTATTTTCATCTATTTTTGAACCGACAGCCACCATCGGAACGTCCGATTCCTCAACCCCGTAAGCTTTTGCTATAACGTCCTCGAGAGTCGAATGCGGTATCATTTCACCGCCTATTTTTGAAAAGCGGGACAATCTGCCCTTTATGTACAGATAGCCGTCTTCGTCCAAAAACGCCAAGTCTCCGGTATCCAACCAACCGTCCCTCAATTTTTTTTCCGTCAAGTCCGGCTGATTCAAATATCCCGCGAAAATGCTCGGGCTTTGCAGGTGCAAAATTCCCGTTTCTCCTGCCCTGAGAGCCGCACCCGATTCCGGATCGCAAACTTTGGCCCTCATTCCGCAAAAAATCTGTCCGACGGATTTCGGTCTAGTTCCGCTTGCGTCCTTTCTGAATCTGCCCGTGGGAAGTCCCTCGGGAAGATTTACACAAACCACGGGGGAAGCTTCCGTGAGCCCGTATCCGTCGAGATATTTCACGTTTGGAAATTTTGCGCACCACATATCCATGAAACCGTCGGGGGTTTTTTCCGCCCCAGCTATCACCATCTTCATAGATTTAAAATGCTCCGAAGTTCCCTTTTTGTAATAGGACCGCAAGAAAGTAGGAGTGCTTATCATTAGGGACGATCCCCCTTCTTTCATCGCCTCCAAATTTGCCTGGACTTCAAGAGGACTCTGAACCGATACCTGCCTGACCCCGAGGATCGCCGACAACCAAACTTGAATGGTTTGCCCGAAACTGTGAAACAGGGGAAGATTTGCATGAAGAGTGACACCCGCCTGCAAAATCTCCGAATACTTCATCTGATAAACGTTGGAAATTAGGTTTCTATGCGTCAGGACCGCAGCCTTTGGCTCTCCTTCGGAACCGCTCGTAAAAATTATCGACGCCTCCTCGTTCCCTCCTCTAGTGGGAATTCGGAATAGCTTTATCAAAGCCCAAGATGGGAGAAGGGATACTGCGATAAGTTTCTTTGCTATTCTCGCCTTTCCTATCGACTTCAAAATTTTTCCTATGTCCAAGAAATTATCCGTCCAGGGAAAGTCCGGGGATCTCTCCGAGACTTTCTGCCTGACCTTTTCCGAACCGATTATGGACTTGATTTCCGTTTTTCTAAGACACGCCTTCGCCGCGGACGAACCCATGGTAAAATTGATATTTACGCTGGTTTTGCCCGCCATCTGAACAGCTATATTCACCAAAAAACCCGGCAAGCAAGACGGCAGAACTATTCCGATTCGCTTTTCGTTTGGAAAATTTTTAGAGATATAATCTTTGAGGGCCAAAGCCACGGCGAGAGCTTTGCCCCCGTTCATGCGCATTTTTAGGGAATAGTCGAAAATCAGCTCTTTGGAAGAATTTTTGGACATTCCGCGAACCGCGGCGCTTGCGAGATTTTCGTCAAGTTCCCCCAGTTTGGAGAATTCCTCGTATTGGTTGTCAAAAACTTTTCCGTCGATCAGTTTCATCTCCGCAGGCTCAAATTCGACCGTAAAATTCAATCGCTTCACACTCTTCACTTTTTTCTCTTTTCGTCAAGATTCATTGTGTAGGAGCGTAGCTATTCCGCCGTTTTTCAAAACGAAACCGGGAAAGCGAAAAAACTTGAGAGTTGATTTTTAATTTGAGATTATATCGTGGAAAGAACCAATACGTTTTAAAAAAAGGAATAAGAAATGGCAAATCCTCCTCCATTCAAATATCAGCCGATGTTCCCGCACGGAGGGGACACGACCGAATACAAACTAATTTCGACCGAGGGAGTATCGGTTGAGGAATGTTGCGGAGAAAAAATCCTGAAGGTAAGCCCCGAAGCGCTGACCTTTCTCGCCCGCAACGCCATGAGGGACGTGGCGTTTCTACTGCGCTCCGAACATCTGAAGAAGGTCGCGGAAATTCTCGAGGATCCCGAGGCCTCCGACAACGACAAAAACGTGGCTCTTACAATGCTTCGCAACGCCGAAGTTTCGGCTCTGGGCAAGCTTCCTCTGTGCCAAGACACGGGAACCGCGACCATAATAGGATACAAAGGCCAGAAAGTTTGGACGAATTGCTGCGACGAGGAATTTTTGTCGAAGGGAGTTTACGATTGCTACACCGAGGAAAATTTGCGCTATTCGCAAAACGCGCCCCTAAACATGTGGGACGAAGTAAACACGGGCTGCAATCTTCCTGCCCAGATAGATTTGTTTGCGACAAATTCCAACAAGTACGAATTTCTGTTCATAGCCAAGGGTGGAGGAAGCGCCAACAAAACCTATTTGTACCAGGAGACGAAGGCCCTCATCAATCCCGACAAATTGATACCCTTCATGATTGAGAAGATGAGGGGGCTCGGAACCGCCGCCTGCCCACCCTACCACATAGCTTGGGTCGTCGGTGGAACGAGCGCCGAGCTTTGCCTAAAGACGGTGAAGATGGCCTCCGCAAAGTACTTCGACGATCTTCCAACCCACGGGGATCCGCTTCCTCACGCCTTCCGCGACATAGAGCTGGAAAAGAGGCTTTTGGAGGAGACCCGGAAGTTGGGAATCGGGGCTCAATTCGGAGGAAAGAATTTCGCGCTCGACGTACGTGTGGTCAGAATGCCCAGGCACGGAGCCAGTTGCCCCGTAGGGCTCGGAGTGTCGTGTTCGGCCGACAGAAACATCAAGGCCCGAATAGACGAGAAGGGAATATGGCTCGAAAAGCTCGAGGAAAATCCGGCCCGCTTCATTCCCGAAAAATACCGCGACGTCAACATGGCCGACGGAGCTGTCGACATAGACCTCAACCGCCCCATGGGTGAAATATTGAAAGAGCTCTCAAAATATCCGGTAAAGACGAGATTAAAACTGCGCGGAACGATTATAGTAGCCCGCGACATAGCCCATGCGCGTTTGAAGGCCCTTCTCGACTCCGGAAAGGATCTGCCCCAGTATTTCAAGGACCACCCCGTGTATTACGCGGGACCGGCAAAAACTCCGAAAGGAATGGCTTCCGGATCCTTCGGGCCGACCACCGCCGGAAGAATGGATCCCTATGTGGACCTATTCCAATCGCACGGGGGAAGCATGATCATGATAGCGAAGGGAAACCGCTCCCAGCAAGTGACCGACGCATGCAAAAAACACGGAGGTTTCTACTTGGGTTCGATAGGAGGTCCGGCTGCAATACTCGCCAAGGACAACATCAAAAAGGTCGAGCTTGTCGCGTATCCGGAACTCGGAATGGAAGCGATATGGAAGATAGAAGTAGAGGATTTTCCGGCGTTCATTCTCGTGGACGACAAGGGCAACGACTTCTTCAAACAGCTCTAATTCTGCTCAAAAAAAATCCGGGCGCTTTTGGCGTTCGGATTTTTTTTGCCCGCCCGCAAGGGCGTATTTTTAAGTTCGAGCAAGAGAACTATCTAGTCAGAGCCTCAATCCACTTCTCGGCAAATTTTCTGTCCGAAAACTTTTCGAACACGCTCTCGGCAAATCCCCTCAATATGAGCGAACGGGAAACCTCGAGCGATATTCCGCGCGAACGCATGTAAAAAATCTGGTTCTCGTCGGGGCGCGACACCGCGCATCCGTGCGAACACGCCACGTCGTTCGACAAAATTTCCAGGGACGGCTCGCTCTGGGAGCGGGCCTCGCTCGACATCAACATGGAATTGCAACTCTGGTACGCGTCGGTTTTTCTAGCCTCCTCCTCCACCCTGACGAGCCCGGAAAATGCGAGTGAGGACTCGTCGAACAGAGCCGCCTTCACAGCCAAGTCGCTCTTCGAATTTCCCGCCCTGTGCATTTGAAAAGTTCGCAGATCGTGGGTTATATTTGAACGCCCCGACAAAAACGACCTCGAATCGACTTTTACTCTCTCTCCCAAAATTTCGAAAATTCTCTCGCTTCTGGAACACGACGAGCCATTTTCCGCGAAGGAGTCGAAAATGCTCGAGCCCTCCCCACAGTAGAATTTTTCCCGCAAAAAATGCGGAGCCGATTTTGAAGAGTCGGAAAACGTTCCCATTTCCAAAGTGGAATCCCTACCCAATTCGAATAAAAATCTTCTGGAGGAAAAAAATCCGCTTCCCAATTCCCTCGAAATTTTTACCCTGGCCCCCTCCCCTATCCTAACTATCGCCCCGCATGCGGAAAGAGAATCCATCTTGGAGGCTTTTATGGAGATTTTCGCGTCGGAGCCTGCCGGGACGTCTATCAAAACCGAGCTTTCCGGAACGCACATTTGCAGCGCCTCAAACTTTCCGTCCGGATCCGAGAAGAACTTTCCCGTCTCCTCCGGATACTTAGCCGCCGCCTCCGACGCGCCCAAAATCTCCACTCCCGAACCCTCTTCCACGAGCGCTTCGGGAGCGGATCCGCAAAGCTCGGAGAAATCGGAAAAATATTTTTCAAGCGACTTAGCTCCCCACGACGAAATATCCGCAAAGCGCCAATTTTTGTCTTTGCGATTCGGGTAGGGCAACTTCAAAAAATTCTCCCTCGCCCCGGCTGCAACTTTTTCGAGAAAGCTTTCCATCAGCCTACCGCTCCTTCCATTTGGAGTTCTATCAGCCTTTTCAACTCCACCGAGTACTCCATCGGAAATTCCCTGACCAAGTCGTTCACAAAACCGTTGACCGCAAGACTTGTAGCCTCCGCCTCGGAAAGTCCCCTGGATCTCATGTAAAAAATTTGCTCCTCGCTCAATTTCGACACGCTCGCCTCGTGTTGCACGGAGTTGTTTTCCCCCGAACACGTTATAGCCGGATAGGTGTCGTTCCTCGAATTGGAATTTATCAAGAGAGCGTCGCAAACCGTGTTGTTCCTGCAATTCTTGACGTTCTTGGAAATGGAGACCAAGCCTCTGTACGAAGCCCTTCCGCTTCCTACGCTCACGGATTTTGAAACGATGTTGGAGGTGGTGTCGTCAGCCAAATGTATCATTTTTGCACCGGTGTCCTGATGTTGTCCGTTGTTGGCCAGAGCTATGGAAATAACCTCCCCCTTCGCCCTCTTGCCTTTTAACATCACCGCGGGATATTTCATCGTAAGTCCGGAACCTATATTGCAGTCTATCCACCTTACTTGGGCGTCCTCCTCCGCCACCGCCCTTTTGGTGACCAGATTAAATACGTTGTTCGACCAGTTCTGCACGGTGACGTACTGTATCTTAGCTCCCTTCAAAGCCACCAGTTCCACCACCGCGCTGTGAAGGGTTCCCGTTTCAAACTTTGGCGCCGTGCATCCCTCCATGTACATTAGTTCCGAACCCTCGTCGGCAATTATCAAAGTTCTCTCAAATTGCCCGAAATTTTCCGCGTTTATTCTAAAGTACGCCTGGAGAGGCTGCTCCACTTTGATCCCCTTCGGAACATATATGAAACTTCCTCCGGAAAAAACCGCGCTGTTTAGCGCCGCATATTTGTTGTCGGAGGGAGGAATTACTTTTCCGAAATATTTTTTAAATATCTCGGGATATTTCTTCAGCCCTACGGATGAATCGACAAATACCACTCCCATGGACGACAACCTCTTCTCCATGTTCGAATACGCCGACTCCGAGTCGAACTGCGCGTCTATTCCCGCCAAAAACGCCCTCTCCCTCTCCGGAACTCCCAGTCTTTCGAAAGTTTTTTTAACATCTTCGGGAACTTCGTCCCACGACTTGCGCCGCTGGGCTCCCTTCGCAAGATAATAGCGTATCTTGGAAAAATCTATTGAATCGAGAAGTTTGGTGGCCCAATGGGTTGGGTTGGGCTTTTCAAAAAATATTTTTAGAGCCTTCAGACGAAAATCCAAAACCCACGGATCCTCCCCCTTCACTCCGGAAATGTACTTCACAACGTTCTCGTTGAGCCCTACTCCGGCATCGTAGGCGTAATCCTCGGCGTACTTGAAGTCGAAGGCGCTTCTGTCTGGATTGAACGCAAGCTCTTCGGACATATTATTTCCCCACCCAATCGTAGCCGCGCTTTTCCAATTCGAGCGCAAGCTCGAATCCGCCGCTCTTTACTATCTTTCCGCCGTTCATAACATGCACTACGTCCGGCTTTATATAGTCCAGCAGCCTGTGATAGTGCGTTATAACGAGCATTCCCATTCCTGTGGAGCGAGCCGAATTCACCCCTTCGGAAACAATCCTAAGCGCGTCTATGTCAAGCCCGCTGTCTATCTCGTCGAGCACGGCAAACCTCGGCTTAAGCATCAACATCTGAAGAATGTCGCAGCGCTTTTTTTCTCCTCCGGAAAATCCGTCGTTGAGACTTCTTGCAGTAAACGACCTGTCTATTTTTAGGGAATCCATTTTCTCGTAGAGCTCCCTGTAATACGCCGGAGGAGAAACTTCCTGCCCCGAGGGAAGCCGGGCGTTTAGACATGCCCTTATGAAATTCGCCACGCTCACTCCCGGTATCTCCACCGGATACTGAAACGCAAGGAACAATCCCTTTTTGGAGATTTCGTCCGGGAGCAAACCTGTTATGTCCTCCCCTCCCAAAATGACCGAGCCGGATTTTATCGGGTAATCCGGATTTCCCGCCATTGCCTTCGAAAGGCTGCTCTTCCCGGTTCCGTTGGGACCCATTATCGCATGGACCTCCCCGAAGGGAACATCAAGGCTAAGATCGTCCACTACGAGTTTTCCCGCAACCTCCACGGATAAATTTTTTATCTCAAGTCCCTGCATATTTCGATCTCCAAATTTTTCCTATTTTGCGTAAGACGGCAAAAACGGCTTCACGAAAACATCTTTGAAATCAAAAACCCCGTCGAAGTCCTCGAGCTTGTCGTCGTCGGTCTTGCGAAGCTCTCCCGCCTCAACCAAATTGAAAACTATCTCGCCTATATCGGAGCAGCTTTTTACTCCCCACTCCTCGAAGAGAGTCATCGCCATGGGCCCGAACGACTCGAGGGCAAATTCCGCCGCCCCGTCCAAAAGCTCCCGCGAACTGACGTTTCTGTCGGGCCTTCCGGATCCGTTCGAGGAAAGCTTCTTGACAGTATAGTCGAGAGCCATTCTGACGAATATGTAAGCGCCTGCCGCGTAGCGCGGATCGTCGCGCATTATAGCTTCTACTGCCCTTTGAAATTGTTTTTGGTTCATCTTTTTGACCGTATCGAAAAAATAGCCCGTTTGTTAAGCTCCCCGAAAAGCCGAAGAACCTCCAAGATGCGCCTTCCCGAATTTGCAGGTTTTGCCGTAGTCGAACGCGCCCTCTATGGTCTTCATGTGCTCCTGAAGCGGCTTCACCTTGACACTGTCCCTTCTTAAAGCGGCAATTCCCCTTATTGCCGCATACGCCCCCATAATTGTGGTTATCATGCAAACTTTGCGAAGCAAAGCCGACTCCCTTATCCTGTTTTCGTCGAGTCGGGGGGACATTCCGGAAGGAGTGTTTATTATTATCTGCATCTGCCCATTCTTGACCATGTCGACCACATTGGGCCTTGCGCCTTCGCTAAGCTTGTAGGTCTTTGTGACGGAAATTCCCCTTGCCCTCAAGAATTCCGCCGTACCCGCAGTGGAGTATATCGAAAAGCCGAAGTCTGCGAACGCCTTGGCTATTTCTGCGGCGGCCTCCTTGTCGTGGTCTTTGACCGATATGAAAACGTTCCCGGACAGGGGAAGTCCTGGCTGGGCGGCTATCTGCGACTTTGCGAAAGCCATTCCCAAATCGTCGGCAAGGCCCATCACCTCGCCTGTTGAACGCATTTCCGGAGTGAGAGCTATGGGTGAGCCCAGAAATCTTACGAAGGGAAACACGCTCTCCTTCACAGCGATACACTTCGGATGAACCTCCTTCGTAAAGCCGAGATCCTTCAATTTTTCGCCTGCCATAACTCTGGCGGCAAGCTTTGCGAGGGGAACCCCTATTACCTTTGAAACGAAGGGAATTGTTCTTGAGGCTCGCGGATTGACTTCGAGCAAATACAGTTCGCCTTTTTTTATAGCATACTGAATGTTCATCAGCCCGACTACCTTGAGCTCCCGGGCGAGAGCATAGGTTGCTTGACGAACCTCGTCGAGTATTCCCTTTTGTAGAGTGTGCGGAGGCAGAACCATAGCAGCATCTCCCGAGTGCACCCCGGCAAACTCTATGTGCTCTAGCATTCCACCCACAACCGTAGTCTCTCCGTCGCTTATTGCGTCGACGTCCAACTCTATGGCGTCTTCCAGAAACTTGTCGAGCAGCACCGGCTTTCCGGGAGCCGCGTCGAACGCCTCCCGAATCACCTTCTTCATGTCCTCCATGTTGTAAACTATGAACATTCCCCTTCCACCGAGAACGAAACTCGGACGCAAAAGTATCGGGAATCCTATCTGACCCGCCAACTCATACGCCTGCTCGGGATTGGTGGCTGTGGCGTTGACAGGCTGCTTCAAATGAAGTTTGTCGAGAATTTTTTTAAATATTTCCCTGTCTTCGGCGGCGTCTATGGACTCGGGAGAGGTGCCTATTATGTTGACTCCATTTGCCTTCAATTCGCTTGCCAAATTCAGCGGAGTCTGTCCGCCAAATTGGACTATTGCCCCGTCGCATTTCTGCTGCCTGTAAATCTCCAACACGTCCTCCAAAGTAAGCGGCTCGAAAAACAGCTTGTCAGAAGTATCGTAGTCGGTGGATACAGTCTCGGGATTGGAGTTGACCATAATCGTCTCATATCCGGCGTCCTTCAACGCGAACGCCGCATGCACGCAACAGTAGTCAAATTCTATTCCCTGCCCTATCCTGTTTGGGCCCCCGCCTATTATCATTATCTTCTTTTTGTCGGAGGGTCGAATTTCGTTTTCGTCTCCGTAGGAGGAATAGTAGTACGGGGTGTAAGATTCGAACTCCGCAGCGCAGGTGTCGACGAGCCTGTAAACCGTCTCTATGCGGTTGTCGGAGCGCATTTTCTTTATGTTTCGAATCTTTGTCTGGCAAATTTCGGAAATTTGCAGATCGCTAAATCCCGCCTTTTTCGCCTTTCGCAACAAATCCGGAGTCATTCCGAGCCATATGCGCTCCGACATCTCCTTCTCCAAGCTGACAATTTCCCGAATTTGCCGAACGAACCACGGATCTATTTTCGTGCATTCGCAAACGTCCGAATCTTCCATGCCCGCGAGCATGGCGTAGCGAATGTAAAATATTCGCTCCGGAGTAGGGCGAACAAGCCCCTTTCTGATAGAATCCATATCCGGAAGATTGTTTCGGTTTCCGAATTTTCCGCCGCCGCCCAATCCGCGGGCCCCTATCTCGAGAGACCTCAAAGCTTTTTGCAGCGACTCTTTAAAAGTGGATCCGATTGCCATTGCCTCGCCCACGCTTTTCATGGAAGAAGTGAGGGTGTTGTCGCTGCCGGCAAATTTCTCAAAGGTAAACCGGGGAATTTTTGTGACTACGTAGTCTATCGTAGGTTCGAAACTGGCGGGAGTTTCACGGGTGATGTCGTTTTTTAGCTCGTCGAGAGTGTATCCGACGGCAAGCTTAGCGGCTATCTTGGCTATGGGAAATCCGGTAGCCTTCGAAGCGAGAGCCGACGAGCGGGAAACTCTCGGATTCATCTCTATGACTACCATTCTTCCCGACTTCGGATCTACCGCAAACTGAATGTTGGATCCGCCCGTCTCCACACCTATCTCCCTTATGACCGCAAAACTCGCGTCGCGCATCAGCTGGTATTCCTTGTCGGTGAGCGTCATTGCCGGAGCCACGGTTATGGAATCGCCCGTGTGCACTCCCATAGGATCGAAATTTTCGATAGAGCATATAACCACGCACTGGTCTTTGCGATCCCTCATCACCTCCATTTCAAATTCTTTCCAGCCGAGAAGGCACTCCTCCACCAGAACCTCGCTCACGGGAGACGAACTCAATCCGAACGCCACCATTTTCTCGTATTCGTCCCTGTTGTACGCTATTCCTCCTCCAGTTCCCCCGAGAGTGAAGCTCGGACGGATAATCACTGGAAATTTTTTCCATTTCTCTATCCATTCTATCGCCTCCCTCATCTCGTGAACCACCACGCTCTGGGGAACATCGAGGCCTATTTTCAACATAGCCTTGCGAAACAACTCCCTATCCTCACCCTTTTCTATAGCCTCGCGCTTGGCCCCTATAAGCTCCACTCCATACTTTTCCAAAACGCCGCTCTTCGCCAATTCTAGGGACAAATTCAATCCTGTCTGCCCGCCCAGGGTAGGCAGAAGGGCGTCCGGACGCTCGCGCTCTATTATCTTCTCGAGAATTTCCGGAGTCAGAGGCTCTATGTAAGTCACGTCCGCAAAGTCCGGATCCGTCATAATTGTCGCCGGATTCGAATTTACGAGAACAACTTTGTATCCCTCCTCCTTGAGGGCTTTGCAAGCCTGCGTTCCAGAGTAGTCGAATTCGCATGCTTGGCCTATCACTATCGGACCGGATCCTATTATGAGAATGGTTTTCAAATCGTCTCGCTTGGACATGGTGCCCGCCCTTCCGTTAAAGGAAATGCTATCCTTAAAAAAATCCCGCCGACGCTAAACTCGCCCGCCCGCTTCGGCAAGTAAAATCGCCCTGCGAAGGAAGCGTGGAAAAACCTACGAAAAACATTCCACGAAAGATAGGAAAATTCCCTCAAGACCTACCGGAATTTCTTTCGCCTCCCAAAAATCGGAATACCCTAAGACATCATGAATTTTATAGCCGCAAACCCGAGCACAAGCAGGACGAAAAACGCCGTTACGATCATGTTGAAATATTTTTCTATAAAGGGCTTCGCCTTTTCCCCCACCACTCTTATAACCGCCGCAACCGCGAAAAACCTCCCACCCCTTCCGAATATGGAGGCGAGAATAAAAACCATCAGATTAACGTCGCAAACCCCTGCGGCTATGGTGAAGATTTTATATGGAATGGGAGTTAGAGCCGCCCCGAAAATAGCCAAAAACGCGTTTCCTTGGTAGATTTCTGCCACGTAGTCGAAGGCCTCGTGCGTGAATCCCGGAATGTATTTGAAGAAAAACTCCGACATAGCGTCCCATGCAAGATGCCCTATCGCCCAGCCGAACACTCCCCCCGCCACAGACGCCAAAGTGCACACCGCCGCTATCTTCAACCATTTCTTCACCGCCCCGAACACCATCGGAATGAGAAGAACGTCCGGGGGAATGGGAAAGAACGATGATTCCGCGAAGGACAAAATTGATAGAGCCCACATGCTCCTCGGCTTGTCCGCCCATGACACGGTCCAATCGTAGAGCCTCCTCATCAAATTTTTTTTCTTGGGTTTGTTTTCCGTTTGGCTGCAACTATTCAAAATTATTCCTTTTCCTTGCGTTTGTCCCTGATGTCTTTCGCCGTTCCAAACGACGGGAGAACTATCGTTGGGCGGCTCACTGCCCCTTCGAGATCCGACTGCTCCATGGAAATTCTGCGAGTGCCCGCGTTATAGGTAAGGCGTGGCCCGGCTACCCTCGTGTTGTCCTCCTTGTTAAACACGAACGCGTTGCCCCTCATCACCACCATTTGGGCGTCGGGAAATATATCCGCCCTATCGCACTCGGCCCGTTTGAGGCCCTGCTCCATTTTAACTTCTCCGCTCATCGCTATTTGGGATATGCGTTTCTTAGACCTCGACGAAATCGACTTCATCACCACTTCTATCTTGTCGCAATCCGCATTCAAACCCGATCCGCGAACCTCCACGTTTCCCTCGAAAAAGTACCTGTCCGTACCGTCGCCCGAACTCGACAAATACTGCCTGTCGCTGGTGATGACGGTGGGCGAAGAGTCCTTTGATATTTCGTCGGCCGAGTTCAACCCTATGTTTCCCACGGGCGGAAGGGTGACGCTCGGGCGCGAGTCTGGAGAGTTTTCGGGAGCGTACATTTCTATGTACCGCCTGAGTTCCCTCTTTCCCCCTCTACCCTCCACTCCGACCTTCGGGTAAATCTCCGCTATTTTCGAAGAGGCAAAATATCCCTCGTTGGACATTCTCACATCGCCGCGAGCCGTAATTTTCCTCACGCTCGTTCCGATATTCTCGTCTCCTACGGCGAAAACTTCGAGTTCGTCGCACAGGGCGTTGGCTGAGGAGCTCTTTACCGAAACGTCCTCTTTGAAAACGGCCGAAAGTTTCTCCCCGCTCCTTGAAAAATCTATTCTGCGGGATTTTATAAGCGTTCCCATGTCGCCTTTTCCCGAACCCTGCTTGCGAACTTTCGAATTTTTCAAGTCGAGATCGTCCAAAGCCTCCGCGCTGGCAGTTTCCGGAATAGTGGTAATAACGAAAGAGCTTCTGTCTCCCTCCCTTGAAAGAGCCCTTCCCTTGTCGCTTGCCCTCTCGAACACCACTTTGTGCGAACGCACCTTCATTCCGCTTTTTCCGTCTTCGAGCGAGGCGTTTCCGAAGAGCTCCACTTCGGAGCGTGACGGATAAACCTTCAAAAAGTCGGATTTTGCATCTCCGCTCGAATTGGTAAATTTGACATTGCCCTCCCCTTCTATCGAAATCAGCTCCGGCTTCCCCGAACCGCTTTTTGCGACCGCTTTGAGCTTGTCGCACGAGGCGGCAAAGTCCGAAGTTATTATCTTAACGTTGCCGACAAAATTAAATACGCTGTCCTTATTTCCTCCCCCGAGCATGTCTATCTTGTCCGCCACTATGGAAACTCTACCCTCTTGGGGGTCGGAATGCTGGAAAACTGCCAGGGCCCTAGCCTCTTTCGACGAACTCGCCACGATCTTCCCCGAACCCTTCCATATCTCGATTTTATCTCCCGCAAGCGTGGCCTTGCTCTTCAGGTCGGTCAAGCTCGGCTTCCTAGTCAAAAGCGCGTAGTCTTTTGAGGGCCATATCGAAGCTATCCCCGCATGGGCCTCTATTCCCTCCCTGCGCATAAGCACGTTCCCCTCGGCCTCTATCTCGTTTACGGGAGAGGAACCGCTCCCCCCCTTTTCTGCGTCGATTCGAATGGCATCGCACTCAACGTGCAGATCGTCCCCCTTGACCACCACGTCCTTTTCGAAGCTAAATTTGTTGGTGTTGCCTCCGTAGGATATTGAAGCCTCCGCGCTCTCAACTTCGGTTTTGTCGGACGGTTTCGCCTCCTTGTCCGGCCTTGAAAATCTCGCCCGGACGTCGTTTAAAACGCGAGTGGTTTTCGCGGGGCCGTTCCAATTCCAGCCCCTGCCTTCGAGATAAAAACCGTTTCCCTCCACAAAAATTTTCGCCCCGCTTTCGACCTTTTTTGTGCTCGGATTAAGAACTGCGGAATCGCTTTTTATCTCGGCCTTCAGGACGTTGGAACCCTCGTAAAGCTTCAATAGGAGGCCTTTTACGTCGACTCTTGAGTCGTCGATGTACTCCGCGCTGTCGCCGAAAAGCTCCCATTCCTTCCAGCCCGACTTCTCGTTGAAATTGGGCAGCTCAAAATTTTTCACGGTTCCCGGAAGCATGGTAAATCCGCGCCCGGCCGCCCCCGCCTCCGAAACAAAAATTGAAGCCGCCAAAAAAACCGAAGCCTTTAAGAGAGTTGCGCGGAAAATTTTTCTCATGTTCCTCGAATATTTTTCAGTCCCTCAAAATCTCGGAGACCATTTTTCCTATTCCATCGCTCATAGCCACAGTGTTTTCGGCGAGCATGTAGGCCGGAGTGGAGTACACAGAAAACTTTTCGTCGGCCACGAAAGAATCCGCAGGACACTCGACGTGCTTCGCCCCGAGAGACTCCAAGGCCGAAGCCACGGAGGAATCGGATCCGACTGTCAACCTCACTCCGTTTGAAATAACTTTTGCCGCTATCACGGGAGATATGCAGGCAAATCCGATTTTTATATGAGCGTCTAAAGCCGACTTTATAGCCGCCTCTACCTCCCTGTCCACCGAGCAATTAGCCCCCTCCGAGGCAAACGTCGACAAATTTTTCGCCGCCCCGAATCCGCCGGGAAAAATGAGAGCATAAAAATCCTCCGCCCTAAACTCCGACAGGGGAAAAACTTTTCCCCTCGCTATTCTGGCGGATTCAACAAGAACGTTTCTCGATTCTCCGGCGCTTTCGCTTCCCGTTTTGTGGTTTACCACGGAAGCCTGCGGCTTGTCCGGGGCAAAAAATACTGGCTCGGCTCCCTCCCTCTCGACAGACATCAAGACCGCCACGGCCTCGTGGATTTCGCTTCCGTCGAACACTCCGCAACCCGACAATACAATGGCAACTTTTCTTCTCTTCATATCAGCGTTTTGTTAAAAGTCTAAAGGGAAAGCACCATCAAAAAAGCCCTCCCCTCTCCACTCCGAGAATTCTCCACGCCTTGTCTGTAAGAACCCTTCCCTGCTGGGTTCTCCTCAAAAATCCCTCCTGTATGAGGTAGGGTTCGTGGACCTCCTCCAAAGTTTCCTCCTCCTCTCCGACAGCCACGGATATTGTTCCCATTCCCACGGGACCCCCTCCGTAGTTCTCGGACATTACGCGCAAAATTCTCTTGTCCATCTCGTCCAGGCCGTTGTCGTCTATCTCTAAAAGCTCCAGAGCGGCGGCTGCCGAATCGCGGGTGATTTTTCCTCCCGCCCTCTCCTCGGAGTAATCCCTTACAAAGCGGACCAGATTGTTCACTATTCTCGGAGTTCCGCGTGCCCTGCGCGCTATCTCGTCGGCTCCTCCGTCGTCGATTTCCACGTTGAGTATCGAGCAAGTCCTCTTGGCTATTTTGACGAGCTCGGACCTGTCGTAGTAGTCCAAACGAGTCTGGAGTGTGAACCTGCTGCGAAGCGGAGCCGTCAGCAATCCCGTTCGAGTGGTTGCACCCACAAGCGTGAATTTAGGTATGTTCAACCGGACGCTTCGGGCGTTGGGACCCTGGTCTATCATTATGTCTATCCTGAAATCCTCCATCGCAGAATATAAAAACTCCTCGATGGAACGGGATATTCGGTGGATCTCGTCTATAAAGAGAATGTCGCCCTCGTTCAAATTCGTCAGAAGACCTGCCAAGTCCGACGCCTTTTCTATCACCGGCCCCGAAGTGACTCGGACATTCGTCCCCATTTCGTTGCCTAGAATCAGTGCGAGAGTCGTCTTGCCGAGTCCGGGCGGTCCGTGGAGAAGAATATGGTCGAGAGTATCTCCGCGCCGCTTCGCCGCCCCCGTCATAACGCGAAGCCTCTCCACGGTTTTTCCCTGCCCCGTGAACGAGTCGAAACCCGACGGGCGCAGCGCGGCATCCAGTTCATCGTCCCTGCGAGACGCCGCGCTTTGAAGATAGTCCGTCCCTTTTTCCATAAAAATACTTTACAAAATAATCCCGAAATTAAATCCTACTGGGGAATTTTGTGAAGATAAAATTTGTCAGACTCGAGAATTTTAGAAACATAGGTTTCGGGGAGGCGGATCTGGGTTTCGGCAACGCGTGGATTTACGGCAGAAACGCCCAAGGCAAAACGAACCTTTTAGAAGCGGCGGGATTGTTGCCCGCCTTGAGGTCGTTTAGAACGGCGAAGGTTCGCTCCATGGTTGCGAAAGGCTCGGATACCTCGCGAATTTTGTTCGAAGTTTCTGGAGAGTCCTTCGGGAATGCGGAAATCGAAATACGCCTGGAAGGTTCGTCAAGAAGGGCTTTTGTCGACGGGGAAGAGACGAGAATGTCGGACTTTATAGGAAGGTTTCCGGTTCTGGCAATGACTTCGGAGGACGTCAGATTTTTGAGGGACTCTCCGGACACTCGGAGAAGAGAAATAGACATGTTTCTGTCTGAAATAGACCCGGAATATTTTTCGGCTCTAAAAAAATACCACTCAGCATTGTCGCACAGAAACGCGCTTTTGAAAGAGCCCTTCGCCGGAGCCCCGTGGAACGCCTTCGAGGAAATAATGGCTATCTCCGCCGAAACCATATCGTCCAAACGCGGAAAATATCTGGAAATATTGGGAAAACTTGCCGGAGAAAAATATTCCAAGATAGCAATCGATTGCCCCGACTCCGCCGAAATACGCCTGAAAAGCTCCGAAGAAAACTGCTCGGCGGAAAATTTCAGGAGGATTCTTTTCGAATCGAGAAACTCGGACATAGAGAGGGGATACACCCGAAAGGGCCCCCATAGGGACGACTTCGCAGTCACCGTTTCGGGACTCGATACTAGGGAATACTCGTCCGAAGGCCAACAACGCTCCGCGGCAATAGCGCTGAAATTCGCCGAGTTTGAAATGTTCAAAACCTCTAAGGGGGAAACTCCTGTGCTTCTTTGCGACGATATTTTGGGAGAATTGGACTCCGCCAGAAAAGAAGCCTTTTGGAATTGCGCTCCCCCCGACGCCCAAATAATAGCAAGCTCTACCACTCCCCCTCCATTTGGAGAAAACAAAAAATGGCTCGCAATGAGAGTGGAAAACGGAAAATTTAGCTATGTCCGGTAAGTTTCCCAGAACTTTAGAAAGAATCCCGGCAGTGTGGGAGGAACTCCGAAAAATTTCCGACGGGGGAATGTTGGAATACTCAAGGTATGTGGCCGAATGCCTCTACAATCCGAGTTTCGGATACTACTCCGACCCAAAAGCGTTGAGGGCTGGAGGAGACGGGGCGGATTTTTTCACGTCGCAAACGCTGCCCCAAAAAGTGTTTTCAGAGCTTGTGGAATGCGCGGCAGAAAGCATGAGAAAACTCGCTAATCTTCCCGGAAAGTTACAGTTCGCGGAAATAGGTTGCGAGCCAAATTCCGAAATCTTTCCAGAATCCCTAAAATTCGGATACGCCGACGAAATAAAATTGGACGGTCCACTGTCGGTGGTCTCGAACGAGCTTCTCGACGCCAGGCCGTTTTCCAAGTTCGTGTTTTTGGACGGAAATTGGAACAAGATTTTTCTAAAATTTCCCGGCGGAAAAATAGAAATTGACGAAAAATATCTGGCTCCAAAAAACGTTGCGGAAGTTCCCGTTCCCGCTTCGGGGGAAGAGGAAAAAATCCTCTGCGAAAGATTCGGAGAGAATCCGGAGGAGGGATTTAAAGCGGAGCTGTCGCCCGATGCCGAAAATCTGTTTGAAAAAATATGCTCCGAAAACTGGTTCGGAATCCTGATTTTTGCCGACTACTTTAGAAGTTCCGCCGAATTGCGCGAGTTCCACGGAGGAACCGCCCGCTCCTACTTCAGGCACAAAGAGCAAAAAAGCGAACTCTCCCGCGCTTCGCTCGCCGACATAACTTTTTCTCCGTGTTCGGATTCGCTCTCCGCAATAGCTGAAAAAAACGGCCTTGAGAAAGTTTCTGTTCTTACCCAAGAGGAATTTTTCATAAAATATTCCGGGGAGAAAATCCGCGAAATAATAGAGTCTAAAACCGGAGCGATGGATCCCCGCAGGCGAGAACTCGCACAGCTCTTGAATCCGTCGCTCATGGGAATGTCTTTCAGAGTGTTGAGCGCGGTAAAGCCGAAAATCTCCTAGCCGCCGTTTTTCATCAAAAATTTTCTTACGGAAACGATGACGTTTTCCACGTACCGATTCGGAACGTAGGGCCTGCTTCCGTCGACCACGGAACCCTTCGTATCTACGACTATCTCGTCGCCCGAAACGTCGAAAGATGCAACCGCCTCCTGCCGAATCTTTTTCAGCCTCGCCTTGATGGGCAAATCTTTGCTCTCAATAACCCAACCGCGGGACTGCAACGCAAGGATTATGTTATTCCGCATGGCTTCTTTTGAGGCGTTGAAACCGGGATACTTCAAAACGTATTCCCCTCGTCCTGCCCTGGCGTAGCTCTCCTCGGTCACGTGGAGCGCGCACCCGGATACAAACAGCATTCCCAACGCAAAAACCGCAGCTAATTTCTTCATTTTAATTCCTTTCCAAACATCTTCGCGGGCATTTCCCGCTCTTTTTTTATTGTTTCCAAAATTTTTTATTAGGCAAAGAAAAAATCCTAAGAATCAAATTCCGCAACGAGCCAATCCGACGCCGAAACGTTCTCGGGAGACCTCAGGCTATCCTTCAACAAGCGCGCGTTCTCCGCGGCCTCCTTCGCCGCCTCCGGCTCGAGACACTTTCTCAGGTGGTCCGCTATTTTCGAAGGTTTCGCGTCAAACTGGATAAATTCCCTCCAAGCCGGCCTGTTTAGAATGATATTTGCAATCCCCAAATATCCTATCTTAACGAGCGCCCTCCCCACAAAATACGTGATGGGATTAGCCCTGTAAACTATCGCTCCCGGAATTCCCGCAAGGCAGCATTCAAGAGACATAGTTCCGGAACTCGTCAAAACCGCCTTCGCAAAAATTTTTTCCTGTCCTCTAGGGATCAGCTTCACCCTCTGGGACAAATCCGGATACTTTTTCAGGGAATCCTCAAGAATCTTCCCTATTTCCTTCGTGGGATATAGGGCAGCCGCCCTATCCGCCCCCGAAAGCCGAAACGCCTCGAGCATGGCGGGAAAAATTCTTCCCACCGCCTTCGGCCTGCTTCCGGAAAGCAACAGAACGGGAGCGTCCGCCGAATACTCGACGCTCGGCAAAAACTCATCAGACATGAACGGATGCCCCACAAAACTCACAGGCAGCGACGTATCGGCAAAACAGGCTTTTTCAAACGGGAAAATAACCCCCAAGGCGTCCAGGTTTTTTTCCATTTTAAACCTTCTACCCGATTTCCACGCCCATATTTGAGGCGATATGTAATAGAGAAGCTTCACGCTCCCCCCGCCTTTTCTCGAAACACCCATTTTTCTGAGCTCGTTGGCAAGGCTCAGATTGAATCCAGGGTAATCCACAAAGCACACAGACTTTGGGGAATATTTTTTAATCCATTCCGCTATCGCCGAATGAAGAGCCTTAAAGAAGCCGTAGTTTTCGAGAACCTCCATCAGGCCCACCACCGAAAAACCCGTCATGTCGAACAGCAGGCGGGCCCCCGCCTCCTCGAGTTTCCTACCTCCGAAAGCGCACACTTTAAGGTCGGGACTTTTCCGAAGGGCTCCGCGGAGCATTCTGGCTGCCTGTTCGTCGCCGGAATGTTCTCCTGCTATTATCAAAACGTCGCACCCTTCCTTTTGGGGAGGGGGAAAATCAAACGACCTCTTGGAAAGAATTTCCATCGCAATTTAAAAATCACGACCCAGCAAACTCCGCCACTTGGCGGGTTATTTCCAGCGCCACTTCGAGAGCCCTTCTGCCGAGAGTCGCGTCGACCTTCGGATTTTCCTTGTGTATCACGCAGTGGGCAAAACTCATAAGCTCCATCTTCAACGGCTCCCGCTTTTCTATCGGAACCTCAACCCTCTCGATTTCCATCGGGCCCTTCACCCTCATCAAGTGCCCAGTCTGGTTCATAAAATCCAAAGACATGTAGGAGTTCGCCTGAAATATCCTTATTTCTCGCAACTTTTTGCTACTTACCCTGCTGACATTCAGATTCGCAACGCAACCGTTTTCGAACGCTATTCTAGCGTTTGCTATGTCCTCGCTGCGGCTCAGCACGTTCACTCCCACCGCCTCTATTCTTTTAACGGGAGAATTGGCCAGCTTCAAAACTATGCCTATATCGTGAATCATCAGATCCAACACAACCCCCACTTCGGTTCCGCGGGGCTGGAAGGGGGCAAGCCTGTCAGCCGTTATAAATCTCGGCTTGGAGACGTGTTCCTCCATGAATCCCATTACCGGATTGAAATGCTCTATGTGACCCACTTGAACCAAAAGATTGCGCTCCCTGGCCACCTCCACAATCTTAGCCGCCTCTTCGAGAGTGGTGCAGATGGGTTTTTCTATTAAAAGATCGCAATTTCTCTCGAAAAGAGGCAGAGCGACCTTTTCGTGAAGCGGAGTTGGAACAACCACGCTTGCGGCGTCGACGGCATCTCCAAGCTCCTCAACGGAATTGAAAATTTTACACGAATACTTCTCCGCTATCTCTTTAGCCCGGTCGGGATTGTTGTCATAAATTCCGACCAACTCGGTGTTTTCAAGCTCGGAGTAAATTCTCGCATGATGTTGCCCGAGGTACCCAACCCCGACCACTCCGCATTTCAACTTATTTTCCATCGCCCGGCGATTTTACCTTCAAGCTTTCCCATCTCAAGCATTTCTTGCCCGGAAAACCCAAAAATTTTGCCGCTCAGAAAATATCCTCAGAAAGGCTCAAACATATTGGAAAAATTCGAAGCTCTCCCGATGCGATTCCGCATGCCGCCTCCGAACCGCCAACCCCACCAAGCACAAAGTTAGAAAAAAATTATCCTTACATTCGAAAAAATACCTCTATCCGACAAAGCATTTTTTAATTCCGAATATGCAAAAGCTCGCCCCGACGCAAAAATATTAGGCATTCTAAAAAAATAATGAAACCTTTAAAAATCCATCACCGCGACATTTTTTTGTGGCAAGAGCGCCCAAATGCGCAAAAAAAACGCCCGAATACTCGACCCTCCCAGAGAGGCGCGAGAATCCGGGCGTGTAAATTCGAAAAAATTAAGCCTTGTTAGCCGATCCGAGAACGTCCGTGACCTTGTGCATGTAGAGCTTTTTGAGCTCGTCGCGGGCCGGCCCGAGATATTTGCGTGGATCAAACTCCGCCGGTTTTTCCACAAACACTTTGCGAACAGCCGCAGTCATAGCCAAACGGCCGTCGGAATCGATGTTTATCTTGCAAACCGCAGACTTGGCCGCCTCTCTGAGCTGCTCTTCGGGAATTCCCACCGCAGCCTCGAGCTTGCCGCCGTACTTGTTTATCTCGTCGACATACTGCTGCGGAACGCTCGACGAACCGTGCAGAACTATCGGGAATCCGGGTATGCGCTTCTCTATCTCCTTGAGAATGTCGAAGCGAAGCGGGGGCGGAACGAGCCTGCCTTCGGCGTCCCTCGTGCACTGTTCGGGCTTGAATTTGTAGGCTCCGTGCGAAGTTCCTATGGAAATGGCGAGCGAATCGACCCCGGTTTTCTTCACGAAATCCTCGACTTCCTCGGGGCGGGTATAGGAATGCGTCTCGTGGGAGACTTCGTCCTCTATTCCAGCGAGAACTCCCAGCTCTCCTTCGACGGTGACATCGTACTGGTGGGCATAGTCGACAACCTTCCTAGTAAGCTCCACGTTCTCGTCGTACGGGTGCGCCGACCCGTCTATCATGACGGAGGAAAATCCGTACTCTATGCAAGATTTGCAAAGTTCGAAAGTGTCCCCGTGGTCCAAGTGGAGAACTATCGGAATAGCGCATCCCAATTCTTTGGAGTACTCGCAAGCCCCTTGCGCCATGTAGCGCAACAGAGTCTGATTGGCGTACTTGCGCGCGCCGCTCGAAACCTGCAAAATCACAGGGGACTTTGTTTCGACGCAAGCCTGAATTATGGCCTGCATCTGTTCCATATTGTTAAAGTTAAACGCGGGAATCGCATACTTGCCTGCGATGGCTTTCTGGAAAAGTTCGCGCGAATTAACCAATCCGAGGTCTTTGTATGATACCATAACTTTATTTAAGATTGAGCCTTCTCTTTTATCTTCGTTTCCACCCAACGCAACAAAAAAATTTTCTTTCACCAAACGGCCCGCCAAAAAATTGGACAAACCGGCAGCCGTCTAATTCCCTAAACGGCTTCCGCAGACTACCAAAACTGACTCAGCGGACTCCCAAAACGGACTGTCCGCCAATTCCGGCGCTTGGCAAATGTCGATTTTTTCCTGCTCCCAGGGAATTTAGGACGCAGATTTATCCGAGATTTTTATAATAGTGGTACAGAAAAAAATTGTTGAAAAAATACCGCCCCTCATGTATTCCTCGGCGCTTATGATAAAAATGTTTGGAATTTTGGCGGCCTCGTTGCTTCTACTGGCCGAGGCGACTGTGTTCGCCGAAACGTCTTCACAGCAGAAGATAGAGCAGCCGGCGTCGACATACAGGCTTCGTCCTCTCGATCTTCTCGAGATCAAGGTGTTCCAGGAACCGGATCTCGACAAGATAGTAAGAATTTCCGCGAACGGTTCGATAGCAATGCCCCTGATAGGGAACGTCCATTTGGCGGGGCTTTCCCTTCAAGACGCCCAACAGCGCATAAAGGAGCTGTACGAAAAGGACTATCTTGTTAGGGCGTTTGTGACCATATTCATAGCCGAATATTCTCCGCAGAGGGTGCACGTGATAGGACAAGTGTTTAGGAACGGGGAGGTTAGATTCCCGAACGAAGAGCCCATGACGCTCTCGAAGGCAATAGCCGACGCCGGAGGTCCGACGAGAATAGCGGACATAAGGAACGTAAAGGTCAAACGCAAAATGGCCGACGGGTCGGTTCAGGTGTTTAACGTCAGCCTCAAAGCGATACTGAACGACAAGGACGCCAAGGACTTTCCCCTCTGCGACGGCGACACCATCGAGGTTCCCGAGGACATATTCTAATTCTCCCGAAATCCGCGAAAAAATTTAATAAAGATGAGCGATTCCACCGAAAACAAGCAAACTCCGCAGGACAACGCGGCGGCTCCGGCAGAAAAGAAAGCCGTTAAAAAAGTTTTGAAGAGAAAATCGGCCGGCTACGGATACGGATACGGCGGTTATGGCGGCTATGGCGGCTATGGCGGTTATGGCGGCGGATACGGGGGAGGATACGGCTATGGCGGATACGGCGGTTATGGCGGATACAACGGAGGATACGGAGGATATTACGGGGGCTACGGAACTCCAGTCAGCGGCGGTCCGGCTGCCATTCCGAACAGGACTTTCAAAGATTACCTCATGATTCTCAAAGAGAGAATGTGGTACATCTTCATTACGTTTTTCATTATATTTGCGGGCGTGATGCTCTATACTCTGAGAGCCACTCCTATGTTCCAGTCGGTGGCTTCGGTTCAGATTTTGCGCGACACCGAAACCCCCATTGAGGGTCCTGGATCCACGGACAAGAGCAGAAACAACCTCGTTCTTGGAATAGAGGACTTCAACACGCAGGTAAAGATTCTCGAAAGCGGAGAAATAATAGCGGCGGTAAAAAACCGCATGAAGGAGGACGAACTCAAGAGGTTCATGATGCCCTACGAGGACATGTTCACCTTCGGAATACGAAAGAATGAATTTGAAATCTTGGGCGAGAACAGGTCGATAATTCCCGAGAGAATGTCGCTGATGATACGAATCGTGTACCAGCACCCCGACAAATACATCGCCGCCCGCATAGCTAATCTTTTCGCGACCGAGTACATCAGCTACACGCACCAGAAGCGCGTAAAGAACATGATGGACAGCATCGACGAGCTCCGCACGAAAGTCTCCCAGCAGGAGAGCAAGGTAAAGGAGCTCGACAAGAAACTCGTGGAATACCGCGAACAGTACGGAGCGATAAGCCTCGAGACGAAGGACGACATCGACCGCGAGGAGCTTCGCAACCTAAATGCGATTTTGGTAAACGACAAGCGCAATTTCGACAGCGCCTCCACTGCATGGAATCTCGCCCAAGAGTTCCGCCGCGACGGCAAGCCGCTCTGGGACCTGCAATTTATAGCAGAAACCCCGCAGGTTGCCCGTCTGTTGAGCGAATTGGCTCTGCAGCAGGTTGCGGTGGCCTCTCTCGAGAAGAGGTACAAGGAAAAGCACCCCGAGATGTTGAAGGCCCGCAAGACTCTCGACCAGCTTCAGAAGGAGTTGAATTCCGCAGTTGAGTCGGCATATCAGCAGCTGGAGGCAAACTACGACACTACTCGGACGAACTACGAGATGTCCCGAAACCGGCTCGCCCAAAAAGAGAAGGACGTTCTCGACCTTGCGAAGAAGGCAATAGCGTACAAAGCAATAGAGAGGGAGAGAATGGTGGCGGAAGGAATGCACGGATCTCTGATTGCCGCAATGAATGTAAGGTTGGCCCAGGTAAGTTTGATAAACGAGGGAGCCCAAATAATAGACCACGCCGGTCCGGCACTCCGCGCTTACAGCCCGAATTACATTATAAATACCATCGTAGGAATCATAGCGGGAATCGCCGGGGGAATAGGAATGGCGTTCCTGGTCGCATTCATAGACGACAGGGCAAAGAGCGCCTACGACATAGAGTCTGTGGTGGGGCTTCCCTTGCTCGGGGTAATTCCGAGAATAAAGAGGTTGAACTCCTCCGAAAAGGCCCAGGTGGCGGCTAGCAATGCCGATAGAAGCAGCACTGAGGCGTTCAGATCTCTCTATTCGGCGTTAAAGGTCAACAATCTCAGCAAAAACGCAAAGGTGATTTTAACGACTTCCACCACTCCCTCCGAGGGAAAATCGTTTGTCGTCACAAACCTTGCGTTCACATGCGCGCTCAACGGCGAGCGCACCATAGTAATAGACGCCGACCTGCGCCTTCCTGCTCTTGCGAAAGTTCTCGGCGTGAACGCCGACAAGGGCATCACAGGTTGCATAGAGGACGGCGAGCCCCTCGACGAAGCCATCATAAAGGACTTCTTCCCGAACCTCGATATTTTGGTGTGCGAGAGGCGCTCGCAAAATCCGACCCAGATTCTCAACAGCGACGAGTTCGCCGCCATGATAGAGAAGTTCAGAAATGAGTATGACAAAGTGTTCATCGACACTTCGCCCATCGGAGCCGTCTCCGACGCCCTTTCCATATTGCCGTTCGTCGACGGAGTCTTGTACATTGTAAAATTCAACTCGATAAAGCGCAAAACCATCAAAAATTACGTCAGGCGCATGATGGAATCGAACGTTCCCGTGCTTGGAGCGGTGATGAACATGGTAAACGCCGGCTCCACGTCGGCGTACAGCATGAGCTACTACGACAAGAGCTACCAGAACTACTACGCCGAGGCCGAAGAAGAAGAGGGTGAAGACGCCGAGGAGCCGGGAGATCTTCCGGAAGAGGCGGAAGAAGAGTCTCCGAAAGAAAAGCAGTAATCGAGAGCTAATTTCGCAAAATGGGCGCGCGGGTTTTCCGCGCGTCTTTTTTTTTGCAAAACAAATTTCTCCATTTAAGACTCCGAATCCGGCAATCTTGTTGACAGAAAGGCGCGTGTTGAAAAAATGGGGAGGTCTATGATAAAAAGTTTTGCGCACTTGCATGTGCACACCGACCACAGCTTTCTCGACGGATGCGCGCGCGTCGATAGAATAATATCGCGCGTCAAAGAGATGGGAATGCCCGCCGTGGCAATGACGGACCACGGAAACATGTGCGGGGCGGTGGATTTTTATCTTGCCGCGAGGGCTGCCGGAATAAAGCCTCTCGTTGGAATAGAAGCGTATGTGGTTTACGACCACAAGATGGAGGACCGCCCCACCCGAAACAGGAGCAAGACCGACGACATAGGAGACATTGAGACTGACGTCAACATGCTCAAGCCGGAAAATTTCCCGAGAAACCAGATACACCACAAAACCTTAATCGCAAAAAACTACAAGGGGTTTCTAAGCCTGTCCAAGCTCACGAGCGAATCGTACGAGCGCGGAATGTACTACAAGCCCCGCATTGATTTGGAAACTCTCGCGAAGTATTCCGAAGGCGTGATAGCCTTGAGCGGATGCCTGAACGGGGTCGCCTCCCAATATCTGCTGTATTCGGACTACGAAAAAGCCCGCGAAGCCACCGGCAAATTTCTGGATATATTCGGGAGGGAAAATTATTTCATAGAGGTTCAAAACCACGCTCTGCCCGCCGAGCTTAAAATAATTCCCGGGCTTTTAAAACTCGCCAAAGAGTTCGGCCTGAGAGCCGTTGCGACAAATGACACCCATTACGTCCGCAAGGAAGACGCTCCGGTGCACGACGAGATGCTGTGCATACAAACCAATTCCCTTGTTTCCGAAACGGACAGAATGAAATATCCCAACAGCGAATTCTATCTGAAATCGCGGGAGGAGATGGAATCGCTTTTTCCCGACAATCCGGAAGTTTTGGACAACACTCTGGAAATAGCGGACATGGTGGATTTGAAGCTTCCCTACGGCGACGACAAAATAAACCACTATCCGAAATATGAACGCCCCGCGGAAATAAAGTACAATCCGGACGAGTCGAACTTCAATCGGATTCTCGACATGTACGTCTCGAAGAAGAACGAAGTTCTAAGGCAGAACGGAAGGGAGGGCAATTTTTCGCTGTCTCCCGATGAGAGAAAAAAATTGATGGGAAACGGGCTTTTTCTTTTCGAGCTAGCCAAGAGGGGCTTGTTTTCGAGGTACGGGGTAGATTACGACAACCCAGGCTTGTACAAGCCAAAAAACGGGGAAAATTCCGACAGGGCGAAAATGCTTTGCGACAAGCTCGACTACGAGCTTTCTATTATAATTGGCGCCGGATTCGTGGATTATTTTCTAATAGTTTACGACTTCATAAATTGGGCCCGAAGCCGCGGGATTCCCGTAGGTCCCGGAAGGGGAAGCGGAGCGGGCTGCATGGTGGCATAC
This sequence comes from uncultured Verrucomicrobiota bacterium, assembly GCA_949283955.1. Lineage (GTDB taxonomy): Bacteria > Verrucomicrobiota > Verrucomicrobiia > Opitutales > Intestinicryptomonadaceae > Merdousia. The sequence goes on along the minus strand of CASDUP010000053.1, from coordinate 51,092 downwards.
TGCCTAAAAATAACCGACATAGAGCCAATAAGGTTCAATCTTCTATTCGAGAGAATGTTGTCTCTTGAGAGGGTTTCTCCGCCCGATTTCGACGTCGACTTCTGCCAGGACAGGCGGGATTTGGTCATAGAATACGTGAGGGAGAAGTACGGGGCGGACAGAGTCGCGAACATAATAACTTTTAACAAGCTCGGAGCGAAGGCGGTGGTGAGGGATCTCGCGCGGGTAAACAACATTCCATACGACCGCGCCAACGAAATAGCAAAGAAGGTTCCAGACGACCTTAAAATCACCCTCAACAAGGCGGTGGAGATGTCGTCCGAGCTGCGCGCCGAAATAGAGGGCGATCCCGCCGTCAAGCACATATTCGACGACGGCCTCGTAATGGAGGGAATGATAAGAAACACCGGCAAGCACGCCTGCGGAATCATAATAGGAGACCAGCGCCTCGACAATCTCGTTCCCATGATGATACAGGAGGGTACTCTCACCACGCAATTCACGAAAACAGCAGTGGAGGAGTTGGGGCTTTTAAAGGCGGATTTTTTGGGATTAAAAACTCTTACCGTTATTTCGGAAGCCCAAGACAACGTTCGAAGAACGCGCAAAAATCCCGACTTCGACATAGAGAAGGTATCGCTCGACGATCCCTCCACTTACAATCTTTTAAACAGCGGAATAACGATAGGCGTGTTCCAGCTTGAAAGCGAGGGAATGAGAAATCTGTGCAGAAGGATAAGCCTTAGCACTTTCGAGGAGATAATAGCATTGATAGCCCTTTACAGGCCGGGCCCAATGCAATTCATAGACCAGTTTATAGAGGCCAAGCACGATCCATCGAAGATGCACATTCCCCATCCTCTTTTGAAGGACTTGGTGCAAGAAACTTATGGGATATTGGTCTATCAGGAGCAGGTGATGATGGCAGCCCGGATAATAGCCGGATACACCCTCGGGGAAGCCGACATTCTCCGAAGGGCGATGGGAAAGAAAAAGCCCGAAGTAATGGCCAAGCAAAAAAGCATATTCGTACGGAAGGCGAAGGAGTTTAACAACATCGACGAAAAGGAAGCCTCGGATATTTTCGCCGTTCTTGAGAAGTTTGCCCAATACGGATTCAACAAGTCGCACTCGGCCGCGTATGCGATGCTAAGCTACAGGACGGCGTACCTGAAGGCCCACTATCCGGTGGAGTTCATGGCGGCGCTTTTGTCGAGCGAACTGGGCAACTCGGACAAGGTCGAACACTTCATAGAGGCCTGCGAAGAGATAAACATAAAAGTTCTTGGACCCGACATCAACATATCGCGGCAAAAATTCACTCCCATAATAGATCCCGAATGGAGTCCGGAGGGTAAAAGGGAAATATTTTTGGAGAGCGCCGGTTCGATAAGGTTTGGGCTTGCCGCCATAAAGGGAATAGGAGACGGACCTGCAAGCGCGATAGTAGAGGAAAGGGACAGGAACGGACCGTTTGAAGACATATTCGATTTTGTCACGAGGGTTGGCTCAAAAAATTTAAACAGGAGGGTAATGGAAGCCCTCGCGCTTTCGGGAGCGTTTGACTCGTTCGGTTTGGACAGGGCCCACATAATGAACTCCTTGGACGCCATAATGGGCCATTCGCAAGAGCTCGAGCGGGACAAGGAGGCCGGCCAAGCGAATCTTTTTGAGATGTTCGGCGAAAGCTCCCCAGAAAAGAATTCTGCAATATCTGTTATAGACACTTCGGCTCCCCCTATGGGAGTTGCCGAAAAGTTAAAGGCCGAAAAGGAGCTGCTCAGGCTGTACGTTTCGGGACACCCGATGAGCGAGTACGCCGGGTTCGACGACGCCCTCGACTACGTTCCCGACGCCGAAACGGTGAAGCGGGTCCACAAGGCGGTATTTCGCGCCTGCGGAGTCATATCGAACATAACAAAGCGCATAACGAAAGAGACGAAAAAAACGTGGTGTTTTTTCACTCTTTCGGGAAGGGATTCGGCGAAAACGTGGCAGATAAACATGTACTCCGACGCCTACGAAAAATACATATCCGAATTCCGCGACGGAGACTGCGTGTGCGTGACTGGAGAAATGCGCTCCAGAGACGGAGCCGAGCCGAGAATGTCCGCCGAGGTGCTGGAAAAAATGTCCGAGGCTGCCCTCCATTGCAAGAAATGCGAATGGATTGTCAGGGCGGACCCGTCAGAGGGAGCCGAACACTTTTTAAAGAGGCTCGCCCACTGCGTTTACTCGGACGCTAAGGGCAGCTCCATAGAGCACGTTCTATTCCTGGACGTCGGAAACGGGGACTGCGTGGAGGTATCGTCGAACTCAGAAATAAGAAGCGGGTTCGACTCGGAGGCGTTTAAAAAGCTTAGGGCCGAACCTGCCCTTGAAGACTTCACAGTAAGGGCTTCTCCTCCGAAACTTCCGGAGAGGGACTGGAAAACTTTTCAAAAGCCAAAAAGTTTTCCGAAGGCCGGCAGGTAAAAATTTTTTCTTTTATAAAAGCGCGAAAGATTATAAGCGTTTTCGCAATTCGGAAAGTCGTTGGAACAGTGAAAATAGGAATCGGACAAATAAACACGCGGGTCGGAGATATCGACGGGAACTGCGAAAAAATTTTTAAAGCCTGCTCGAGATTGGCCGAAGGAGGAGCCGACTTGGCTGTATTTCCGGAAATGGCGGTGTCGGGTTATCCTCTGAGGGATCTTGCGTTTTGCGATTCTTTTCTCGATAAGGCAAAGAAAAAGCTGCTGGAGGAACTCGCTCCCCGGCTTCCAATACCGGCTCTCATAGGATGCCCGATGCTTGGAAAGGGATCCATAGGGCGTTATAACGCGGCGTTTTGGATTCAGGACTCCAAAGTGAAAGCCGTGTGCGAAAAACACCTGCTTCCCAATTACGGAGTATTGAACGACTCCAGAAACTACGACTCTTCAGACAAATTTTGTTCGGTTGAATTTCTCGGCAAAAAAATAGGAATAACAATTTGCGAAGATATATGGACCCTTCCAAAAGTTTCCACCTCTTCCCGGTACGACTTGAAAAGCGCACCCCTGCCCCACTTTAAAAAAGAGTCCGAAAACGGAAATCTCGATCTGTTAATAAACATCTCCGCAAGCGTATTCTCTTCCTCAAATGACGACGTCCGCGCGGCTGGGGGACTTTTAGAGGACGTTTCTAAGGAGCTGAATGTTCCCCTCGTGTGGTGCAATCTGGTGGGCGGAAACGACAATCTTATTTTTGCGGGCGGAAGCGGAGTTTTCGACGCGAGATCGGACTCTCCAAAGAGCTCTTGCCTTGCAAAATTTTCGGAGGACGAAAAGATAGTCGATCCATTTGAGCTGCCAAACAGCAGGGAGGGCCGCCCGTTTTCCGGAATGGAGGAAACTAGGAAAGCGATAGTGATGTCCATAAGGGACTTCGTCCAAAAGTGCGGCTTTAAAAAGGCTCTGATAGGGTTGAGCGGAGGAATAGATTCGGCTCTTGTCGCGGCGTTGGCAACGGAAGCTCTCGGTCCGGAAAATGTTATAGGAGTGGGAATGCCGAGCGCGATTTCTAGCGACCACAGCAAGGAGGACGCGAAAAAGCTCGCCGAAAATCTCGGAATCGAGTTCCACATGGTCGGGGTTGCCGACATAGTTTCTGCCGCGGAGAGTTCGCTTAAAAACGTGTTCTCAGGAAAACCTAGGGACGTCACGGAGGAAAACATTCAGTCGAGGGCAAGAGGGCTGGTTATGATGGCAATGTCGAACAAGTTCGGAGCCATGGTGCTGACCACCGGAAACAAGAGCGAATGCGCCGTCGGATACTGCACTTTGTACGGAGATACCTGCGGGGGATTCGCCCCCATATCCGACCTCTACAAAACCGAAGTGTACGAAATGTCCAGGCTCATAAACTCAAACGGAGAAATAATACCCCAAAATACGATAGACAAACCTCCCTCCGCCGAGCTGCGCCCGGGACAAAAAGACGAAGATTCCCTCCCGCCCTACGACATTCTCGACGCAATACTAAAAATGCGAATCGAGGAGTTCAACTCTGAGACCGAGATAGTATCGGCCGGATTCGACCGCGAAGTGGTAAGGGACGTGCTTAAAAAATTGTCGAGAGCCGAATACAAGAGATCGCAGTATCCGATAGGGCCCAAGGTATCCCCCCTAGCCTTCTCCGAAAGAAACATTCCCGTAGCAAAAGAACAGATATGAATTCAGAAGCTTTATTTGAGGAGTCCCTGAAATATCTCGTGGGGGGAGTGAACTCTCCCGTAAGGGCGTTTCGCGGCATGGGAAGAACTCCGTTTTTCACCGAAAGGGCGAGCGGATGCAGACTATATACTTGCGATGGAAAGGAATTGATAGATCTCGTTTGCTCGTGGGGTCCTGCTCTTTTCGGGCACAACAACGGCCACATAAAGAAAGCGGTGGCTGAGGCTCTCGAAAAGGGAACGTCGTTTGGAACTCCGTCGGAGGGGGAGCTAAAAATGGCAAAGCTCGTGTGCGAAATGATCCCCTGCGCCGAAAAGGTTAGAATGACCAACTCCGGAACGGAAGCCACAATGAGCGCCGTTCGCCTCGCGAGGGGATACACCGGACGCGACAGGATAGTGAAATTTTCGGGCTGCTACCACGGACACGTCGACAGTCTTCTCGTGAAGGCGGGAAGCGGAGCTCTCACATTTGGAAATCCCGACTCGGCAGGAGTTCCTGAGGCCCTCGCTAAACTGACTAGCGTTCTTCCCTTCAACGACCTGAAAGCCGTCGAGGATTTGTTCTCAAGGTGCGGAAACGAAATAGCGTGCGTAATCCTCGAACCCTATCCGGCTAACACTGGATTGTTAATTCCGGACAGCGGCTATCTCGCAGAACTTCGAAAAATTTGCACAAAATACGGAGCTCTTTTAATATTCGACGAGGTCATAACCGGATTTAGAATAGGCCCGGGAGGAGCCCAGGCAAGAGACGGTGTGATTCCGGATCTGTGCGCCCTCGGAAAAATAATAGGAGGGGGACTGCCTGTGGGAGCATTTTGCGGAAAGAGAAAGATTATGGACAACATAGCTCCTCTGGGAAAAGTCTACCAGGCGGGAACTCTCAGCGGAAATCCGCTTGCCATGGCCGCAGGAGCGGCCGCTCTCGAAAAAATTCGCTCGGAAAACCCCTACGAATCCCTCGAGAGAAAATCCGCCCAAGTAGTAAAAGCCGCTTTGGAAGCGGCTATTAAGAAAGGAATTCCTCTTCAGGCTCCACAGGCGGGATCACTATTTTCGTTCTTCTTCAACGAAAATCCCATAAAAAATTGCGACGATGCAATGAATTCTTCGCGCGAGCTCTACTCAAAGTTCTTCAAACTATGCCTGGACTCCGGACTCTATCTTGCCCCGAGCCCCTTCGAAATATGTTTTATGAGCTGCGCCCATTCCGACTCTGACGTCGACAAGGTTTCCGAAATAATTTCGGACGCCATCTCCAAAATCTAAAAAATACAAACTTTTTTACAAAAACCAAAAAGCAAAATGAATATAAAAAATACGATACTCGGGGGAGTGTTTGCGCTTGCCGCGCTCTCCTCCGTTTGTTTCGGCCAAGCTGAAACGATACTCATAAATTCCTCCAACATGGGGAATTTTTTAAAGCCCTCAGAGGCGTTTAAAGTCGCTCCTAAAACGAGCGTGACGATATCCGGCGATGTAAAATTCAAAGGCGACATAGGAAATGCCGACGCGAAGACCAGATATCTCTACATGAACGCCGGAAGAGTTAAAATTGAAAAAGGAGCCGAACTGGAGTTTAGCGAAGCGTATCCCGACGCCAACACCGCCCAAACGATAATGGGTGAGACAGAAGTTGAGGGAAATCTGACGTTTCGCAACAGAACCGGAAAGTTCGGGAATTGGACCTTGTTCTCAAACTGGAACTACACGTTCGACGGAGTCAGATACCCCGAGGGAGTTTTTTCAATTAAAAATGGAGGCAGGGTAAACGCATACATCGGCGGAGACGTCGTTTTGGGTCGCGCCAGAATATACGGTAGCGGAAAATCCGAATTGAGAATAGGAAGCGGTGGAACCCTGTGCGTGCAGGCGGTAATACTTATGCAAAGCGGTATATTCACTCTCGAGAAAAACTCCAACTACTGGGGAGCTATAAGCGGGGATTTTTCTCCCTACACGATAGTGGAATCCAATCCGGGAAAGCGCTCCGTCATGAATATAGACGACGGTGTAAGAATTGTAAAAAATGGAATTCTGCTCAGAGACAAATCAAACTTTGACATCCGTTTGGCAAAGAACAAAGAGAAAAACGTTTCGATAGAATGGATAAAGTCGTACTCCACAAAATATTCCTCGATTCCCAATGTCAGAATTTTTAATTTCCGAAACAACTACGTTCTGATAAGGGACGACAAATCCATATCTGCCGAAGGGGGGCAAATAAAGCTTGGAGGATTTATGCGCTTTGCACCAAGCAAGATAGTGTTGTCCGCTCATTCCGAAGACGCCCCCGAGGGATTCTCCGACGGCTGGTATCTCGAACCGGCCTACGACGGGAAAGGGAAATTCATCGGATCCTATTTGAACAACAAAAATTTTCCCAAGGCCAAGGAATACGTCGCTCCGGTAGTTAAAAACTTCGAAATAATCCCGATGTTTGACAACACCACTGTAAAATCCGGGGAACCGTTCAAGTTTAAATTCAAAAATTTTCCGAAGGGAGCATCATACATTCTCACAAGCAATCAAAACCGCAAAACGATATCCGCGGGCGAATTGAAGGAGGAAATGGAATTCACGATAGACGGAGCCCAGCAGGCGGAATTGAAGTGCTTGGGAGTGTTCGACGAGACCAGCCAAGAATACGCCAAAAAGCTAAATATTTTCGCCTTCATGGTTTCTCCCGAAGACATAAAGGTTGTAAACGAGAGGCCCGCCGATTTCGACGAATACTGGAACGCCCGCAAGGCGGAGATAGATCCGATTCCCCCGATTTTGGAGTTGAAACTCGTTTCGGAAAAAGACGGCGTGACCACGTACATGTACAAGGTAAAATGCGACAACTTCGACTTCTACAACACCGACGCCGATTTTTCCGAGGACGAAACATGTTTTTACGGAATCGTTTCGTCCGGATACCTGTCGTTTCCCACGGCAAAGGCCGGAGAGGAGCTGCCGATAGTTTTCACAGTGTACGGCGCTGGAACATTCCAGGCAAATTCCAGGGATCCTATATATTTTGCCAAACTAGGCTATTTGTCGTTTAGCATGAATCCCCATCCGATTTCGCAGGAGGACGTGATGTCGAGCGACGCCTCGATAAAAGGAAAGGCTAAAGCGCGGCAAAAAATGATAAAGAGCGGGAGGTACTTTAGAGACCGCAATGTTGCCGAAAAAGGGAAGAGCAACATATACGACCCGAAACTCGTCTATTTTAACGGAATATTTAAGAGGTTATACCAGGGATTGAGAGCCGCCTCCGAAATGCGCTCCGCAAACGGTGAAAAGCTTCCGAAATGGGACGGAAAGAATTTTGCTATGAGAGGAATAAGCATGGGAGGGGCCCAGTCTGTGGCGGGAGCCTACCTCTTCCCGAAAGTCAGCCTTATAACTCCAATAGTTCCCGCTCTTGGAGACATAGCTGGACGCTCCACCGGAAGATACTCCGGCTGGCCCTACTGGGTGGATCCCGCCAATCTCGACAGAATAAATTTCACGCGCTACTTTGACGTTGCTCTCATGGCGCAATCCGTCAAAGCCAAGGCTCTCGTGGTGATGGGATTGATAGACACCACCTGCAGCCCCCATGCAGTCAGCGCGATCCGCAATTCGCTAAAGGGCGAATCCGCCCCCTACTACATGCAGCGCACCGGACACTCTCCAAGCAAACAGGGAATGGCTGCCGCCAATTCCTTCATAATAAAAAATATTCCCGTAAACAATTAGGAGAGCATCAAGAAATCTCCGCTCGAAATCCCCTCCGACTTTCGGAGGGGATTTTTTATGTAAACTCCTTCAAAGGAAAATTCCCATCTGCACGGCCCAACCCGAGCGGAAGGATAGCTATCGAAAAAAATCTCCGCAAAAGGCACAGCTTTATAAAAACGGCAAACAGGGAAAAAGTTCGAAAAAAATCTTTGTGCGAAGGCTTAAAATCAAAAAAAATTTCGACATATTTTTCGCGGCCAAATTCGAATTATTTTTCTGAAAATTCCGGAGCAAAAAACCGCCTTACCCAAACCGGACCGAAAGCTCTCCAACCCGCTAAAACAGCGTGCTCGGAGCGGGAGTTGAACCCGCACGATATTTCTATCAGCGGATTTTAAGTCCGCAGCGTCTACCATTCCGCCATCCGAGCTTTTTAAAGAGCGATTTTTTTGCGAATAAAAGCGGGGTCAAGTCAAAACGCCCTCTTTAATCCGCAAAAGTCGCCCACGGATTTTGAATCGAAATGGACGACGCTTTTTCCCTCGTAGGACGGATCGCTAAAAAATTCGTCCAACTTGAGAGAAACTCCCGGAAGGATTTTTCTTCTCAGCAACTCTTCGTCGAGATCCCCTCCCTTGAAATACAGAACTCCGTTCGGAAGATTTCCCCTCTTCCCGCGCCGAATTTTCCCCCCCACCAAACGAAAAAACTCCGGAAGGGAACACACAGCCCTTCCTGTTATGTAATCGAAATTTTCCGGCTGGGACTCTATTCTCGAATTCACGGCTTCGGCGTTCTTCAAGCCAAGCCGTTCTATCATTTCGGACACGGCGCGAATCTTTTTGCCCACTCCGTCAAACATTTTTATTCGCGCTTTAGGCCAAATTACAGCCATCACTATTCCCGGCAATCCGCCTCCCGTACCAACGTCCGCTATCTTTGCCCCGTCCTCCGGGACGAGAAGCTCCCCTATCGCCGCGCAAAAAGCTATATGCCTATATTCCAAATGCTCCGTATCTTTTCTTGAGATTAAATTTACCCTCTCATTTGCTTCGCGCAAAAGCCTCCCGAACTCGTCGAGCTTTTCCGCCATCTCGGAGTTTACAAAGCGGAGTTTTTCGTAGGGATTATGCACGGGCTCGGTCTAAAAAATTTCCTCTGGCAAGAAGAAGCGCTCTATTTCTATTTCGGCGCTTTCTGGAGAATCCGAAGCATGCGCTATGTTCTCCCTTGTATTCAGTCCGTAGTCTCCCCTTATCGTGCCCTTGGGAGCCGCGGTCGAATCCGTGGGGCCAAGAAGGGCCCTCACTTTCAAAACCGCATCTTCCCCCTCTAACACGCACATGATAACGCTCCTACGCATCATAAAGTCGACGAGAGGCTGATAATACGGCTTCCCAAAAATATGCGCGTAGTGTTCCCTCAACTTTTCCTCTCCAAGCTTCGCCGCCTTGCAAGCCACTATGTCGAGCCCCGCACTTTGAAATCTATCGAGAACTTTCCCGGCAAGCCTTTTCTCGAGGCAGTCGGGTTTAAGTATTATAAAGGTTCTTTCTTTCATTTTCCCACTTCAATATCGGTTAAAATAAATTGGCAATATTTTTCTGACCTTCAATCCCCGTTTACAACGATTAAGCAGATTAAAATTTACAATAAATTTTTGAAACGTCTTGATTATTTTTTTTTAGCGTACAATAATCCAAGCCGTATGAAGTTGTATAAAAGGGCGTTCTCCATCGTAGAACTCGTTCTCATATTGGGCATTCTCGGCCTGATAGCGGCGGTGTTTATACCGGCTACCGCAAAAATCCGCGAAAAGGCCCGCAACGATATTATCATATCAAACCTTCAAAAATTCGTAAACGCCGGAGGATTGTACCTCAAAGACCGCGGGTTGAAAAACGTATCGTACAAAACGCTCGTCTCCTCCAAAACGCTCGAACCTCTGACCTCCGTGTGCGGGGAAAAGTACGACGATCTCGTCTATAGCACAAACGAAAAAACAGTGGAGGTTGAAACCCCTTCGGGAGGAAAAGTCGTGCTGACTTACTGACTGCTGCGAGATTTTAACGCATAACAAGCGCCAACAAAAACAATAATAAAGGAAAAAGAATGGGAAGACCTATAACGCTGTTTACAGGACAGTGGGCGGACATGAAGCTTGAAGATCTGGCTCCGCTCGCAAAAAAGATGGGATATGAAGGACTCGAAATCGCCTGCACCGCAAACCATTTCGACATGGAGCGGATAGATAAAAAGGGCTATTTGGAGAGCCGCTGGGAAATACTCGCCGACAACGGCCTCAACTGTTTCGCGCTGTCCAACCACCTCGTGGGACAGGCAGTCTGCGACAATATAGACGAGAGGCACAAGGCCATATTGCAGGATTCCATTTGGGGAGACGGTAACCCTGAGGGAGTTCGCAAGCGCGCCGCCGCGGAAATTGTCCGCACCGCCAAAGTCTGCAAGAAGTTTATGTCGATGAGGCCAAAAGGTGTAGCCAAGTCTCCCATTCCCCCCACCGTTACCGGATTTACCGGATCTTCGATATGGCAGTATGTCTATTCCTTCCCGCCGGTATCGAAAGAGATGATAGACGCCGGATACGCCGACTTTGCCAAGCGTTGGATTCCCATCTTGAACGAGTTCGACAAGGTCGGGGTGAATTTCGCGCTTGAGGTCCACCCGACGGAGATAGCGTTCGACATAGCAAGCGCCGAAAGAGCGCTGTCTGCGGTGAAGAACCACAGGAGGTTCGGGTTTAACTACGACCCGTCGCACTTCGGATACCAGGGTGTAAACTACGTGGCCTTCATTAGGAAGTTCGCCAAAAGGATATACCACGTCCACATGAAGGACGTCTGGTGGGGACACGGCTCGAGGGAAGCCGGAGTGTTCGGAGGGCACACCGACTTTACCGATCCGCGCCGCTACTGGGACTTCCGCTCTATAGGGCACGGCGACATCAATTTTGAGGAAATAATAGTAGCCCTCAACGACATCGGCTACAAGGGGCCTCTTTCCGTGGAATGGGAAGACGGAAGAATGGACAGAATCTACGGAGCCACCGAATCGCAACAAAGGGTCAGAAGCTACGACTTCCCTCGCTCGAACATAGCGTTCGACTCGGCTTTCGACCGTTCAAACCAATAAGAATGCCTAGCAAAAAAGCGGCTTCCCCTTGCGGGAAGCCGCTTTTTTTTCGCCATCAAACTACTAAAAAATATCCGCCGGATTTGCGTTTCTCAATTTTCTCGTGGCCAAAATTCCCGCAAACACACACATTCCGAGGGAGAGCAAAAATACGATTCCAAGATTTGAAAAATTCAAATAGGTCGGCATGTTTGCTATGTCCCTGGTGAGCTTGTAAAGCAGAGCCGCAAGCGCCGTTCCGGGAATGAATCCCAAGACGGACAAAATCAGAGACTCCTGAACCACTATCCACACGAAAAACCCGTCGCCAAAACCTATTGCTTTGAGAGTGGCATACTCTGGAATATGGTCCGTGACGTCTGTGTACAGAATCTGGTACACGATAACCGCGCCCACAAAAATCGCGACTGCCATCGAGGCTCCTATCACAAAACCTATCGGGGTTCTGACCGCCCAATACTCCTTTTCGGCCTCTATGTATTCCTTCATCGTCATCACTTTCACGTCGCCCGGATAAATTTTCTTGAGTTCCTCAGCCACTCTCGAAGCGTCGGAGGGATTTTTTAACTTTATAATCCCGACGTCGAAAACTCCAGGCGCCACACCGCGCCACATCTTGTAAAAAGTGTCCAAGCTCATCAAAACGTTTCCGTCCGCCGCAAAAGTGGGCCCTATTTTGACAAGAGCCTCTATCTCGGCCTTTTTCCCAGCAAGCTCCGTTCTAAGGGGCTTGTTTCCGCCTTCTGCAAACTTTCCCGCCACATCCCCGTACTGATCCCTGGAGAGTTCGTCGAAAAGAACCGCCCCCGAGCGCTTCAATACTCCCTGGCTCTTCAAAATATCGGGCGATTTGAACACTTTTTTTGACGGATCAAAAGCTATGGTAAATATGTCCCTCTCCCTGCCGTCGTCGACGCTTTTAAACGACATGCAACCAAGCTTTATTCCGTTTACGTCCTCCACTTCCGGAAGGGAGCGGGCCTGGTGCAGCCTGACCTCCGCAAATCCCCTTCCCACTCCGAAGTACTCGTAATTCGGACTGACCAGCACGACGTCCCCGTCGAGAAGCAGCAGAGGTCCCACCACCTGTTTGAATAGAGCGCCCCTCAAACCCATCTGAAAGAGCATCATCGCCACCGCAAATGTTATTCCCGCTATCGCCACCGCAAAGCGAGTGCCTGACGCGGTAAGCTGAAGCCACGACAGCGGAATTCCGAGCGGCACTATCCTCTCCCAAAGATTTCTCTTAGATTCGGACACTTTTCTACTCGCTGTTTAAAATCCTGACGTTCGTCTGGGTTCCTATGAGGTTTCTGAAGCGCTCCGGAGAATCCAATTTTATTTTCACAAGAACCACTCGAGTGTTTGCGTAATCGCTCGGATCCGAACTGAAAATCCTGTTTCCTTTTACGTATCCGGATATTTCCACGACTTTTCCGGAGAATACTTCGTTTCTCATGGCATCGGATAGTATCTCGGCTTTGTCTCCGATTTTTATTTTGGAAACGTCGGAGACGTAAACTTCGGCGTCGACATACATGGAATCGGTGTCGGCAATTTCACAAATTCCGTAGTTGCCCACCGCTTCGCCCTCCTTCGTGTGTATCTCGACTACCTCGCCGTCTATTGGACTTTTAACGGAAAACTCCGCAAGGCGGGCTTTTGCTCTCTCCACCGAAACCGCCGCGTCCTCCACGACGGCCTTTTCCGAAGCCTCCACCAACGGCAACATTTTTTTCGACTGGTCTATGCGCCTTGCCAAGCGCTCCTGCTCGTACTCCAACTCCTCCCTTTCCCTTCTCGGCGGATCCTTTTCCGAAAGAATTCGGGCGTTTTGGGCGTACGTTCCGTCCAAATCCTCTATCATATTTTTCTGCTGCAAAATTTTTATTTCGCGGGAAGTCTCGGCTATCTTCAGGGACGCCTTGGCCCCCTCGAGTTCCACCTTCGCTCCCTCTATTCCGCGGATCAAGGCTACCACGTCGCCCCTTTTTACGGAGTCCCCCTTCTTGACAAGAAGCGATTTTATAATCGCCTGTCCTCCCGTCGGGCTGGAAGCCGCCAAACTCTGAACTCTTTCGCCCGGCACAACTTTTCCAAGGCATGCCACCGCTCCGAAACAGCACGGCGCGGCCGCCGCTACGGCAAAATAGACAAAAAATCTTTTCATTGGCACGGATTCTTAAAGTTGAAAACTTCGATTACAATCTTTTTGTTTATTCTTCCGGGAAACAAATCGCAAAAAAAGTTGACGCGGGGTTCATTTTCAGATGAAAATCCGAAAACACGAAAGGGTTTTACAGATGAGAAAATTAGCGCATTTCGGAATACCGGTTAAAGAAAAACCTGCAAACGCCACGTATTTGAGCGACTCCAAACTTTGGATAGGGGATCCCTCGAAAACGAAAAACAACATAGAGCATCTCTTCTTCGAGGAAGGTTCTCCCATGCCCCAGCTTCTGAAGGATTGCGCCCACATATCGTACCTCGTCGACGACATGGAGGAGGAGCTCAAAGGCGCGGAGATTTTGATACCTCCCTTTAAGCCTTTCCCGAACTTGACTGCCGCCTTTATTGTGGAGGACGGCATACCGATAGAATTGATGCACCAGGCCTGAGTCGGACCGACTTTTCTAAAGCGTGCTGAAAACGCCGGTGGAAAACGGAGTTTTTTATCGGCCCGCCGAATGTTTTTTAACATGTTAAAAAAAATAGCTCTGTTTATAATGTTTTTTTCGGCTTTCCAAGCCGTACTGGGAAGCGGGTCGGACTTTATCGACTTCAACAAAAACGGCCGCATGGACATCTACGAAAATCCATCGGCCCCCATTTCCGAGAGAGTTGCCGACCTTCTCGGACAAATGACGCTGGAGGAAAAAACTTGCCAACTTGCTTCACTTTACGGTTTCGGATTTTGCTTAAAGGACAAAATTCCCACCCCGGAATGGAAATGCGAAATTTGGAAAGACGGTGTTGCAAACATCGACGAACATCTAAACGGATACCGCAAAGGCTGCGAAGAGTATTTGGGATTTAGGGAACACGCCAGAGCCGTCAACTTAATCCAGAAATGGTTTATAGAAAACACCAGGCTGGGAATTCCGGCGGAATTTTCCGGGGAAGCCATGCTCGGATTGGCGCACAGAAACGCAAGCTCCATGCCTGCCCCTATTTCTTTAGGCTCGTCGTGGGACGTTGATCTCGTAGAAAAGATCGGCAAAACAGTGGGCAGGCAGGGAAGGCTTATCGGATACAACTCGGTGAACATGCCCATTCTCGACGTTTCCCGAGATCCCCGTTGGGGGCGCACTAACGAATGCTTCTCGGAGGATCCGTTTCTGACTGCAAAACTTGGAATGGCTATTACAAACGGATTGCGATCGCAAAACATGGGATCCACGCTCAAGCATTTTGCGGTGCACAGCGTTCCCGACGGGGCTCGTGACGGGCTCGCGAGGGTAAATCCCCACGCCGCCTGGAACGAGGTTCGCGAAATCCACCTTTATCCGTTCGAGCAGGTGGTAAAAAATTGCGACCCCACCTCCGTAATGACAACCTACAACGATTACGCCGGAATTCCGCTTAGCTCCAACAAACTTTTTCTTACGGACATACTCCGTAAAGAATACGGATTTGAAGGATACGTGATTTCCGACAGCGGAGCTGTGGAGGATTTGGCAGCCAAACACGAGGTTGCAAAAAATTTGGAGGAGGCTGTCGCACTATCCATAAACGCCGGATTAAACGTCAGAATAAATTTCAGTTCATCTGAAGAATTTATAAAGGCTCTTAGGAAATGCGTCGCCGATGGTCTGGTAAGCGAAGAGACTTTGAACGACAGGGTATCCGACGTCTTGAGGGTGAAAATGAAACTCGGCCTCTTCGACAACCCCTTCGTCTCTGAGGAAAAGGCAGCCGACGCGGTCCGAACCGAAGACTGTTCCCTCGAATTGGAAGCGGCAAGAAAATGTCTCGTACTTTTGAAAAATGAAAAATCGACCCTCCCGCTCGATCCGAAAAAAATAAAAAAGATTCTCGTATGCGGTCCCATGGCCAACGACTCCTCGTTCGAAAAGAACAGGTACGGCCCTTCCGGAATAAAAATGGAAACCCTTTTGGAAGCCTTAAAAAAGTACTCCGAGGGCAAATTTGAATTGTCGTATTCGAAGGGCTGCGAAGTATTCGACGAGGACTATCCGAAGAGCGAATACATGAGACTTCCCATTCGGAAGAATGACGAGCTTTCCATATCCGAAGCGGCAGAAAGCGCATCGGATTGCGACGTTATAATAGCGGCGCTCGGCGAGTGCGAAAGCATTGTGGGGGAATCGAGGACGAGAATCAGCTTGGATCTTCCCGGAAGACAGGAGGAGCTTCTTGAAGCTCTGACAAAGACCGGAAAGCCCGTTATAGTTGTGCTTTTTAACGGCCGTCCCCTTTCGATAAACGCGGCCGACGAAAAGGCCTCTGCCATACTCGAAGCCTGGATTCCCAACAGGAGGAGCGCCACCGCCATAACGGAAGCCATATTTGGAAAATACAATCCCGGAGGAAAAATCGCAAACACCTTTCCGAGATCCGTAGGGCAAATCCAGCTGAATTTTCCATACAGAAAATCCTCCCACTCCGGAGCCTCCGACAAGAACAAAAAGTTCTGCGTGAACACTCCCCTGTACCATTTCGGATTCGGATTGTCCTACACGAAATTCAAATACTCCAATCTGAAAGTTTCAAAAAGAGGCTCCGGTGGAGAATTTGAAGTTGCCGTAAAGGTGGACGTAGAAAACTCGGGAAATTTTGATGGAGACGAAATAGTCCAGTTGTATGTCAGGGATTGCCTGTCGAGCGTTGCAACATTTGAAAAAGTTTTGCGGGGATTCAAGAGAACTCCGATAAAACGCGGCGAAAAGAAGACCGTGGATTTCCGCCTAAAACCAGACGATTTCAAACTTTGGAAAAACGGCAAGTGGGTCTTGGAACCCGGAGAATTTAAGATAGAGGTGGGATCGTCTTCGGAGGATATACGCCTGTCGGAATCCATATTCCTCCCTTAAGCTTTTTCGTAGGAAAAAGTCTGGCTTCCCCAAAACTACTCCAACTCCAAAAGTATTTCCGATACCCCAATTTTCTTGCCTTTTTGCGGCTCGAAAATAAATTTCAGAGCGGAACATTTCAAGGGAGAGGAGGGATGAACCACGTTGAATTTGTCCGGAAATGTCCCGTAGGAATCAGTCAGATAAATAGGCATGTCCGAAAAACTTTTACCGTCCTTTGAGACGGCGATTTTCCACGACTTGGGAAGAGCGACGCTATTTCTTCTGACTATGAAAAATACCGAAGCCGACTTCAATGTTTTCGGGGAATTCAAGCGCAATTCTACGGAAACCGGCTCGGATTTTTTTCTGCTTATCCAAACTTGATATTTTCCAATATCGGAGGATTTTTTTACCACCAGGCCGTCGAAAAGGGCTTCAAAAAACGGGCTTCCGTCGGAGATCTCGACGGAGTCGCACAATTCTGAAATCTTCTCCGCCGCTCCAAAGCGCATCTTCTTTGCTATATCGGCGGAAACGGGAAGCCACACCCGCATAGAATCGCCTCCCCTGTTGTTCCAAGCAAAGTACGGAATGACTTTGGACTTTAGCTTCTTCCCGGCAGAGCCGTCTGAAATTTTCACGAACGAAGCGTTTTCGTATCTGATTCCCTTCAATTCTCCGTCGGCAAAAACTCCGCCCCCTCCCGGCTCTATCTTGTCGAAATAGACGTCGCAAACATTGGCTCCCAGATCCGCCTCCTCGAGGCAATAGACAAGCGGTCCCCTCGTCAGCGCCACACAGCCCTCGTTGGATCTGACCCTTGAATCCGAAACCACTTCCCTAAGGTCCATAGGCAACTCCAACTCGACTAAATCCCCGGATTTCCATTCGCGAGTTATAACGGCAAATCCCTTCTCTATCGGAACCTCCATGGACTCCCCGTTTACCTCCACCTTGTACGACATGAGGGGAGCTTTCTTTTCGGAGAACGAATAGAGCCCTCCGGGAACAAAATCGTTCGAGCGGGCCCAAGTTGGAATCCGCAATCTAAGCGAAAATTTCTTGGGGGAATCCAATTTTAAATGCAGCTTGACCGAACCCCCGAATGGATAGTCGGAATCCTGCCTTATGGAAATTTTCTCGCCTTGAAAGTCGACCTTCCCCGAAGCGTACATGCAAACCCATATAGAATCTTCGCTCTTGGCGTAGAAATAGCCCGACACCTTCATCAAAAGCCTTGATATGTTTGGCGGACAACACGCGCAGCTCATCCACGCCGACCGAGTCTTTTCTCCGTGGTTGAAATTTGTCCGCCCGTCCGCTTCAAGGGGATTTTCGTAAAAAAACCTGTCCCCGGAAATGCTTATTCCGGAAAGGGCCCCGTTAAAAAGCGACAGTTCCATAATGTCGAGATACTTTGCGTCGAGGGAGCGAAGAAACATCTCGTGGTTGAAAAAAACGTTCGCCACGGCTGCGCAAGTCTCGTTGTAGGTGGATCTGTTTGGAAGTTCGAACGGGGCTCCAAAGCCCTCTATAGCCGCTATAGCTCCGAGTCCTCCAGTTATGTGCATTCTGCTAGACACTATGTCGCCCCATATCGACTCCAAAGCCTTGCCGTAATCGTCGGTTCCCAAAGCCGCGTCGGAAGCCGCCATTCCCGTGTATAGGTACAACGCCCTGACCGCGTGCCCGATAGGCTCCCTTTGCTCCGACACCCTCTTATGTTGCTGGGCGTAGGAGGGATCGTTCAAACCTTCCAAACCTTTTGGAATATACGTCACCCCGCGAATTTCCAGAAACCTCTTGGCCAAATCGAGATAAAATTTATCCCCTGTCTCCGAGCCCATAAGGCAAAGAGCCAATTCTATTTCCTCGTGCCCGGGAGCCTGGTTTACCGGCTTTCCGCCGTTGTAGTTCGGATCTCCGTCAAAGAAAACTTTTTTCACGTGCCTTGCGCTCTTCTCGGCAATTTTCATGAACGAATCTTTTCCGGTAGCGCGCTTATACGCCACAGCCGCCTCGTACATATGCCCGAGATTGTACAATTCGTGCGAATGAATCAAATTGGAATAAGGTGTTTTTCCTGCCGTTGGATTTTTGAACTCCAAAATGTGGGGCATGTAGAGGTACCCGTCGGGTCTTTGCGCCTTCGCAATTATTTCAATAATCTCGTCCAATCTCTTTTCGAGAGCAGGATTTTTTTCCACCATCAAAGAATACGCGGCGCTTTCCATTATCTTGTAGAGATCGCTCGACACGAAAATTGGAAGGGATTTGTCGGGCTGGCGAGACCTGTCGCCGCTGTTCCACTCGCCCGCAATTTTCAAATTCTCGACGGCGTTTTCAGTTTTTTTCAATGCGGCCGGAATTGTCACCGAAGCCTGCCTATCCCTCCACGGCTTCCAAAAAGAATCATTCAGATCCACCTTCTCGAAAGAAACCGGCTCAACCGCCCCAAACAGCGAAACAAGCTGCACAAGCAAAGCCGACAAAATGCATAGCAACCTAATATACATTCTTTTAAGATAAACGCTCAACCTTCCGGCGTCAAACTAAAACGACGAAATCCGGCTCTTTTTTGTTGCGGGATTTAAAATCCGTAAACAATATCCCGACTAAATGGGCTTAGATATGAATGAGATTTTTGTCAGAATAATTATAGGAAGCGCAAGCGATTGGGACACGATGAAACATTGCGCCGAAACGCTCGAAAAGTTCGGAGTTCCCTACGACAAACACATAGCCTCCGCTCATCGAACTCCCGAAAAGGCAAAGGAACTCTCCGCCTCCGCGGAATCCCAGGGAGTCAAGGTAATAATCGCAGCCGCCGGTGGCGCCGCCCACCTGGCAGGAGCCATAGCCGCCAACACCCATCTTCCGGTGCTTGGAGTGCCTATGAAAGGCTGGGCCTTCGACGGTTTGGACTCGCTGCTTTCCACTGTCCAAATGCCGAGGGGAATTCCGGTGGCTACTTTTGCGGTGGGAAAAGCTGGAGCGGTAAATTCCGCCATAGCCGCGGTTCAGATACTCGCGCTTTCTAACCCCGCTTTCAGGGAGAAATTGTTGGAGTTCCGCAAAAACCAAACCATGGACGCCCTCAACTCTAAATTCCCCGAATAATTAAAATGCCCGACGAGGCCGACAACGCGGAGATAAATTTCGAATTGGGAATAGATCCCATCTGCCCGCTTAAAATAGGATTTAAGGAGGGATGCGTCTCGGATAGACCGGAGCGTTTCGACGTGATAGGCTCCAAATTCGGAGAGTTTTTGATTTTCGAAAAGCCCCCTAAAGTACTTTCCGAATCCTATCTCGGAGCCCCCGATGGAATGCCTTCCGTAGTGAAGGCCATCAGGGAAAACCCCGACAAACCCGAATTTCAAAGATTCGGAGCGAGCAGTCCATTCGCGGTAAACCAGATAGACTATGAATGTTCCGGAGCCTCGATAATAGCCTTCGGGAAGGAAAGAGCCGCGGAAATGCGCAACGCGATGTGGTCGGGCCTGTTCACTTTCGAGTACCTCGTTTTGGCGAAGGATTTAAAAGCGGAAACTCCCGAAGAAATAGAATGTTCCCTTCCGATTTACAAACCCGAAAACCAGTCGAAGTGGAGGGTCTCGCACGCTTTCGGGAAAAAATCCGAAACGAAGTTTCTCCTTTTGGACAAAAGCGGGGATTGGAAGCTTTGGAAGGCCGCTACAAAAGCCGCCAGGCCCCATCAAATTAGAATACACGCCGCCGAATGCGGAATAGGGATAGCGTCCGAAAAGATGTACTCGAAGACTCCCCCGCCCTATTTGTCAAAGATAAAAAAGGGAGCTTACAGACCTCCGAAAAACTCCGACGAAAAACCCCTGTACGACGACATCGCCATACATCTTGCCCTCGTAAAATACGACGGCAAGTGCGCCGGGCTTTCGGGAACCTTAGGGGCTGCAGCCAAACTTCCAAAGGGATTTTCGGCCGCTTTGAAAAAACTCAATCTCAAATATTCCTTTCCTCTCCCAAAATCCGAAACAAACACTTTTACTGTCTTGCCTGCTCCGTCTGCAAAAGCCTAAAGGCAAATTAAGCAAAACGCAAAATAAGGTCTTCCCTTTTTGCGCGCCCGGCACGAATGTTATTTAACCCTTTTTGCGCGCCCGAAATTCCTAAAAATCGGCGCGCGAAAAAACCGACCTGTCGAAGTTTCTTCAAAACGACCGACATTCCTCCCCGGGGAAAAAAAACTCGGGAGAAATCCTACTGAACCTCTTCACCCTCCAAACAAAAGCCGGAGAGAGAAAAAACTCATTAAATCTGAACGTCCTCGGAATAGTCGACACCCTCTATTCCAAATCCGAACAGCTTCATAAATTCGCTTTTGAATCCGGCAAAATCCGTAAGCTCGTTCAAATTCTCGGTTGTCACGCGAGGCCAAATGTCGAAAACCGCCTTCTGAACGTCCTCCCTCTGCTCGAAATTGTCTATGCGAACAAGGCCGTTTTCGTCGAAATCCAAACAGTTTCCGTTGTAGAGCTGGTCCGAGAAAAGGCGATATATCTGCTCTATGCAACCCTCGTGAATTCCCTTCTCCTTCATAACTTTGTAGAGTATCGAGGTGTAGAGGGGAACAACCGGAATCGCCGCGCTCGCCTGGGTGACGAGAGCCTTGTTTATGGAAACAAACGCCTTGCCTCTATGCATCTTCATCTTCGCGTCTATGCGCTCAGCCGCGCGCTCCAAATCCTCCTTGGCTTTGCCTATGGTTCCGCTGCGATAAATCGGATATGTGAGTTTCGGGCCTATGTACGAATAGGAGAGAGTAGCGGCTCCTTCTGCAATCACCCCAGCCTTGTCGAGGGCATCTATCCAAAGTTCCCAATCCTCTCCTCCCATAGTCTTTACGGTGTCGCTTATCTCCTTTTCGGTAGCAGCAGGAACAGTTATCTCTACAACCTTAGCGTTGTCGGTATCCAGCGACTTCTCCGTGCGCGGCTCACCCACAGTCTTCAAAACGCTCTTGTAAACCTCGCCCGTCTTGGGATCCGTCCTTCTCGGGGAAGCCACCGAATAAACAATCAAATCCACCTTCCCTGAAGGAGATTTTTTTATCGCTTCTATTGCGCTCTGTTTGACTGCGTCAGAAAATGCGTCCCCGTTTATATTCTCCGCATACAGCCCCTTCTCCCTCGCCTTAGCCGTAAACTCCAGAGTGTTATACCAACCCGCGCTCGCCGTTCTCTCCCTCGCCGAATCTCCCGGCCTCTCGAAAAACACTCCTACCGTAGAGGCTCCGCATCCAAACGCCGAAACAATCCTCGAAGCCAAACCGTACCCCGTCGAGGCTCCTATCACCAGAACACTCTTGCACGAGCCCGATATGGGACCCTTGTTTTCGACGTATTTTATTTGCGCGTCGACATTGGCTGCGCATCCCTTCGGGTGCGAAGTTATGCAAAGAAAGCCCTTCGTTTTCGGTTGTACTACCATTTTTATCCTTTCGCTGCCGTTAAATTTTTATTTGTTTTCGTCCTTCGGGCGCAGAAGCTCCGCCGACTCCGAATCTTTGCGCTCCCTGTAATCGTCGATAAAGGTGAATATTATATATATAGCCACCCCTATAGTTATGCCGCAATCGGCTATGTTAAATGCCGGCCATCTGTAATTGACAATGGGAATGTGCACGTCGAGAAAGTCGACCACATGCCCGTAGCAAAGCCTGTCTATCAAATTTCCGACCACACCTCCGGCAAAAAGTCCGAGAGCTATCCCCCCCCACTTTTTATTAAAGCCTACGTGTTTTCTAAACAGCCATAGAGCCAGCAATGCCATGAGCGCTATCGAGGTGAGAAGGTAGGTTCTTCCCGATAACATTCCCCAAGCCGCCCCATCGTTGGTTATGTGAACAATGTAGAAAAGCCCGTCTATTACCGCTATCGGCTCCCCGCTTCCCGCCCCGAAATGGTAGGTTGGATTGCCCTTTTCCCAGGGAATATTTTCCAGCACGGCCAGTTTCGTAATTTGGTCGAGCAGAATCACTCCCGCCGCGCAAAGTACGAATACCGCGTTTGCCTTTAACTTGCCGAGTATTTTCATCGCCGAATTTTTGCCGATAAGGCGAAATAAAAGTTAAACGCGCATTCTTGACGGAACTCCAAAAAACCGCAACGAAAAACAAACCTTTTGCAAAAAGAGACGCCAACGGAAAAATTTATTATTCGAAAATTTTTCTTGCATATTTTCGAATGTGGAATTGCATGGAGTCCTTTCATTGATCGCAGGGTGGAGCAGCTTGGTAGCTCGTCAGGCTCATAACCTGAAGGTCGCCGGTTCAAATCCGGCCCCTGCACCCAAAAAAACGCCCTTCTTTTTGCGGGGCGTTTTTTTTATTTCGAGCATAGGAAATATCCGCGTTTCGACGCGATTGGCCCGCCTTGCAAAATTCGCGCCCCCCTTCGGCCTTCGCCTGCATTTCCCATCGGAAATGCAAAAAATTTGCGCTTCGCAAAAGCCGGCAATCCTAAGACTGCTTTTTTGATGTACAAAAAATGATAAAAAAGCTTTCGAGTATCGTTCGGCAATTTTCAAATGGAGTCGATTTTCTCCAAGCGTTTTGCCCAAACTCCGCTCCGAGCCTTCCGAGATTTTTTCGGGGAGCGGATTTTTTATCGGAGAAATTTTTTGTCCGAAAGCTTGTTTGACTTGCGCGAAACGATTCCATAAAAGCGCGAAGTATGGTTTACGTTTGCGAGATTTGCGGATACGAGTACGACGATAGAGAGGTTCCGTTCTCGGAACTTCCCGAAAGCTGGACATGCCCCGTTTGCGGAGCGCCCAAGTCCCTGTTTAAGCCGAAGCAGGAGAGCGGGGAAAAGCCCGAAATTTCGGGAGGCGAAACTTCGTCAGATTTGATAGTAGAGGCCCTGTGCGACTACGGGGTAAAATGGGTTTTTGGAATGGTGGGCCACTCCAATCTTGGAATAGCCGACGCCATACGGAAAAAATCCGGACGGCTAGGATATATTGGAATAAGGCACGAGGGCGCCGCCGCCTTCGCGTGTTCTGCCTACGGGAAACTCACGGGCCTTCCCGCCGCATGCCTTTCTATAGCAGGTCCGGGAGCGACAAACCTAATCACCGGACTTTACGACGCAAAGCTCGACAAGTCTCCCGTGGTAGCTCTCACCGGACAAATTCCGTCGTCGGAACTTGGACAGTACAAATTTCAGGAGATAGATCTGCAGAACGTATTCTCCGACGTAACCGTACACCAACAAACGATAGGACCCAATACCGACTTTTACGCAGCCGGAGCCTCCGCATGCGAAAACGCAATCATAAAGCGCGGAGTCGCCCAGATAATACTTCCCGACGACGTCCAGCGACTTTCCTCCAAAGGCGAAAAACGCCCGTCAAACCCCGTAAGAGAGAGAAAAATTCCCCCGAGCGACTCCGATATAGACGCCGCGCTGTCCCTGATAGGGAAATCGTCGAGACCGGTTATAATAGCCGGTAACGGAGCCATAGATGCCCGGGAAGAACTGTTGGAGTTTGCCGAACTTTTGGGAATTCCCGTGGCGACAACATACAGGGCAAAGGGCATCATACCGGACGACCACCCGCTCGCCTGCGGAGTGATAGGCTTAAGCGGAACTCCCGTGGCTGCCCATTTCGTAAAGTCAAGCGACCTCATGATAGCTTTCGGAGTGGGATTTAGCAGGCATTCCACGCTGGAGGGATCGAAACCCTCAATAAGGGTCGACAACTCGGAATTTGGAATAAGGAGATTCGCAAACCCGAAAGTCGCGATTTTGTCCGACTGCTCCCTCGCATTGAGGGAACTTTCTAAAAAATCCAATTTGAAAAGTTTCGACTTCAAATCGGAAATGCTTTTCCAAAAAAACGAATGGGAAGAGGTAAAGAAAAGAAGAGCCTCCAAAAATTCAGATGGGAAAATTTCCATAGCCGCGGCCATATCCTCCCTTTCCGAAGCCGCTCCGGACGACGCCGTAATTTCGGTCGACGTGGGCAACTGCGCCTACTCCATGGGCAGATATTTCAAATCGAAAAAGCAGAGGTTTCTGCTATCGTGGTATCTCGGCTCCATAGGAGTGGGGCTACCGTCGGCAATAGGCGCGTGGTGCGCAGAAAAAGACAGCGGCAGGAGAGTTGTAGCATTCGTCGGAGACGGGGGATTCGGACAGTACCTCGCCGAGTGGACAAGCGTTGCAAAAGCAGGAGCAAACATAGTCTGCGTGGTGGCGAACAATTCGGAACTAGCCAAAATTTCCCTCGAACAAAAAAACGCGAACATGGACGTTTGGGAAACAAAACTGGCAAACCCGAATTTTGCGGAATATTCAAAATCGTGCGGAGCTTTCGGGATAAGAGTGGAAAAAGCCGAAGACTTGCGGGGCGCTTTCGCGGCGGCCTTCGAACAATCCGGCCCGGCTCTCGTAGAAATAATGACCGATCCAAGCCAAGTCTAAACGGCAGCCCTCTACCCGAAAATTTCACGGCAAAAATTTCAACCGGACTACAAAACGCCCGTATATCCCAATATATCTTTTTTCGAGACTTTTTGACACGAATCCATTTGGATTCATTTTGTGTTATATTTTACTATATTGACCTATAAATAAAATCGCATATATAATAACGTTGAAATGGGCTATTTCAGGCGCAAAATAAGTAGTCGCTAAAAACGGAAATTTGCCATATATTAACTCTAATTCAGAATGAAAAATCCTATCAGAGAGATGACGTCGGAATCACACCTGAAGGGCAACAGGTATTTTCGGGTCATACACGGAAAAAGCGACAAATCGCATTCCGTTGGGCTCCACAAGCACGACTTCATCGAGATAATGTGGATTAAGGAAGGGGACGGGATTCTCATTTCGAACGGAAAGCTTCGCAAATTTTCGAAAAACTTTCTGTACATATCTACCCCGAACGAAATTCACGTTCTCGAACCGGCTAAAAATTCTTCCATAGAATTTTCGTACGTAGTGGTGCAAAGGGAGACGTTCGACAGTTTCAAAAATTTCTTTCTAAAGGAAGAGCCCGCAGAGTACAGGGACAAGTTTGGAGGAATATCCATAAAGTTGTCTCCGGTCGAAATAACCTATCTGAACAAGGCCGCGAGCGAACTCGCATGGCAGGACGATTCCCTGTTGGCCATACACCGATTCCTGATAAATTTGTACTGGCAGATAAAAAACGCCTTCATGTCGGCCCTTCCAAACGACATTCCGGATTGGCTCGCGGACGCATGCCAGAGCATTCGCAATCCGGAAAACTTGAAGGCCGGACTGGAAAAATTCCGCGAGATATGCGGGAAGAACATGTCGTACATAAACCGCACAATGCGCCGCTATCTGAAGTGCACGCCCACGGAATTCATAAACGACGGAAAATTGCGCTACGCAAAGTGGATGCTCGAGACGTCCTCGTTCTCCACAGGGGAAATTTCCGAAATGTGCGGATTCTCGGATCTGCCGTATTTCTGTAGAAAGTTCAGGGCAAAATACGAGAAAACCCCGAGCGAAGTCCGCAAGAGGCGAACGTCAGGTGATTTCGATTCACAGCTTCGAAAGCAACGAACAATAAACAAGGTAAAAAATGGATAAAGTAAAGGTACTGGTTATAGGATGCGGAAATATGGGGGCCTCGCACGCGAGGGCGTATCACAGATTGAACGATAAATTTGAAATCGTCGGAATAGTCGATATAAGGAAGGAATCCGTGGACGCCTTCAACAAGTCCGTCAACGGAAACTACGCCCATTTCGACGACTTCGATAAAGCTATCGAACAGACTAAACCGGACGCGGTGGCTATCTGCACCTACCCCGCCTCCCACGAACCCCTCGCTGTAAAAGCAATGAACGCCGGCTGCCACGTATTCGTGGAAAAGCCCATTTCGGACACGGTAGCGGGGGCGGAAAGAGTGGCGGATTTGGCTAAGAAGCTCGGCAAGAAAGTTGTAGTCGGATACATTCTCCGCCACCACCCCTCGTGGATAAAGTTCATAGAGCTCTCGCACAAGCTTGGAAAGCCTCTCGTCATGAGAATGAACCTCAACCAGCAGTCGCACGGCAAGACGTGGCAGGGGCACAAAAATTTGTTGAACTCCCTCACGCCCATAGTCGACTGCGGAGTGCACTATGTCGATGTGATGTGCCAAATGACCCAGGCAAAGCCCGTCAAGGTGAGCGGAATCCTCGCGAGAGTTGCCGACGACATTCCCGAAACGCAGAGCAACTACGGGCAGCTCCAAGTGCAATTTGACGACGGTTCGGTGGGCTGGTACGAGGCCGGCTGGGGCCCGATGATGTCGACGAACGCGTTCTTCGTAAAAGACGTAATAGGCCCCAAGGGCTGCGTGTCGATATGCGCCCAAGACGCCGGATCCTCAAAAAATTCCGACGATATAGATTCGCACACCAAGACCGAGCAGCTCAGATTCCACTCCGCAGAAATGAAGGAGGACGGATCCTGGGCGAAGGAGGACGAGTGGATAGACACGCACGACGAGCCGAAACACGACGACCTCTGCGCCCGCGAGCAACTCTTTTTCTACAACGCCATAGCCGAAGACAAAGACTTGTCGCAACACATAGCCGATGCCGTAAACAGCCTGAAGATAGTGCTCGCTGCGGACGAGTCGGCGCGCACCGGCAAGACGATAGATCTTTAATAAGGCGTTTGGGCGCAAAAAAAGCTTCGGGAAATTTCCCGAAGCTTTTTTTTAATTGTTTTAGGACTCTTCCGTTTCCGAGGAATCGGAAGCCATGTCCCCGAACGGAGAACCTTGGGTTGACGACGCCATTTTTCTGTGGGCGTTTTCCTTGTCTTTTATAGCCTGGCCTTCGATAGTGTAGCGGGTAAACGGAACCGCCAAAAGACGTTTTTCGGGTATGGGCTTTCCGGTGAGTTCGCATATCCCGTAAGTTCCGTCCTTCATTCTTTCTATGGCAGCGTCTATTTCGCGTATCATTTCCTTTTCCGTGGAAAGAAGATTGTATGCCATATCCCTTTCGAAACTTTCGCTTCCTGCGTCGGCAAGGTGCTGGCCGTAGGACGACAAGTCTCCGGAATCCTCCTTTGCGGAACGCTTTAAAACTTCGTCCGCACGAGAGGACGCCCCGGCGGAATAACGCCTCCGCATATCCATCAAAATATTATAGTACTTTTTCCATTTTTTCGGAATGTCCCTCTCCTCTACCTTTTGTCTGGAAGGCTGCTCGAAAAGATTGAATCCGAGCAGATCCTCTATGCTAGCCACTCCTATCACACCTTTGGACTTCGACTCCTTCGCGACCACTTTCTTCACGCCGCTTTTCTGGGCTATTCTCGCGGAGGCAGCCGCTCGAAATTCCGCCTCCTCCTTCGCCAGGGTA
The DNA here is from genome assembly GCA_949283955.1 of uncultured Verrucomicrobiota bacterium. Taxonomy (GTDB): domain Bacteria; phylum Verrucomicrobiota; class Verrucomicrobiia; order Opitutales; family Intestinicryptomonadaceae; genus Merdousia. Next base: position 23,605 of record CASDUP010000053.1, on the reverse strand, counting down.
TTTTTCCTTTCGAGGTAGGAATCGAGATCGGCCATTGAAAAATAGATGTTTAGCGAATGCCTTATGTGCGAACCCCTCTTCTGGGTAATCGGAGCGGGCTGCTCGCCCATTTTTGAAGAAGACTTGGATTCCGCTTTTTTTTGCTCCTGCCTTACGGCAGCAGACTTGGAAGCGGATTCTCCTTTTTTCTTCAAAACCTTGGACGGCTTTTTTGGAGGGGAAACTTTTTTCGAAGACTGTTTGGAAGCTTTTGAGGAAGCCGCTTTGACGGCGTTTTTGGCAGAAACCGATTTGACGGCATTTTTGCCGGAAGACGCTTTTACGGAAGGCTTGGCGGATTTTTTCGACGGGGCCTTCGAAACTTTTGGAGCTGGTTTCTTTTTTGAAACGGGTTTCTTTTCCGGCTTTTTAGATGGAGGAACTTTTTTTGCGGGAGGAGTTTTTTTTGCGGGTTTTTTTAACGGCTTTTTAGAAGCCTTAGCCTTCGAGGGTGCGGGCTTCTTGGAAGCCGAAGATTTTTTGTCCGGCTTCTTTTTTAAACCCGTAGATTTTTTTGAAGGCTCCGCCTTTTTGCGCGAAGACGTCTTATTTTTTGCGGCGTTTTTCTTTTTCATGATCTTTTACCGAATGATTCCATTGCGGAAGCGCAACGCTTGCAGATTCCGCCTTCCTCCACCTCTGGAAGAACGCGCCAGCAACGGGAACACCTGCGCCCCTCGGCCTTCCCGGCCTCCACCGAAAATTCCGACCCCGACTTCAGGCTCACGGAGGAAACTATGAATATTTCAGGAAGCTTAGACTCGAATTCGCGGAGAATTTTTTCGTCTTCGCTTCCCTCGGGGACGGAGATGTCGACTTTCGCCTCCAAACTTTTACCTATCACTTTATCCTTGCGGAGAGATTCGAGCTTCTCGTTGACACGCTCCCTAATGGATAAAATCCTCTCGACTTTCCCATACACGGAATCGTCCTTCCAATCCGGAGAGGGATTCGGGAAGGATTGCAGGTGGATAGAATCGTCGCAATATTCTCCTCCGCTTTTCTTAAACGAGTAAGCCTCGTCGCATGTAAACGTGAGTATTGGAGCCGCCACGAGCATCAGGGCGTCGTTTGCGATGTTTATGACAGTTTGCGACGACCTCCTCTCGAAGGAATCCGCGGAAAACGTGTAAAGCCTGTCCTTCAAAATGTCGTGGTAAACTCGGGACAGAGTGACTCCGCAGAAAAAGTCTATCAATTTATAAACCTTGTGGAATTCAAAGGCGGAATACGCCGCGCGTGCCTCCTCGACGAAAAGAGCTGTTTTGTGCAAAGCCCACTTGTCTATTGCGTCGAGCTTGTCGAGCGGAACGGCGTCGCTCTCTTTGAAATCGCAAAGGTTGCCCAACTGGTACATCAGGGTGTTTCTAACGCTCCTGTATGTGTTGGCAACGTGCGACAAAATATCCTCAGAAACCGGGACGTCGGACTGGTAGTCGACGGAGCTTATCCACATTCTGACAATATCGGCACCCCATTTGCCGACGTACATGTCGGAAGTTTGAGGTTTGCCCGAAGCGGATTTGGATATTTTTCTGCGCTGCTCGTCGACTATGAATCCGTGGGTTATGACCTTCTTGTATGGAGCCCTACCGTTGAGCACCACCGAAGTCATTAGAGAACTTTGGAACCAACCCCTGTGCTGGTCGCTTCCCTCCAAATAGAGGTCGGCTGGGAAATATCCCCTCGGGGAAAGAACCGCCGCATGGCTCGAGCCGGAATCTATCCACACATCGAGAGTGTCGGAGCCCTTTCTCAGCTTTGACGCTTCCCCCCAAGACGACGGAATTTCTATTCCCTCCAAAATCTTCTCGGCGCTCTCGTCAAACCAGATGTTTGTTCCCTTCTTAGCCACTTTGTCGGCTATTCCCCTGATTACGGAGGCGTCCAAGAACGCCTCTCCGCTTTCGGAATAGAAGGCCGGAATCGGAACCCCCCACGCGCGTTGCCTGGATATGCACCAATCCGGACGGGTCTCCACCGCGCCGCGAATTCTGTTGGCGCCGTTTGACGGCAGCCATTCCACTTCGTCTATGGCCTTCAAAGCCCTATCCCTAAAACCGTCTTTGTCGAGCGCCACAAACCACTGGTCCATCGCTCGGAATATCACCGGAGTCTTGGATCTCCAACAGTGGGGATACTGGTGAACGAGCTCCTTTACCTTCAACAAAGAGTCACCCATCATCTCGAGAACTTTGTCGTTGGCTTCGTTCTTTCCGCCGCCCCTGTCCAAGACGCTCACTCCGACAAGCCCGCGCGGAACACGGCCGTCGTCGACATACCTTCCGGCGTCGTCGAGAGGACAGTAAACTTCAAGCCCGTACTCCAATCCCGCCTGGTAGTCCTCCAAACCGTGCCCCGGAGCTATATGGACTATGCCCGTTCCCGAATCGGTAGTGACGTATCTGGCGCAAATGACCGGGCTTTCCCTGTCTATAAACGGATGCCTTGCCTTCAAGCCTTCGAGCTCCGAACCTCTCGCCAGCGGAGAAATCTTGGCCCCCTCCAGCCCGCAATCGGAAACAAACTGCTCGGCAAGCGGAAAAGCAACTATAAACCTTCTGCCTCCCGCCTCCACCGCGCAATAATCCACGTCTGGGTGGACCGCAAGGGCCAAATTTGCGGGAAGGGTCCACGGAGTAGTAGTCCACGCCACAAACTCCCCCTTGTCCAAACCGAGCTTTCCTAGCGATTCGGAGTCCAACTTGAACGCAGCCCAAATTGTCGGCGTGGTGTGGTCTTTATACTCGATTTCCGCCTCCGCCAAGGCCGTGGCGCAGGGAATTGACCAATACACGGGCTTCTTGCTTCTGTAAACCATTCCGGCCTCCACAAACGCCGCAAACGTTCTGAGAATTTCGGCTTCGTACCCGGGATTTTTCGTTTTGTATTCGTCTTTCCAGTCGGCCATTATCCCGAGCCTCACAAACTGCCGGCGCTGCTTTTCTATGTACTCCGAGGAAAACTTCGCGCACTCCTCCCTCAATTCCGACACGCTCAGCGAACGGTTTTCCTCCCTGAGCTGCTTCGATACTTTGTGCTCTATCGGAAGCCCGTGGCAATCCCAGCCGGGAATGTACGGAGTGGAATATCCGAGCATGGACTTGTGCCGAAGAATAAAGTCCTTCAAAATTTTGTTGAGCGCCGTACCTATGTGCACGTCTCCGTTAGTAAACGGAGGCCCGTCGTGCAAAACGAACTTCTTGCCGGACGAATTCTTCTTCTGAATTCTGTCGTAAAGCCCCATCTTCTCCCAATGTTCCATTCGGAGAGGCTCGCGCCGAACGAGATCCCCCCTCATGGGAAATTTCGTCTTTGGCAAATTTATCGAATCCTTCATTTCCTTAACGTCCATCTCTCGTCAAAAATAAAATGTATTAGAACGGGAACATATGATCCCAAACGCTGTCTTCTTTGCGACTCTCCTCCGGAACCTTCTCCTCCTTCTTCTCGGAAGATTTTTTTGGCTCGGACTTGACGGCCTCGGCTTTAATCTCCTCCGCCTTCATAGAAAGTTTCAGCTTTCTGAGCTCCACCTTGAGTTCACGGTTTTCACGCCGCAATTTCGCGAGAATAGCCATGTCGTCCGCGACCTGCTTCTCATACTTGGCGTTCAATTCGCGTATCTCCTCCCTCAACTTCTCAATCTGCTCCGACTGGGACGAATCCCCCGCGAACGCGAAAACCGAAACGGTTATCGCCAAAAACAATGCGACGATTTTTTTCATGGGGCGGATATTGAAACGATCGGAGAGTTTTTGGCAAATTTAATTTGCTGTTTTTAACGGCCAAAACCTCCCGACCGGAAAGGCAGTTTTACTGAAATATGTCCCAAGCCTTGAAACACTCGCAAAAAAACCAAAAAACCGCCAGACCCACCGCAAAATACGCGAGCTTTCTCAGCGATCTTCCCACTTCTCCGGGAATGTCGAACCTGCTGAATTCGGATTGTTTGAAGGTTCGAGTGCGAGGCAAAAACCTGCCCTTTCTGAGAGTGGGATCGGTGTCTTTCACAAAAAGCTTCCGCTTCCTTCCGAACATGCGGTCGATTGAAAGCCCAATTTCGGGAATGTTTCAACACTTATTTGGAGGATTTTTTTGGAGGAAGGAGGAGCGTTTTGCTCTTGAAACCGATTCGAGCCGACACAATACTGGGAAACAATTATGAGTAAGGAAATAGAAGAGGGATTGGAGCTGAAGCTCGACTTTACAAAGCTGAAAAAAATAGCCGCATGCCCCGAGGACGTGATTCCCGCCGTTGCGCAAGACGCGGACACGGGGGAGGTTCTAATCGTGGGATACGCCAACCGTCTGGCATTGGAGACTGCCGTGAAGGAAAAAATGGCCACTTTCTGGAGCACTTCCCGCAACGAACTCTGGATAAAAGGAAAAACGAGCGGAGATTTTCTCGAACTTGTAGATGTGCTCGTAAACTGCGAGCAAAATTCCCTGGTTTACCGGGTAAAGCCGGTGGGCAAGGGAGCATGCCACACAAAAAATCCCGACGGAACCCCGAGGCGCGGATGCTACTATCGCCGGATAAAAATCAAGGACGGCAATATGGAGGGCTTGGAATTTTTGGCGTAAATTCTACTAGACTAAACAAGCCAAAAAAAATCTCGATTTTTGGAACGGTTTGGATATAAAGACCTCTCGAAGAAAATAAAAACGGAGAGCGTATCACGCACAATTTGAAATACTATGAAGTTTAAAATCAACAAAGAGCACTTTTCGAACGGGCTTCGCCAAGTTATAAACGTGGTCGGATCCAAGCCGCAAACCGCGGTTCTGAACAATGTGCTCATAAAAGCCGATTCGGACGGAATAACGCTTACTACCACAAATTTGGACCTGGGAATACGCTGCTCCATAGTGGCGGAAGTCTCGGAGCCGGGAGAGATAACCCTTCCCTGCCGCAAGCTTGCGTCGATAGTTTCCGACGTTCCGATGCAAGAAATAACGGTGGAAAGTTCCGACGGGCAGGTAGCCAGAGTAAAGTCCGGAAAATTTTCGTCCAACATAAACGGACTCAAGGCAGAGGACTTTCCGGCCCTTCCCAACTTTGTCAACAAGCACGCCTACAAGCTCGCCCCGCAAGAGCTTCTCAATATGCTCCGCTCGGTTTCCTACGCCCAGAGCACGGACGAAAACCGCTACATTTTAAACAGCGTGTTTTTCAGCTTTGCGGAGGACAAGCTCACTCTCGTGGCAACCGACGGCAGAAGGCTTGCCATGATTTCGCGCGATATCGGCTCGATAGACCGCGACGACGAGGGCAGCATAATTCTTCCCGCAAAAACGGTTTCCGAACTCGAAAAACTCCTGGGACAAGGCAAGGAACTGGAAATAAGCTTCAGCGAGAGGCAGGTAGCCTTCGACATAAAGGCGGAGGGATCCGACAACGGCTTGAACGGCTCCATATATCTCGTGTCGAAAATAGTCGAGGGAAGCTACCCGAACTACAAGCAGGTTATTCCAAAGGAGGCAGAACACCGCGTCAAACTGGAAAGGGAACTGATGCGCGACACCGTCCGCCGAGTTTCGAAGCTGACAAGCGAAAAGCACTACTCGGTAAGGCTCAACATAACCCAGAATTCGCTCGAAGTTTTCGGAGAGAGCGCCGAGGGATCCGCGAAGGAAACTATAGACATAGAGTACGAGGGCCCCGAAGTAAAAATCGGGTTTAATCCGGAGTACCTGATCCAGCCTCTCGACAGGCTCACAAAAGACGAGGTGTTCTTCGAATTTAAGGACGAGATGAGCCCCGGAGTGTTTAAAACTTTGGACAGCTTTATGTGCGTCGTGATGCCCTTGAGGGTTTAGAGATTTTTGCTGCGCGGCGCGCATTTGCGCGCCGCGTTTTTTTTGAATATTTTTATTTTTTGCCTAAAAATAACCCCACGAAAATCGATAATAAGGAATGGAATTTTTCGCCAGTGTCGAATTTATATCCTTGGTGGCGTTGCTAGCCGCCAGATTCGCGCTGAGCGCGGTAAACGATTCGAGATTCCAGTCGCCGTTTTTGTGGACGATCGACAGATGGCTGAAACTTGCCCTGTTTTCCCTGGCGACTGCGTGCGTGTTGAAATTTTCCCTCGGATTCGAAAATTTCGCGGCAAGCGCGGCGGTGGGTGCGCTGGTCTATTTCGGGCTGGAGTCGCTCCTCTTCTGGCTGAACATATCGATAGTATCCGATGACGACTCGCCGCTTTTTGCGCCGTATTCGGAAACGGATTCGGCATGGAGGCCCGAAAAGAAATTTCTGGACATGAAGCGTTCGATTGAAAGCCGCGGATTTTCCAAAAGCGGATCGTTCAAATCGGGAATAGGCCGTGAAGAGTGCAAATTTTTTCTAACTACCTTCGACTCTTCCGACAAAAAAATCCGGCTTTCGGTAAAGTTCGTGCCTTTCGGGAAGGCGTGGCTGAACGTGTTTATAGCGGAAAGCTTCGCAGGGGACGGAACTGTATTTCGAACGGAGGCAAACTTCATTCCGTTCGGATTGGCGTTTCCCAAAAATTACGACGCAGCTAGATTTCCCCTCGAAACGAATCCAGTAAGGCTCTTGAAGAAACACGAGTCCCGAGTGGAAAAATCGGGGAAAAAAATCGCCGGCCTTCCGGAAAATCCCCTCGAATGGATAAACGGCGAATTAAACAATATCGAAAGGGAGAACGTCGCACGCGGATTCATAAACGACCGCTACAAGGCCTCAGAATTCGGCAAACTTACCCCCGAAGGGAAAAACCGGCTCTGGTGGGACGCCGTGATTACCGCCTACTTCCCTACTCCCGGGCGCCTGCCTTCTTAGGAAATACGTCTGCCTTCCTCTTCGGAAAGCAAATTCTATCTACCGCCGAATTGAAGTCGTCGGCTCCGGACAGAATGTCTATCTCAAGCTTCGTATAGTAGAACGGAATTCGCGGAACATATTTGTCCGAAATTCTCACCGCGTCCTTCTCCGTGGCAACTGCAAGCTCCGCCCCCGAAGAAACCGCCGAATCGAAAAATGAATCGAGTTCCGACTCGTCGAACCTGTGATGGTCGAGGAACCTCCTCTTGAACACGAGCTCCGCCCCGAAATCCGAAAGCAGTTTTTCGAAACTCTCGGGAGCAGCTATTCCCGAAAAACAAGCAACCTTTTTTCCCCTTAAAATATCCATCTTCGCCTTTTCGGAGCCGGAAAAATCGACGAGATATTTCGAAACATGGGCGCATTCTATTATTTCAACACTAGGATTGTGCTCGTGTATAATCCGTTCAAGCTCGGGATCCGGAAGTCCGTCGGATTTCGTCAAAAATATGAAGGAGGCCCTCTTCAAATTCTCTATCGGCTCCCTCAAAATTCCCCTCGGCAGCATGCTCATGTTCCCAAACGGATTCGTCTTGTCCACAAGCAAAAGCTGCAGCTGGCCTCGCAGCGGCAAATATTGAAAACCGTCGTCCAAAACGAGCGTGTCGACCCCGAAGTGGGTTATGGCGTAATGGCCCGCCTTCACCCGGTTTTTGTCCACTATCACCACCACACCCGGAAGATTTCTCGCCAGCATGTACGGTTCGTCTCCAGCCGTCTCGGAATCTAAAAGAACCCTCTTTCCGTCGGAAACAACCCTCGGAGGAGGAGGCTCTCCGTGGGTAATCCACCTAACAAACCTCTTGGGAGCGCTCTCGGATTTGCTCTTGTATCCCCTGCTTAGTATAGCGACTTTGCGCCCCCTTTCGGAAAGAGCCCTCGCGAATTTCTCCACCACCGGAGTCTTTCCAGTTCCCCCCACTGTGAGATTCCCTACCACAACAACCAAGCAACCAAGAGGGGAATCCCTCAAAATTCTGCCCTTGTAGAGGGCATACCTGCACCTGACAATCCCCTCGAAAATCCAGGACAGAGCCTTCAAAAAAGCCGCATAGCATGACACTCTGAACCCCGAACGCCGATCGTAAATAACGTCAGCCGTCATGTGGACAAAGTCTTCTGCCGCGCGATCCAAACGACGAAGGACTCTCTTTAAAAATTTCTTCAACGCACGCTCCCGAAAAATATTAAGCTTTGCGCTTTTCCGTAAGGGGCATCGTCTGACCCCTTCTGAAAAGAGTGACCTGGCCCGTGCTCGACGACACAACTATCGCCACGCAATCCACGATTAGGGATATTGCATACGCCGCCGCATGCCTCGACCCCAACCCTCCGGGCAGTTGAAGTTGGAAATCCGGAGTGTGAATCAAAGCCCCCGCCGCCGACAATATTCCGTTACCATCCAACACAAACGCCCCATCTATCAGGGAATACTCCTTTACGGTCTCGTCCATAAAGGGATTAAGAACGTTTCTGTCTTCGGGCTTATAACCGTAGAACGGATTTAAAATGAGCTGTTTTAAGTGCGGCTTCAATTTCTCCGTGTCTCCGATAACGAAAATGCAACCGACAGGCTTGCCCTCCCTTCCTTCGACCGAAAGTTCCGTCGCTATGTCAATCACGCGCTCCAAAACCTCGGGTTTTACGCCCTCCGGAAGGACCTCCTTCTGCGATATGAACATGTTGGGAAACTCCCTTTCTATGTCTATGACAGCAAGAGCATCTATCAAATCTCCGTCGCAAACCCCTCCTATGCAACAAATCTTATCCTTTGGAGTAAAAAGGCCCCTTGCCAAACCTATCATGAGGGCGCTTCCAAGCTGCGAAAACCTCGACTTTGAAAACGACCTCACCGTAATGAAAGACCAGTTCGGATTTTTGGGAAATTGCTGGGGAACTTTTCCGGCTACCAATATTACCTTCGAGTCTTTCAAATACGGGGCAAGACCCGCAACGCTGCCCACCGAATCGGTCAGAATCATCACCGCCGAACATTTGGCTATCTTTAAAATTTTTGTAGCGCTCTTTGCCATCAGGGCGTTCATCTTCTCGACCTTCTCAGCCGACAATCCCCTCCAGCTTCTCGAACCGGCTCCTATAACGCCCAAAACTGCCGTTTTAAAACTAGAAAAGTCTGCCGATTCCAAAATTTTTTTCGAAACATCTGAAGATGTGTACAGGCGGGTAAGTTGCGAAAGGGTGTTCAAATAACCTTCCACCCCTCCTCCGGAAAGCATCAGAAAAACAAGCCTCGCCTTTCCATACTCGTCGGATCCGTTGAATTTCAAACCGCCCGCGCATCTGCCCGCCACAAACAGATACTTTTGCTTCATTCCGCCAACCCGAACGTGCGGCAGGCAAACTCCGTTTGAGAGGGTAGGTATGGCTTTCTCCCTCTCAACAACCTCCTTTATCAAAGCGGGCCTGTCTTTCGTGGGAACGACATTCGCTGGAACAACTGAAAACAACTCGACGAGAGCGCCCTCATAATCGGACGCTTGCAAATCAACAATGCGCGATTTCGAAAGGTATCTGCCGAGATTCATTTGTACACGTATTTACATATTGTCGGATTTTGGAATGTTCCAGCCGAGCGCGTCGCGCTTGATTTCGTATAAAATTCCAACGCTCATAAGCGCGATAAAAAACAGAGCCGGCAAAAGTATAGGAATATTTTCGACCACAAAATCCGTCCAAACCATCGCCAGGGGCAACATGAACAATATCTCCACGTCGAATATCACAAACAGCATTGCAACCAGATAAAATTTCACCCCGAAGCGCGGATGAGGCTGTCCCTCGGGCTTTACTCCGCATTCGTATGCGGAATCCTTCAGGGCGTTTTTCTTGGCCCTCTGGCCGAAAATGTGGCTTGCGGCCACGATCAACAGTCCTGTTCCTACGGCGACAATTATCTGAACCAACACCGGTATATAAGCGGAAAGCTCCATAACGCGCGTAGATTTCCACATCCTACGCGATATTGCAATATTTTTTAAGCGGTCTCTTCGCGATTTTCCGCTTCGGAAACGACCCTATACCCGAATTTCCGACTATTTCTTAACGTATGGAGATTTTCCCTCTTCAAATCCCGAAGCAACAGTAAAAGACCTTTCGTCTGCCTCCTCCTCCTTCGCTATTTCCATGAATTTTCTATGCGCGGAAAATGGAGCGTCCTTTTCGGTTTCTATTTTGCGGTAGTACGCCCCGTTCGAGTGGAGCTCGCTCGAGAATTCGTTGTCTGCCTCGAGTATGGGAAAAATTTCCCCCGTAATTCTTTTTCTGAGGTCGGGATCCTCTATCGGGAACATGCATTCTATCCGCTTAAACATGTTGCGGGTCATTATGTCCGCGCTCCCGGCGTAAATTTCCGGGGATCCACCGTTTTCGAAATAGTAAATTCTGCTGTGCTCCAAATAGATTCCCACAATGCTCCGCACAGTGATGTTTTCGCTCATGCCCTTCACCTGGGGAACGAGCCCGCAAATCCCGCGAACGAACAAATCTATTTTCACACCAGCTTTGGAGGCCTCGTACAAGGCGTCTATGGAGCTCTTCTCCATAACGGAGTTGACTTTTATAATTATGCGGGCCGGCTTTCCCGCGCGGGCGAACTTCGCCTCCCTTTCCACGAGGCTTATAAATCTGGAATGGAAATTAAATGGAGCCACTTCCAACTTCTCGAATTTTGGATTTACCGCCTTTCCCGTGAGAGTGTTGAAAAGACGCGCCACCTCGTCAGTTATATCCGCCCGGGCGGTAAAAAACGACAAATCCGTGTAGGCCTTTGCAGTGGAGGAATTGTAGTTTCCCGTACCAAGATGGGCGTATTGCCTTAAAACGTTTCCCTCGTTTCTTACGATAAGACAGGTCTTGCAGTGGGTTTTAAGCCCGACTATACCGTACACCACGTGCACGCCCTTCTCCTCCAACTCCCTCGCCCAGCGAATGTTCTTCTCCTCGTCGAACCTCGCCTTCAACTCCACTAGCACCGTCACTTGCTTTCCGTTGTCCGCCGCCTCCATCAGAGAATTCACTATCGGGGAATTTTTCCCCGTGCGGTACAAAGTCATTTTTATGGCAAGAACGTTCGGATCGCGCGCGGCCGAAGATATGAAATCCTCCACCGGCTCGAAAGAATCGTACGGGTGGTGAAGCAGCCTGTCCTTGGCCCTGACAGTCTCGAATATATCCGAGGAGCGGGAAAATTCGGGAGGAATTCTCGGCTTAAACGGGGGAAATTTCAGGTCGGGCCTATCTACCATGTCGTAGAGCAATTCCACACGGTTCATATTCACCGGAGCTGAATCTATCTTAAACACGAAATTCGGATCGACATCTATTGCCGCCACAAGCGACCTCAACTGCGAGTCGCTCACGCATTTTTCTATTTCAAGCCTGACCGCGGCACCCTTTCTTCTGTTGTGGAGCTCGTTTTCTATGGTCTGCAAAAGATTTTCCGTCTCCTCCTCGTCGAAATATAAATCCGAGTTTCTTGTTATCCTGAACACGGCGGAATTTTTCACCGCATATCCCGGAAATAGTGACGCCGCAAAAAACTTTAGCATATCGGACAAAAAGAAAAATTTAAAATCCGACTCCACTCCCTCGCTTATCCTGATTATTCTTGGCAGAATTGGTGGAACCGGAACTACAGCCATGCTAGTTCTCGCCCTCGGCAAGTTTTCGGGGGCTATGGAAAGAAGAACGTAAAGTCCCTTGTTCCTCAGATGGGGAAAGGGATGCGCCGGATCTATAGCAAGAGGAGTGAGGGCTGGAAGAACTCTTGTTTCGAAATATTCCTTTAGCCATTCCTTTTCCGCCGCGGAACAGGTTCTGGGAACTTTGTGAAAAATTTTTTCCTTTTTCAGGGCTGGAAGCAGGGAATCCTTCCATATCGAACAAGTGTCGGAAATCATTGCGGAAGTTATGGCGCTTATCCGGTGAAGCTGTTCGCGCGGACCCATTCCGTCAAAGTCGACCTCTATTACTCCAGACTCCAACTGCTGCTCCAAACCGGCAACCCTAATCTCGAAAAATTCGTCGAGATTGTTCGCCGCTATGGCCAGAAAACGAAGCTTCTCAAGAAGAGGAAAGCTTTTCTCCCCGCACAGATTGAGAACCCTTCTATTGAAGGCGAGCCAACTCAACTGCCTATTGAAATACTTCGCCGTCTCCCTCATGGGCCGTTCCCTTCTATATCTCGTCCAAAGCCTGCGAAAAGTCCTCGATTATGTCTTCGGAATTTTCTATTCCCACGGAAATCCTCACCAGCTCCGGAAGTATTCCCGACTTCTTCTGCTCGTCGTCGGAAAGCTGCCTGTGCGTTGTGCTCGCCGGATGGAGCACGCAGGTTCTGGTGTCGGCAACATGTGTGACGATCTTCGCAAGCTTGAGCGAATTCAAAAACTTCTCCGCTCCCTGCCTTCCCCCTTTGGGACCGAAGGTCATGACTCCCCCGAAAGCCTTTAGATATTTGACAGCCTTCGAAAATTCCGGCGAATCGGAAAGTCCCGGATACTTTACCCAATCCACCTTCGGGTGCGACTCGAGAAATTTCGCAAGAGCAAGAGCGTTCGACGAGTGCCTCTCCATTCTAAGCGGCAAAGTTTCCAAATTCATGGAGGTCAAGAATGCGTTCATTGGGGACATCATCATTCCGATGTCGCGCATTACTTGAACCCTCGCCTTCACCAGAAACGCCATTTTTCCGAACGCCTCCGTATAAACCATTCCGTGATAGCTCTCGTCGGGAGAGGTGAACGACGGGAATTTTTCCGGATTCTTGGAAAAGTCGAAACTTCCCCCGTCTATTACGATTCCGCCCAAGGCGCACGCATGCCCGTCGGCGTACTTGGTCGTGCTGTGCACCACAAAATCAGCCCCGAACTCGAAAGGCCTGCAAAGTGCCGGAGTGGGGAAAGTGTTGTCGACGGCAAGAGGGATTCCCGCTTTACGCGCAACCCTCGAAAATTTTTCAAAGTCCAAAACCCTGACGCTCGGATTGGAAAGAGATTCCGCAAATATGAACTTTGTCCTTGGAGTGACCGCGGCAAAAATTTCCTCCTCCGAGGCGTCCAAGTCGACAAATGTAGTCTTTATGCCGAGCTTGGGAAGAGTATGCCTGAAGAGGTTGAAGGTTCCCCCGTATATTGCGGAACTCGCCACGATATGGTCCCCCTCCTCGCACAAAGTAAGGGCGAGAATGGTAGTGGCGCTTTGCCCGCTCGAGGCTGCCACAGCTCCGATTCCTCCCTCGAGGGCGGACATCTTTTTCTCGAGAGCTTCCACCGTGGGATTGCTCAACCGAGTGTAGAAATGCCCCGCGCTTTTAAGGTCGAACAAATCCGCCAACTCGCCCGCGCTATCGTACTTAAAGGTAGTGCTTTGAACGATGGGCAAAACCCTCGGGTCCCCGTTTCCGGGTTCGTATCCGGCCTGAACGGCTACGGTTTCCAATCTGTATTTTTTATTCATGTTGCCAGTTGTAAATTGGAAGGAAAGCTTGATTATTCCACGATTCCCTCAATCTTCAAGACGCTTTTTCAACTATTCCCCGTAGCTGCTTTTAAGCGACTCGACCGCCGAGGAAAAATCCGCCGGGAACGGAGCCTCAAACTCCATGCTCTTTCCGCTTATCGGGTGGGAAAACGCTATTCTTCTAGAGTGCAGCATGACTCTTTGGGGCGCAGGGACCTCTTTAAACCGATTTTTTTGGAAGGAATAGGTGTAGTCTCCGAAAAGCGGGAAGCCGGCATCGCTCATATGCACCCTAATTTGGTGGGTTCTGCCAGTCATGATTTTGCATGACACAAGGCACGCCTTGTTCCCGTATTTTTCCACCACAAACCAGTCTGTGCGCGCCTCCCTGCCCGAAGGGTCCACGCACATTTTCGTCTTGAATGAAGGATGCCTGCCTATCGGCTTTCTGATGGATCCGCTTCTGACCGATGGAACTCCGGATATTATGGCGGAATATTCCTTCTCCACCCTTCTCTCGGAAAACATCTCCACAAGAGAGTAATAGGCGGAGTCGGTTTTTGCCATTACCATAGCCCCCGAAGTTTCCTTGTCTAGCCTGTGGACTATTCCGGGACGAGCGGCTCCGCTTGCTGCCGCCAGCTTTCCTCCGCAATGGAAGAGCATTGCGTGGACCAAAGTGTCCCTGCCCGTTCCGCTGCCAGGATGCACAGTCATTCCAGAGGGCTTGTCGACCACCACTATGTCGTCGTCTTCGTACAAAATATTAAGGGGTATATAAACTCCCTCTATTTCCGCCGGATCCCTCTCCGGAAGCTCTATTTCGACCTCGTCACCCGGGTTTATTTCAAAGCGCTTCGGTATGGATTCCCCCTCGAACAAAACTTTTCCCGACCTAAAGCTCTCCTCCAGCTTGGAACGGGAAAACTCTCCGGAAAAAAACGCCGCCAAAGCCTTGTCAGCCCTAACTTTTTGCGCACCCTCGGGGTGGACGTATTTTCGGGTCTCGGACATTCTCTCAAAGGGATATTAGAAATTTTCGGGATTCAGCGCGCGAAGATTTTTCGGAACAAACAAACCGTCTTTTCTGACTAGCTTGCCGTCAAAATAAATCTCCCCTCCTCCCCGCTCCTTCGTCTGGACGCAAACCATGTCCCAGTGAATCCTCGACCTGTTGCCATTGTCGGCCTCGCAGTACGCCTGGCCGGGAGTGAAGTGAAAAGATCCCGAAATTTTTTCGTCGAACAAAATATCCCTCATCGGTTCGGAAATAAACGGATTCACTCCCAGAGCAAACTCGCCTATTCTGGAAGCTCCATCGTCGCTGGAAAGAATTTTTTTCAGCTCCGAAGAGTTCGACGGGGAGCTCGCCCTTACTATCCTTCCCCGCGAAAATTCGAGCTCCACAGAGTCGAAAGCCGACCCGTTATATATGGTGGGAACATTGTATCTGACCACTCCCTCGACGCTGTCCAGCACCGGGGCGGTAAAAACCTCTCCGTCTGGGATATTGTATTGGCCGGCGCAGGGTATGGCGCGCATTCCCTTTATAGAAAAGCGAAGATCTGTCCCGTTTCCCCGAATCTCCACCGAATCCGTCCTATTCATGAGGCTTACCAAAGGCTTCATAGCGGAAGCCATCTTGGAATAGTCCATGCAACATACCCTGAAGAAAATCTCCTCAAAACGCGAAGTGCTCATGCGAGCCAGCTGGGCCATCGCCGGAGTCGGCCAGCGGAGAACCACCCATTTTGTTTTGTTCACCCTCCAGTCGACGCTCGGCTTCATAGCCTTGGCAATCTCTGCCATTCTCGACGCCGGAACATCCGAATTTTCAAAAGAATTCCCGGAGCCCCTCACCGCTATGTAGGCGTCCATTCTGCGTATCGTCTCCATCGCGATTTCCGCGTCGACGGAAAGCCTCTCCCCTCCTCCAGAAAGAGCCAACAAGCGGGACAATCTCGAATCGTTCAGCCTGAAGTGCGGATGGGCCCCCCGCGCTCGAATCTCAACCGCAAGGGCCTCCGCCATTTCCAGCGGAGTCTCCCACAAATCAACGAGAACATGCTCTCCCCTCTTTAGGCGGGTGGAGTGCCCGCTCAGGACTTTCGCCAATTTCCTAAATTTTTCGTCCATACTTTTTATTAGAGTTTGTCGAGCGCAGGTTTGTTCGGAACTTTTCCCAAATTGTCGGGGCTGAACACGTCCGGATCGAGCTTCGCGCGAACTTTGGCCGCGGTAAAACGAAGTGTGTCCCTGTCCCTGCTTGCCTTGTCCAGCAGCTCGAATTGGAGCATCATCCAAAGGCCGTCTATTTTCTTTACGGATCCCAGCGACAACACTTTCTCCTCCCCTCCTTTTCCGAAGGTCTCCACCTGCGCGGGCGAATTGAACTCCCTCGTCAAAGCCACGACAACTTTTTCAATCTTTCCTCCCCCGCCCGGATTTTCGGGAACAAGCGAATAAAAATGGACCGCCTGGCCTATCCTTCCGCTTCCCTCGTAGTTCGACTTCCACGACTTGAACGGCATCATAAAATCGAACGGAGATACGAGCAGCCCGCCGCATATTGGAATGTCCAATTCTGAAATTTCCCTCGCCTTGCCGCCTTCAAATTTCCATACCTGGCGCCTATCCGGGGAAAACACCAAAAGCCAGTCTTCGAACTTGTCAGAATCCGACTTCTTTATTCGAATGCGCATTTTCTCCTCTCCCAAAGCGTTCGCCTTGGCTCCGAAAATCTCGCCGACATACTCTACTTCCTGGCCCCTTCTCGGAGCGTGGCTTATTTTAAAATCCATGCAATAGTCGCACGCTATTCCGCTCTTCTTGAATTTTTCCCAATTCGAATCCGCCTCCTCCGGAGAAAGCGAAACGACTTTATCGTGAACCCTCGCGCCCCTGATCTGGGCCGCGCAGTCCGCGCGGAAAAAAACGAGCGCGAAAACCGCGCCCATCAATACGACGAATATACCTTTATTTGCCATCGCCCAAAGTTGCCCGCGGAAAAAACCGCGAATATCTATTTCGAACCCGGCTTTGCCTCGCCCGGTTTCTCCGAAGCGCTGACGGAATTGGAGGCATCGGAAGATTTTTTCGCATCCGGCTTCACTTCGCTTTTTACGGAGACGTCGGAGCCTTTCGAAGCGCTCTCTCCCACTGCCGTTATGGAAGCCGCGTTGGATTCTGTATCCTGCGAGGGCTTTTCGAGATATATGTATCCGAGATAAAGCCCCAAAGATATCACGAAATAAAGAATCGCCAACTTCACGGTAAATCTCGTCAAGACGTTCCCCGTCTCCCCTCCGAAGATTCCCTCCGCCGCGCCTCCGCCAAGAGCCGCTCCAAGGCCGGCGTCGGCGTTTGGCTTTTGCATGAGCACCACCAATACGAGTAGTATGCAGACTATTATCAGCACAAGAGTGAATATTCCTATAAGTATCGGTCCCATTTTCTGTATTCCAGTTTTAAAAAATGTTGAGCGGTTGATATTGACGCATTTCCGCCCTTTATCAACCATTTTTTGCGCGCACAGCTATTGATAATATTTGATGTAAGCCTTCTTCCTGAGTCCTTCAACCCACTTTTTATATACCTCCCTGGCGCGCTCGTCGGCTATTATCCACTCTATCTGCGAGCGAACCTCGTCGACGGACTGTATTCCCTCCGGCTTTCTCTCCTCTATCTTCATTATGAAAATCATGTTTCCTAGGGTGACCGGATCCGTCACTCCCCCCACCTTCTCCTTAAACGCCAACTCGTCCAGCGTGGGATTGAGCTCTCCCTTCTTGTACCAACCCCAGTCTCCCCCGCTACTTGCCTTGTCGTCCTGGCTGTGCCTGCGGGCAAGCTTGGCAAAACTCTCCCCGGAACGCGCCCTTTCCACTATGTTTTTTGCAAGCTCCTCAAGCTCCTCCTTCGTCTTGTTCCCCACAAAAGTCTTGAGAGTAATTTGCGATATCTTGACCGTGGCGGGAGAAAACCACTTCGACTTGTTGTTCTCGTAGTACTCGATAATTTTTGCGGGGCTTATCTCCGATACAGTCCTCCTCTGCTGCTGCTGCATGTACGACACTATCAGATCCCTCTCCTGCTCCTGCCGAAACTGCTTTATCGTCTTACCCTGAGCCTGCAAAAATTTCAAGAACTCCGCCCTGTCTCCCCCGAATTCGGAGTTTAAATAGTCGTCGAAATGGGCGTCCAGATAGGATTGGGGAATACTCATTCCCTTCTGGTTGAAATCTTTTACAATCAGCTCCCTGTCTATTATATTTTGGATAAGCTCGTTCGTGTAGGCCGTCACATTCCTATTGAACTCGTATTCGCTGTGGGAAGCCTTGCGTATTTGCGGAATGAAGTTTCGCAATTCCCTCATGATTTCGTCGCGGGTAATCACCCTGTCCTCCACCACGGCCACGATATTGTCCTGTCCGGTGACGTTGCGCACGGGTCCCGTCAGCAACCCCTGGGCGAGGCACAAATTGGCGCGCGCGGCAAAAAACAACGCGGCAAAAAACAGCAATCTCTTGTATGTTGTCATCTGATTGAGGGCAGAACGTTCTTTAAAAAATTTTTTATCTCCGCAAGTCTGCCGCGGGGATCCGTCTTCGTCAAGCGGGGAAAACGCCCGTTCATTTTAAAGTAATCCACTGACCCGAGCTTAGTTCTGCCCAGCTTCAAAAAGTTTCCGCTCGTTTCTATCTGGGAATATCCCAAACTCTCCGTCAAAATTCTTATCCGAGAAACCTCAAAAAGGTTCGACAACTCCTCTGGAATCCTTCCGAATCTGTCCTCCGTTTTCTCCCGAAGTGAATCGAGCGACTCCTCGTCTGGACAGGACGCGAGGCTCCTATACAGCCCTATTCTAAGCTGGGTTTGTGGAATGTACTCCTCCGGAACTTCCGCGCGGGCTATTCCTGACGAATATCCCTCCAGCTCCCTTATCCTGTATTCCTGAAAGAGGTTTTCGGCGTTGGATACGTCCGCCCCGATTTTGTTTCCGCCTCCAACTTTGACAAAATCCAGCGCCACGGAGGCCCGCGATATGGGAGGAGCCTTCTCGCCCTTTAGAATTGCTATGCTTCTCTTTAAAAGGGCGCAGTAAAGATCGAATCCCACTCCCGCTACGTGCCCGCTCTGCCTCGCCCCGAGCAGATTTCCGCACCCCCTCAACTGAAGGTCCCTCGTAGCGATTCTAAAACCCGCTCCGGGTTTGTTATATTGGCGTATCGCCCCGAGCCTCTTCCGAGCGCTTTCGACGAGGGCAGCATGCCTGTGGAGCAATAGCCAAGCGTAGGCCCTTCTAGTGAATCTGCCAACCCTTCCCCTCAGCTGGTACAGCTGAGCCAAACCGAACTTGTCGGCACCCTCTATTATTATGGTGTTGCAATTCGGAATATCCAATCCCGACTCTATTATGGTTGTGCAAACGAGAATGTCATACTTGCCGTCTATGAAATCGGCCATCAATTTTTCAAGCGCCTTCGATTCCATTTGGCCGTGCCCGACCCCGATTCTAAGTTTTGGAAACATCGCTGCGAGTGCCGAAGCTGCCGAATCTATAGTCTTTACCCTGTTGTGAAGATAGAAAACCTGCCCGCCCCTCGATATTTCCCTGTCGACCGCCTCCTTCACTATTTCCGGGGAATATTCGCGAACATGCGTTTCCACGGGGAACCTGTCCTTCGGAGGAGTTTCCATCAAACTTATCGAACGCGCTCCGCAAACCGAAAAATAGAGCGTTCGGGGTATGGGAGTAGCGCTCATGGAAAGAACGTCTATGTTGGAGCGCAATTTCTTTATCTTCTCCTTGTGCCTGACCCCAAAGCGGTGCTCCTCGTCTATCACCAGAAGCCCGAGATTCTTAAAGTCGACCCCGTCCGACAGCATTGCATGAGTGCCTATCAGTATGTCGATGGAGCCGTTCGATACTCCCTTCTTAACCCGCGCCGCATCGGAGGGGGACCTGAATCTGGAAAGAGTTTCAATAGATATAGGCCACCCCGAAAACCTCTCCCTGAAAGTTCTGTAATGCTGTTGGCAAAGAATGGTCGTGGGACACAGAACGGCCGCCTGCATGCCTCCAGTCACGCATTTGAAAACCGCCCTCATTGCTATTTCCGTTTTTCCGAATCCCACGTCAGCGCAAAGAAGCCTGTCCATTGGTTTTTTCGACTCCATATCCGACTTTATTTCCTCTGCGGCGCGGAGCTGATCGGGAGTCTCGACGTAGGGAAACGACGACTCGAAAGCCCTTTGCCATTCGCCGTCGCGGGGAAAACTCACCCCCTCGGAAGAGTCCCTTTTTGATTGTATTTCAAGAAGTTCTGAGGCGTAGTCTAAAGTAGCAGTCTCCGCCGCCGAGCGGATCTTCATCCACGATTTCGAGTCGAGCTTCGAAAGTTTCGGGCAGCGTTTGTCCAAGCCTATGTACCTGCTCAAGAGATGCGACTTGTGCAATGGCAGGTAGAGCATGGCCGAATCCTCGAATTCGAGCTTTATCATCTCTTGCGGAACCCCCTCCGAGTCCATCTTCACCACGCCCAAATACCTGCAAACTCCCTGTCCCAGGTGAACCACGTAGTCCCCCTCGCTGAGTTCGGAAAAATCCAGCAGCTGGTCCACCTGGGCCCTTCGGGAAAACATTCTTCTTCTGGGTGCAAGCTCGAGCTTCAATCTTCTCCCGAAAAAATCCGACGCGCCCACGAAAGCGGCGCCCTTCGCCCCTTTCTTCAAAATTTTCCAGTTTGGGGAGAAATTCGAGTCGAACGACGGGAACAGCACTCCCTCCCCGAAATTGGAAGGCCTTAAAAATTTTCCGGAAAATTTAACCCCCGCCGATTTGAAAATTTCCCTTGCCCTCTTTTCGTCCCCCGCGCTATCAGCCCCCAAAAAAACTTGGACTCCGTTCGACTCCCATTCCGCTATTTTTCTCGCGAACCTTTCCCTCGACTCCGTCTCCGTCTCGAAACTCGAACCGAAAACCGACTCGAGTTCGTCCAGTTTCGGAGGTGCAAAAGCCCTCATTGCGGAGTTTTCTATTCTCACTTCGGCAAACTCCGAAAAAATTCCCCCGCTTGCCGAAAGTTCCGACATTGCCGAAAAGGAATCGGAACTTCTCGAAAAAATTCTCGAAATTTTTTCCGACTCCGCGGGAAATTTTTCCGACGCGGAATCGGGCTCCACGAAAAACCATTCCGCCGGAGAGGCGAATCTGTCTAGAGCGCAAAAATCGGATTTGCGAAACGGAGACTCGCATGGAAGGGCGTCTATCCGGATTCCGCCGACCTTTAAATCGGAAAGCTGGGTGTCGGGATTGAACAGCCTGACGCTTTCTATCTCGTCGCCGAAAAAATCTATCCTGACGGGAGATTCCGCCGCGAGCGGATAGACGTCCAGCACTCCCCCCCTCGCGGCAAATTGGCCCGGAGACTCGCAGAGCGACTCGTTATAATACCCGAACTCGAGAAGTTTTCCCTTTAGATTTTCGAGCTTCAATTTGTCCCCGCAAGACACCTCTATAAAATTCATGCTTTCCTCGGCCGGGTCGAAGAGAGATTTCAAAGTGAGGAAAACGACGAGATTTTTTTCCCCTCCAGGGGAAAATCCCGAAATCGCGTTCAAAGTTCCGAGCCTTTCGCAATAGGCGTCGAACCTTCCCGCATCGGAGCCCTCGAGACCGCGCGCGTCGGCGCTGGAAACGCTCGGAAGTATCTTTAATTCGAACCCCTCGCCATGAAAGAGACCGAGAAAAAATTTCACTTTCGCGTGGAGCAACTCGCACTCCGAATCCGACTCGGAACAAACCGCAAAAAATTTTCCTCCGCCCTCCGATTTGGACAAAATTTCCGACGCCAAAACCGGAGCCCGGGCGGCTTCCGAAATGTACGAATAAAAATTTCGTCCGCCAGAATTCATATCAAACAAGCAGCCTAAAAATTTTCGTCGATCTCAAGCGGAGACTTTCTCGACGACAAGTACGCTTCGTACCCTACAATCGCCGCGGCTGCCGCGCCGCATTCCGCGGCCTTCTTGGAGGCTCCGGAACCCTTTCCAAAAGGTTCCCCTCCTATCCTTGCCTCCACCTCGAAAACCTTTTTGTGGTCCGGTCCGCTTTGGGACAAAAGAACATAGTCGACTTTCTCTCCAAACCTAGCTGCCAACTCCTGAAGTCGACCTTTGGGATTTTGAGACTTCATCAAATCGGAAATTGAATCGAGTTTTTTTCCGTACAGAGACCTCAGCGATTTTCTGGCCTTCTCAAAACCCCCGTCGACAAAAATTGCTCCCACTACCGCCTCAAACGAATCCTCCGCCGCCGAAGCCACTTTCCTCAATGATTCCATTCCCTTCGGAAGAACGAGAAGATCCGGAATTCCGAGGGATCTCGACATCTCTGCCAAAAAACTTCCCCGGGTAAGGGCCACGCGATTTTTAGTCAAATCCCCCTCCTCCTCCTCCGGGAACTTCTCGAACAACTCCGCGCTTATCACCGACTGCAAAACCGCATCTCCCAAAAACTCGAGCCTTTGGTTCGACCTTATCTTCCTGCCCTTCGACGCCCCAACCGATACCGGATGGGTCAAAGCCTCACTTAAAATTTCTCGATTTTTGAATTTGTATCCGAGAGCCGCCTCCAGCTTCGAGTGCGGATCGGCCACCTTCCGCGCAGTTTCTTTCGCGCGGCGCATTGCCTTTGCCCTCCGTACCGCCTTGGGTTTGAACACTCCCTTTATGTATGTGCGCAACGCCATCGCCCAAAAACAACGCTATTTTTTCAGAAATTTTCTCGCCGTTTCCTTCGCCAATTTGTCATAGGCAAAGGCACCCTCGTTCCAGCGAGCGTACTCGAAAATTGTCTTCCCGAAACTCGGCGCCTCCGCCAATCTTACTGTTCTCGGAATTATCGTGTCGAAAACTGACTTGCCCAAGTAATTCCTCACCTCCTGAACAACCTGCTTCGACAAGTTGGTCCGAGAATCGTACATTGTCATAACAATCCCTCCAAGCTCGAGGGACGGGGCTACTCCCGCCTCCTTTAGCTGGTCCACCACACTCAAAATCTGGCCCAAACCCTCCATGGCCATATATTCGCACTGGAGAGCTATGAGAAGATAGTCTGAGGCGGCGAGAGAATTCATAGATAAAAGCCCGAGAGAGGGAGGGGCGTCTATTATTATAGCGTCAAAATCGCCTGAATCTTTAAGTTCGGAAAGGCTCTCCCTGAGCTTTACAAGGTAATTCTCGCCGCCGGACAACTCCACTTCTACCGCGCTGAGATCTATCTCGGAGGGAATGAGCCAAAGCCTTTCCCTGCCCGTGCCGACTATTTTCGAACGGGCGGTAGCTTCGGACCTGAGAACGGGATACATGCTGCCCCCGGCTTTTTTCTCGCAACCCAAAGCGCTCGTTGCGCTCGCCTGCTGGTCCATATCAATCAGAAGCGTGTTAAATTTGCGTCGAGCCAATCCAGCGGCGAGATTGACCGCTGTGGTAGTCTTGCCAACCCCCCCTTTTTGATTTGCTACTGCGAATATTTTTGCGGACATGATCCGAGAATTTCAAATTCCTCGTCTCTTTTAAATAAAAAAAGAAAAAATTTTAAAAAAAACTCTTGACATATCTCCAAACTTATACGACGATGCCCCCAACCAATAAGGAAAGCCTTTCATCAATTTCTCCTACGGGAGATGGGGTAAATAAATAAAGTAGAAAATAAACTGGCGGGCAACGTGGGGGTACGTTGCCCGCCTTCTTATTGTTTTTTTCCCGGCGTATCGAACTTTTCCGCAAAGCAGCGGTCTATCGTTTCGAAATGGCCTCCACAAACTCAAAAAATTTGGGCTTCTCGCCCTCAGGGCGGGAACAGCCTTGCTGATAATTCCGCACGGCTGGACAAAACTTATGCTCGTAATGGATGGAAAAAGTTCGAGCTTTTTAGACCCCATAGAATAGGACCTTCCATTTCGATTTGGACTGCGATGCTGGCAGAAATTATATGCGGAGTTCTCATATTGATAGGAGTCTTTACCAGAACGGCTTCGGCTATAATGTGCCTTATCATGGCAACCGCCGTTTTAGCGGACATTCAAGTTCGCTCAGGCTCTTGGGAACTTGCGGCATTGTTTTTCGTGTCATTCTTGTCGATAGCGATTTTGGGCGGAGGCGAATTGTCGGCAGACAAAACAATTTTTGGTTAAAACACGAAAATATAATATGCGCCTGCCGAAATCT
>CASDUP010000052.1 GCA_949283955.1 uncultured Verrucomicrobiota bacterium | reverse complement strand
TTCTTTTGCGATGCTTCTTTTTCGGCCACGGATCTGGAAAAAATATAAAAATTTTTTTTAGTAATACTTCTTTTGGCAAAGCGTCTAGAAATTCCCCCGCCTCAGCCTTGAAAAAATAAGCATTCGAAGCGCCTTTGTTCGACGCCCTTCGACGCGCGTCCCGAACCCTTTCGCTGATTATGTCCGCTCCGACGCAAACCTCCCCCGGATGCGCCGCCGCGTAGGAGCTCAAATAGTGCCCTTTCCCGCACCCCACTTCGAAAGTTATCTCTCCCTTCAGCGTTTCCGAAAATAAATCCCTAAGTTTCGCCACCCTTCCTTCTCGGGCCGCAATGGCTTCTTCCAAACTCATGTTCCCTCCTAAAGTCTCGATTTGAAATCCTCGTAGCCGAACCTCTTCAAAACTCGATACCCCTTTCCGTCCCACACGGAAAGATCC
The DNA here is from genome assembly GCA_949283955.1 of uncultured Verrucomicrobiota bacterium. Taxonomy (GTDB): domain Bacteria; phylum Verrucomicrobiota; class Verrucomicrobiia; order Opitutales; family Intestinicryptomonadaceae; genus Merdousia. The sequence continues at coordinate 4,076 of CASDUP010000052.1, read as the reverse complement.
GGAAGATTCATTCCGTTAAAGGTATTCGTCTTAACCGTAGTGTAGTGCGCCATGTCTTTAAAAATTAAAACTTCGCCCACCTCTGGAACTTTGTCGAACGAATAAACACCCGCCGAATCCCCGGCCAGACACGACCTTCCCGCGAGAATACAGTCGAAGTTCCTCTCTCCCGCCTTGCCTGCCCCCACAACTTCGGGAGTGTACGGCATCTCTATCACGTCCGGCATGTGGCATGGAACGGAACAGTCAAGTATTAGTATTTTCTTTCCGTCGGCCGCGGATTTCACGTCGAGAACCCTCGACAAAAATACTCCGGCATTTAACGCCACAGCTTCTCCCGGCTCCAAATAAATCGTCTCCAAATTTGAATATCTCTCGTAAAAATTTTTTACGAGACTCACCAAGAGAGGCACATCGTAATCTCCGCGGGTAATATGGTGCCCTCCGCCAAAATTCACCTTCCTGACTTTCGATATTACCCCCCCAAACCGCTCCTCAAACCGAACAAGTATCCTCTCCAAAGTGTCGCTATTTTGCTCGCACATGGCGTGAAAATGCAGAAGGTCTATCTTTTCTGAAATTTTGTCGGACAATTCCGAAGCCCTCGCCCCGAGCCTCGAATTCTTCGAGCAAGGATCGTACAGCTCCGTCGTCACCTCCGAGTATTCAGGATTAACCCTAAGCCCTATCTCTATGCTTCTGCCAAGCCCGCCAGCTATTTTTTTAACCTTTTCCGCGTAAAGATCGATCTGCCCCTCGGAATTGAAAACGATGGAATCGGCAAACTCGGCAAGCTCGAACAACTCCGACTCCGGATACGCCGGGCTAAAAACATGAATCTCTCCCTCCAGGAAAAATTCTTTGGCAAGCTTCGCCTCGTTAATTCCGCTGGAAGCCGTCCCCGCAAGATATTTCTTCACGAGCGGATACGCCGAGTATTCCGAAAAAGCCTTCTGAGCGAGCAAAATTTTCGCCCCAGATTCTTCGGCCACCCTCGACAACAACTTCAAATTGGATTCGAGCTTGCCCAGCTCCAAAACAAAAGCTGGAGTTCTCACCTCGCTTAAATCCAAATCTTCGAGAAAACTTTTCATTTGAACGACAGACTGAATCCTTACAAAAAATTTACAAGACTTGTTCTTGAAAGAACTGCCTCCAAGACCAAAATTTCGTTCGTGCTAAATTTTATGAAATACTTCGGATTTTCCACTTTCGTGCTCATCTGCGGACTCGCATTGGCGTACTGGCGGGGCGAATCCGAACACTCCGGAACCGGATTTGCATTTCTGTTTTCGGCATTGGTGATATGCGCGCTCGAAGTGAGCGTCTCATTCGACAACGCCGTGGTCAACGCGACAAAATTAAAAAAAATGTCGCATGAATGGAGAAGACGCTTTCTGACTTGGGGTATAGCCATAGCGGTATTCGGAATGAGATTTATTTTCCCGATAGCGATAGTTTCCATATTCTCGCAAATAGGCATGGGAGAAGTCCTGAAACTGGCCCTCCACAACCCCGACGAATACGCCAAACATCTCCACGAGGCAAATGTTGGAATATCGTCGTTTGGTGGGACCTTCTTGATGATGCTCTTCTTCGAATTCTTTTTGGACAAAAACAAGAATCTGCATTGGATAAAACACCTGGAAATCCCGATGAAAAAAGCGGGAGACGTAAAATTTTTTGCGGTTGCCGCCACATTTTCGTGCTTGGTATTTCTACAGATTTTTCTTCCCGCCGAAAAGATGCTTGTGTCAGTAGTTTCAGGAGTTGCCGGAATACTCACGCATTCTGCAATCCACGGAGCAAGCGCCTTTCTGGAAAGAAAAGCCGAAATGAAATCCGCCTTCGCCCTCAAACACGCCGGACTCGTGGCTTTCATATATCTGGAATTGATAGACGCGTCGTTCTCTCTGGACGGAGTTTTGGGAGCGTTCGCCCTGACAAAAGACGTGGTGGTGATAGCTATAGGCTTGGGAGTCGGAGCTTTTTTTGTGAGATCGCTCACGATAGTTTTAGTCGAAAAAAACACGCTGGATAAACTCGTCTATCTCGCCCATGGAGCCTACTGGGCAATCGGAGCGCTCGCAGTGATAATGTTTGGATCGACGATAAAAGAGGTTCCCGAATTGATCACCGGAGCAATAGGGATGTGCCTAATTATTTCATCTTTGATATCGTCGATATTGGAAAGAAAGAAGAAAGCGTAGGGTCGATGCGCGGTGGCAAGGCTGAAGATTTTTTCTTGCAGAAGAGAGTAAAATCGGTTGAATGGGGGGATAAAACTGGAGAGATGGCAGAGTGGCCTAATGCGCTGGTTTGCTAAACCGGTGTAGGAGCTAAAATCCCTACCGGGGGTTCGAATCCCCCTCTCTCCGCGTTCCGTGAAGCCGCAATTTTAACAGGGTTGTGGCTCTTTTTGTCCCTTGAATAAAGGGTTTGCGCGCTTTTGGACTATGCGCCCTCCGTGCGTCCCCCATGCCTGATTTATGCGTTTTTTAGCTTGAAAAGTCCTCACTTTTTCCTCACCCCATTTCCCTATGAAGAATGTTTTTAAACTAGCTTCTGGAAAATGGCGCTTTGAATGTCTGCTAAAAGGCAAATTGTATCGGAAAACCTTCAAGACAAAAATAGAAGCCGAAGCATACAAGCGAAACTTCGATTCCTCTGGCAAATTCGACTTAGCTTTCTTCCTCGACTTGCCTCCTTCCTCTATTTCCGACATCAAAAACGCACTCGCTATTTTGCCCAAAGATAAAACTCTTGAGGAATCCGTCAAGCTCGCATGGCAATTTTACTCTTCTCGCGACCTCTTGAAACTCGCCGACGATTATATCGAACTAAAAAAACAAAAGCACGCAGCTGGCAAACTTTGCTCCGACGAACTCCGCCATATCCTCGGCCGCATTAACGATTTTAAGGCGGCTTTTAAGTCTTTCGACGCTCTTTTCCCCCATTCTCTTAAGGATTTTCTGCTGGCAAAAGGTTCTGCTAAAACCGTCAAAAATTGGCGCGGCACCATATCGGAGTTCTTCGACTATTGCGTCATGCAAAAAGCTATCCGCTCTAATCCCGTCAATGAACTGCATGCGGATGAATTCAATCTGGCGCCAACCTCCCTGCGCGAAATCGGCTTTCTACCCCTCGAAACCGCTAAAGCTTTTATGGCGTTTCTCGAAGGCAGTTATCCCCAATTTTGCAGGTTTTACGCACTCACCATGTTTGCCGGCATAAGAGTCGCTGAAGCTCCACGCCTAAAAGACGAATATTTCCGTTATGCCGAAAAGAAAATCGTTTTCCCCGCCCAAATCGGCAAAATTAAAAAAGCTTGGACTCTCGAAGATCTCCCGGATAATTTATGGGCTTGGCTTGAAAAATATAAAAACACACCGATTCAAGCACCTTCTTCATACGAAAGAACAAACTCATTTAAACAGTTTAATCTGCCGCACAATTTCACGCGCCACTCCTTCGCAACTTACCACCTAAGCCTCTATTTCGACCCCGCTAAAACCTCTAAAATCACCAGAAACTCTGAACAAATGCTCCGCGACCACTACTGGGGCGCCCTCGTGGATAAGGAAACCGCAAAAGCCTATTTCGAGATTTTACCAAAAATTTAAGAATTAATAAAAATATTTTATCGCACGTCTGAATCCATGATCTTCAGCTTCTTTACAAGTTTGCGCATAAAACTCTCCGGTATTTGGAATAATTTTTGTTCTATCGTATAATTGATCAAACGGGAGATGATATATTTTCTTCCCATTCCTTATATTACATTTTATACATGGATAGTTTTTATCTATCGATTCTAATTTTACCTCTATATTTAATTCTTTGGCAGCTTCTATAGCATAATCTGAAAGTTTTGTTGTTGTAAAAAACAAACCTTTTACTTTCCGAGGCGATATAGGATTTCGTCTTTTTTCCTCTATCCGAGCATAAAATACTGTTCCAAAAAATTGAAAAATATGCTTCTCATATATCGTCTTGGAATGACTCCAATTCTTGCATTGAATAATCAAGACTTCGTCGCCTTTCTCGCATATTAAATCCCGACCTCGGTCTTCCTT
>CASDUP010000051.1 GCA_949283955.1 uncultured Verrucomicrobiota bacterium | reverse complement strand
AAAAAACGCCGCAACCTTTTGGATTGCAGCGTCTTAAAGTGGCGGGATGGACGAGACTCGAACTCGCGACCTCCTGCGTGACAGGCAGGCGTTCTAACCAACTGAACTACCACCCCAATTGATTATTTAGGGCGTATGATGCCGTACTCTTTTTATCTGTCAATGCAAAAACTTTTTTATCGTGAATTTTTTGGTGATATTACTGAATACGTTTTCTATTTTCATATTCGAATACTTCACGCGGGAACCTATCGAGATTTGCTTCTGTGCGTGTGCGATTATTTGTCTGCAAAGTAAATTTCTTTTTGGAATTTAAAGCAGTTTCGTATCTCGCATTGTTCTCATTCTTATTAAAGCTACAAGATTTCGCTTTAGTTCTGGTGGGAAAGAGGTTCGCCTATGAGCAAAATAAATTTCTTTTTAGAATTCAAAGTGGTCACGTGTCTTGCATTATTCCCATTCTTATTAAAGCCGCAAGATTTCGTTTCGGTTTGGGGAGACAAATTTGTACGCTTTACAGCTATTTTTGGGCAAGACTTGCCAAAAGATTTTTATGCCGGAGTGCCGCACAGATTGTCAGGGCAATAGCGGGAAATAGTTTCGATTCGATTAATAGTCTTATCGATTCCACTTTCAAGTTTGATTGGGAAACTCTAAAATGCTATGGCGCCGGATTTCTCTTGGAATCTGCTTTTAGAGTTAGATTGAGAGGGTTTTCATTAAATGTTCTACGGCTCTGCGCACATTCTCGTCGTGGTTTATCTCATGATCGACGACTTTAATTGCGTGCATCACAGTTCCGTGATCTCTATTTCCGAACATTTTTCCTATCTCAACGAGGGAATGCGTGGTCAGCTTTCTTGATATAAACATCGCGACTTGCCTTGCCATGACTATATTGGCGGGGCGACGCTTTCCCGTCATATCTCCAGGATCTATGCGATAAAATTCCGACACTTTTTGCTGTATTTGGGCAACGTCTATTTGGCGGTTTTCGGCCTCTTGTAGCAGGGCGTCAGCCAGCAGCATTTGAGCCTTTTCGAGCGTTATTGGATTGTTCGAATTTATTAGCGAGGCGTAGCTGGTAAGCTTGTTTAGCGCGCCTTCCATTCTGCGAATGTTCTTTGTAAAGCGCCGGGCGAGCAATTCCATAACTTCGGGGGGAATGAGGTCGTTTTTTTCAGATATCTTCTTGCGAAGAATTGCGAGGCGCATTTCGTAATCCGGGGCCTGTATGTCGACCGAAACTCCCCATCCGAATCTCGATACGAGTCTCTGTTCTATATCGGCGACTTCGTTCAAAGGCTTGTCGCAGGAGAGCACTATTTGCTTTTGCGAATTGAACAGCTCGTTGAAAGTATGGAAGAATTCGTCTTGGCATCTTTCCTTTCCTGCGAAGAACTGAACATCGTCTATCAACAGGACGTCGGTATTCCTATGTCTCTTGCGGAAGTTTACCAGATTTCCCTCTTTTAGGGCGTCCACGTACTCGTTTACAAAATTCTCCGAAGTCAAGTACACTATGCGCGCTTCGGGTTTGTTTTTCATAACGAACTGGGCTATGGCGTGCATCAAATGGGTTTTCCCTAGCCCGGTGGATCCGTATATGAAAAGTGGATTAAATGCCACTCCTATATTTTGCGCCACGGCAAGAGCCGCTGCGTGTGCGAACTTGTTGGCTTCGCCGACTACAAAATTTTCAAACGTATTTCGCGGATTTATCGAGGGCGGGAGAATCTCCGGCTTCTTTATTTCCGCAGAGGGAATATTTCGAGATTTTTCCCTCGGGATTTCCGCGCGTTCGGGATAGGAAATTTCCACGTCCATATTGCAGCCGGCCGCGAGGGAAACCTGCTTCTTTAGTACGTCCATATAGTTGTCCCTTATCCATATGGCGTCAAATTCGCAGGGAGCTTCAAGCTTCAAGGATTTTTCGCTCTCTCCGACCGGAGAGAGTTTCGCGAACCAGCCGTCGAATATTTCGCCCGAAACATTCGATTGAAGCTCGTCTTTGGCCTTTTCCCAAATTGATTCGCATTTGAGATGTGGAAGAAATTCTGTCATGATGTTATGTTCTATTTGAGGCTCGAAGGTCGGCTTGCAAACCAACCACACTTTCGGCGAAAATTCGCCTGAGGTGCCGCTCGATCCTCTTCGTAAAATTCAAAGGATTTTATGTTGAAAGTTTCTTTGAGACCATTCCGAATTCCCGAGAAAAATTCGTTCTTTTCGTCGGAAAGGGAAAATATTCTCTCGAATGCTAAACTAGCTGTTTTCGGGAGGCATTGTCTCGAATTAAATTTCACGAAAGTTTCGATAAAAACTCGTCCATGTCAAAGGAAACTTTTTTGCCCTATCAATCTGGTCGTTTCTTGGACAATTTTCGCTCTTTTTCGAAATTATTTTGCGAAAAAAGCCGGAAATTTTTCTGGGGAAAACACCACTTTATTCACAACTGCAAGTATTTTGGGCATATAAAATATCCTTCGGCGGCCGAACGGAAAAAATTCCGCTCTGTTTCGCCAAAAAAATCGACTTTTTACCGTTTTGAAGTTTTGAAAAAGCGGAAGATTTATTATGTAACTTATTTATTATATGACGGTTAATAAAATAAGGCTCCCGTTTTTACTGTTCGAACTTTCGCAATGTTAAAGAACTCGCAAAGGTCGTCTTCCTTCGCATGTCGGACATATTTTTCCTTTTAGGGTGATCTTTCAAGAAGAAGTTGTTTACAAGTTATTCACATTTTCGATGTGTAGATTTTTTGTGAAAAAATTCTTGCATAAAACCGATTGTTTTTTCTCGCTCCAAGATTCGCTATTTTAGTGTTTCTTTTAAAAAGTGGGGCCCGTTTTTTGCTTCAAAAGCGGGCGGGCGGTTGGGGTATCTTTGAAATCCTTTTCAGTTGCGGAAAAGGCGACATGCTTCGAAAAATTTTTCTGCTTTTTTCGAAAAAACAGGGAGAATTTCATGCAATTTTTTCGAGCAAAAAAAATTTTTTAACGAACAAATTTCCGCAAAAATTTTTAGAAATGCCGCTCCGATTTTCCCGGGATAGTTTGGAAGATGCCTTGTCGCTCTTTAGAGTGAGGAGAATTTTATCGTGTGTTTTTTTTCGGCGAAATATTTTTCTTGTAAGAAGGAAGACAATGTTTTGAAGTTTTAGAGACGTATGGAAAAACGGGCATTGATATCTGTCAGCGACAAGACTGGCGTTGTTGAATTCGCGAAAGAATTGGTTCGCAAACACGGCTATTCGATTCTTTCCACGGGCGGAACCGCGAAATTGCTTTCCCAAAACGGAGTTCCCGTAACGGAGGTGAGCGATTATACCGGCTTTCCCGAGATGATGGACGGAAGGGTGAAAACTCTCCATCCGAAGATTCATGGAGGTTTGCTTTGCCTCAGGGGAAATCCCGACCACATGCGTCAGGCGGAGGAGCATGGGATAGGCATGATAGACATGGTCGTGGTGAATCTCTATCCTTTCGAATCGACTGTGGCAAAGCCCGGTTGTTCGATAGAAGACGCGATAGAAAACATCGACATAGGAGGCCCGTCGATGCTCCGCTCGGCCGCGAAAAACCATGCGAGCGTGACTGTAGTATGCGATGCGAAGGATTATCCCCGCGTGCTTGAGGGGCTTAGAAAGGGTGGCGAGGAACTTGCCGCGCTCAGAAGGTCTCTGGCGCTCAAGGTGTATCAGCGCACGAGCGCCTACGATGCGGCAATATCGAACTACTTGAATGAAAAATTTAATTCCGGTGCTCTTCCCGAGACTCTCAATATAGGTCTTAAGATGGCGCAGAAAATGCGCTACGGGGAGAATCCGCATCAGGGAGCGGCTCTTTATGGAGACTTTTTCAAATATTTCAGGCAGCTTCAGGGCAAGGAGCTTTCTTACAATAACATAGTGGATATAAACGCCGCTGCCGAACTTATTTCCGAGTTTGACGGCAAGCCCACCGTGGCGATTTTGAAGCACACGAATCCGTGCGGAGTGGCGTCCTGCGAGACTCTTTTGGATGCGTGGAAGCAGGCCTTTGCGACAGACACGCAAGCGCCATTTGGGGGAATAATAGCGGTCAACAAGAGGCTTTGCGGAGATTTGGCGGAGGTTGTGTCGAAAATTTTCTGCGAAGTTATAATAGCGCCCGATTTTTCTGACGAGGCACTTGAGATATTTTCCAAGAAAAAGAATCTTAGGCTTATGGTTTCCACCTATTCCAAGGCTCCGAAGCGCGTTTTGAAGTCTGTTGTTGGAGGTGTTTTGGTTCAAGAGGGGGACGACATAGAGGAATTGAAGGAGAACATGAAAGTTGTCACGAAGCGCGCTCCCACTGAAGAGGAATGGAGGGCGATGCTTTTTGGCTGGAAAGTGGTAAAGCATGTAAAGAGCAACGCCATAGTGTATGCTGGTTGCGAGCGCACTCTTGGAGTTGGAGCGGGACAGATGTCGAGGGTCGACAGTTCCAGAATTGCGGTTTGGAAGGCAGAGTGCGCAGGGCTTCCCTTGAAGGGGAGCGTGGTTGCTTCCGACGCGTTCTTCCCGTTTGCCGACGGTCTTGTGGCTGCGGCAAAGGCTGGAGCGACGGCAGCCATTCAGCCCGGAGGTTCCGTTAGGGACGAAGAGGTGATAAAGGCTGCCGACGAAAATGGAATGGCGATGGTTTTTACTTCGGTGAGGCATTTTAGGCATTAACGAATTTGCGCTTTTTTGAAGGGCGAAAGGAAGGTTGGGAGCAATGGAGGTCGAATATCGCGGCAATAAGACGAAGATGTGCTTGACGCTAGTCTTTGCTGTGTCTGTTGCGATATACATTCTGTCTGCTGGAGGTTGCGACCTCAGCTCCGAAACGAGCTTGAAAGAGACTTCCGATCCCCGGTTCATAGAGGCGCAGGAGGCTCTGAAGCGCGGAGACGGGGCGGTTGCGATGTCCGGTTTTTTAAGTATTGTGGAGTCGAGGCCGGACGCTCCCGAGTCGCACTTCGAGCTCGGAAGAATATACCTCGATAGAATGAACGATCCAATATTTGCGATTTATCATTTTAGAAAATTCTTGGAGATAAAGCCCGACGCCCCGCAGTCTCCGATGGTCAGGCAGATGATAGAAACCGCCCAAAAGAGGTTCGCCGCCCAGCTGCCCGAAAGCCCTTTTGAAAGCAACATAAGGCGCCTTGAGCTCGAGGAGTTGGTCCAAAAGTTGCAGAGGGAAAATCTCGACTTGAAGCAGAAGCTTGCATTTTCTGCTAAGACGATAGACCGCTTGGAGTCGACTCAAACCGTCAATGTGGCAAACAGCAATTCTTCCGCGCGCGGTGCGGCCCCAATGCCTTCCGCTCCGTCTCCCAATGTGTCTCGAGACAGGGCGACAGCATCTGTGGACCGCTATACTGTCCAGGCGGGAGACACTTTAAGCAGCATAAGCAGGAAAGTGTACGGCACTCCGAACAGATGGAAAGAAATATTCAAAGCCAACAGGGATAGAATGGCCGTTCCGGAGTCTTTGAAGCCGGGTCAGACTCTGAAGATTCCGAAATAGTTTTTTTGAAGGGAAAAAACGTCTATTTTTCGGCTCCGATTTGGTAGGTTTGGCAGTGTAGGCTTGCGGAGTACAAATAGGATCCCCTGTATGACTCCGAAGCGGCGTAGAGAGTGAATGGATGTCCCAATATTTCGAGTTGCTCCGTTCCCAAAAAATTTGTCGACGAGGGCGCTTCGCGCCCCGACATCAAGCCAAATCCCGCAAGTTGTGCGGCCACGTATATCGAGAAATAAAAATCTCCGTTCTCGTAGTTTCCGTTTTCTTTGTGGAAAGGCCCGAAAATTTCCACCGGCGGGGCGCCGTCGGATACTCCGTTCATATACGCTTTGGTCAGGCAAAAGCTTTGATAGTATTTTGCGCAAACCCTCTCTTTGGGTTCCATGTTTGTCACGCATTGTATTCCCGGCTCCGTTTGGAACAAAAAATCCCCGCTTGAAGTTTCGATGTTTCCATCGTCGTCCATTTCCTCTTTGCGAAGCGAAATAGTAAGCGTCAGCGATTTCAGCTTCCAAAAAATTTCCATGGCAGCGGACAGATTCATAGGCCCGATTAGACTTGTAGTGACGTCGTTTTCGGGGAACTCCAGGAGTTGGTATGGAATAGGGGAAAGAGATATGAAAGACGACGAATTTTCGCTCACGACGATGTTCCTCCGGCGGGTACGTCCGCTTGTTCATACACTTTTGGTTCGGTCATCAAAATTTTTGCCGTGCAAAGGACACCGTCTTTGCAGACGAATATCTCCCGAATTTTTGCCATATCGTTCTCATCTATTTCGGAGGAATTCAGGTCTATAGCCAAGGTATTGTTGGGAGTTTTTAATGTGATTCTGGAGGGAGCCGCGTTTATGTCGGAGGGCGTTTCGAATGCTATGTCGGCATTGAATTCGGCGTAAGTGGAAGCGCTCGTAGTCCCGTTTGAACGTGCGTTTGAATTGGAGGGTATAGTTCTGGCCCTGTCTATTCTGTAGAGTTCCGCGATTTTGTCCGGGTATATGTGCTTTGGGGGTCCGAAATTGATTTTTAAGATGTCAGTTTCTATATTTTCTTCCATGGACATGACTATGGACTGCATATTTTCGAATTCTTCCCCGAAGCCTGCCGCCGATATTTTTTTCATGGCGAATTGCTCCGATCTTCCCCCGGATAACTCGAGATTTCCCTCGAAGCGCAGGGGCTGGGAAGCTTCGTAAATTGCCTGGGCGAGTCCTACGGGCTCGCTTTCTGCGAGGCTTTTTGTGGCGGATTTCGAGAATGTTCCGGTGGAGGCATCTGTTGCTATCAGGTGTATTCCGACGTTTCGAGCTTCCCTTGTCCCGTCTTCCGAATCGTATTCCACTCTTGCGGTAATCAGATCTTTTTCGCAGGTGTATCCTATGCCTTTGGGAATGCAGCCTTCCGTGAGTTCTCTTGGCAAATCGGTATGCAGCCTCTCATAGCTTAAAATTTCTATGTTGGAAAAATCCGAAAGGGCCGGAATGTGGCTTTTCCACCACGAAATTAAATCGAGCCTTATGGGTTCGCACACGGCGGAGTATATGGTTCTTGCGGTTTTGGAGCCTGCCAGATCCACACTCATTACAAGAGCGTTTGAAGATTTGGAGTTGAAATTTTTAGGATAGGAATCTTCGGATACGGAGATCCACTCGCTGTCGCCTGATGAGTTTTCCTTTTCGTATTTAATAGTCACTCCATCTATGCGCAGATCTTCTCTGGGTGTGGCGTAGAAAGAGATTATATTTTCATCTTCGGAATCGATTAAAATTTCCTCGGTATCGCCGGAGCGCGACATATTTAAAACCGGAGCTCCCTCGCCGGAATAGTCGAACCAGGCTACGGCGTCCGGGAACCATTTTAAAACTCTCGATATTGCCTCGGCGCACGTAGAATCCTTCATTTCCTCCAGGAGCATTTTTTGTCCGAACGACACGTTTCCTATTTGGAAGTGCGCTCCGCACGATACGGCGTACGAGAGAATGTCTATTATTTGTTCTCCGGCCGATATTTGTTCCCCGTCGGAATTTTGCCCCAAGACCACTTTACTTCTCCAGCAATCTGAAAGCACGACTTCGCCTTCGTAGTTGGAAGCGCTCTTCCAAAGTTGCTGATAGACGATGGAGTCCAATTCGGACCACGGACTTTTAATTGTCAGCTGCGACAATTCCGACGAGCCTCCGTTTTTCGACAAAGCGAATTTTTCTACTCTGCCTACGAATCTTCTAGTGTCGTTCTCGAAGAGTTCTACTTGTCCAAGGTTTTCGATTTCCGTTCCGCCGAATGAGTTTGCCGACGACACCGTCAGAGTGTCGCAAGCCCTGTTTTTTCTGGAGAGCTTTGCCTTTACGATTCCGAGTTCGGGAAACGAGAGGGTTGAATTTCCGATTTTAAGAAAGTGCATTATTTTCCGCTTTTTAAGTCGTTTAAATGTTCCTGGCTTTCTCCGAGCCTCGATTCCAGTTCGGCGACGGTTTTCTGAAGATCCTCCAAGCTTTTGCGAAGTTCCTCGATGGCATCTTCGAGTTCGTTTTGGATATCGTCGTTCATTGGTTTTGCCTTTCTATTTCTGGGGCGGAGAATTCATATTTTGAAGATGTCTTAATGCCGTCTATTTCCGTTCTTATTTTGGAGAGGGATGCGGAGTCCATTTTGAAGGAACAATCCTCGAAGGAGAATAGGAGCGGTGCAGGGAGGATATTTTCGAGAGATTCCGCGTGTTCGAGTGCGAACAAGTTTGCCTCGTCTTCCGAATTGTGGAAGCGTTCTATTTCGAAGGAGGCGTAATATCGTCCGTTTTCCCTGTCAAACAGCATGGCGTTTTTCGAACCGATGGGAAATTCGGTTCGGATTTGCCTTCTGCGTTCTATGGAAATATTTTTTGGCTGTTCGCGTTCCGAACAGAGTTCCAGGGAGGATATGGATATTTTCATAATTTCATCTGCGTTTCAAAGAGTATTGTCGCCGAAATTTTTTGAGGTGAGGGCGACGAGAATTTGCAAGGATTTCCGTTGGAAATGCGAAGTCTCGAACAAGAGCATGATTTTGGGAGTTTTGCTCCGTGCAGGGTTTTGAAAATCTCTTCGCAAGTAGCCTGGATCGACGGAGTGGAAAGAGATTGAGAGAAGTTCTTTTCCACCCGGATTTCTACCGATACGCTTTCGAAAGCCGGGAACTCCGAAGTCTTAGAAGATTTAAACGGGGTAGGAATTTTAACCACTATTTCCAAGCCCGTTCCCTTTTCCGAAAGGTTTCGATCCTTCTCGAGAAGAACGCTTGCTTCTTGCAAATTTGGAGAGCGCCTGAGAATGTCGCAGACGGACCTAGCCAGAGTTTCGATTTTCCCGATTTTCATAGTATTGTTCCCATGGATTTTCTGGTGGCGATTCGCTTTGAAGCGGAGGAGGTAGTTCCTTTTTTTGTTCTTGCCGAAGCCACGGGAAATTTCGGAACCGATACGGGAAGCTCTCCGGAGGCGATTCTAAGCAGTAGAGAACGGGAGTCGTCGGCTCTTTTTTGCTGGGAAGGCGTTATTTCGATTGCGGGAATTCTCGCCGTGAGGGCTTCTACGGCGAGCCTTGCGGCGCAATCGCGAAGTTCTGGTGGGATTTTGGAGTGGTTTTTGTCCAAAAAATTCAATCCGCTTGCGGATATTTCGAGACGGATTCTCGAAGTGACGCTTTCCAAGATTTTTCCCACGATGTCCACGCCGTCCGAACGTAGAGGTTGCGCTTTTAATTTTTCCAACTGGGGCTTGTTTAAGGCTTCTTCCAGATCTTCAGGTGAGAGGGTGATCCATTCCATAATATAGAAAATTGTGTTTAGAAATTGCGATGCGCGCGCGCCGCGCATCCCGGGGAAAGTCGAATTTCAATGTTTTATGTTTGGGAAATTGCTTTCTCTGAAATCGGACCCGCGGCGCGCGTTTTGGACAGCCTTATCTTACGCTTCGGATACGGAAATTTTTCCCGCTCCAAGCGAGCTCGTCGCCACTATGCTGGAATAGTGTTCCACGGTAATATCGGTGTACTTTGCGTGTTCGTCGCAGTACACTCGGAAGCTGGTTCCCTCCTCTGTGGGAGTGAAAAACCTCTTCAAGTTCGAAGGTTCGTCCTTGGAAATTCCGTCTTTCGCATAGAACGCGTAAACCGAGTTTCCGAGAATTTGAGCCTTTTCTGCAGGAGCGCTCTGATACCTCGCCGACATGACTTCGCAAGAGTCGAGGAGGAACTTCGCGGCAAGGTCCGAGAGTGCTATGGAGCCCGCCTTGAATGCCACTGCCGTATTCTGGGATTCGAGGCTGTTTATTCTCAAATCCCATGCGGATTCACCGAAGAGAAGCCTATTGGGCCTTACGCCGCTGTCCTTTGCCGCGTCGAACAACATCTGTCTGATGTCGGAGTCGGGGTTGGCGGATGTGTTCCATACTTTCGCTTCGGAGTCGCCCTTGGCGATTGTGTCCAAAGCAGCCACGGCCCTTCTAAGTTCGTTTCTCAAGAGGCGCTGAAGCAGTGTTTGGACGTACCGCTCCTGCCAGTCGTCGCCGAAGACTTCGTCGTGGTCCACTCGAATGGTAAGGCCTTTGTTTATGGTTTTTTCGTTGATCGACTCTCCGTCGTATCTCACCCGCTTGAATTCCGAACCTATCGCCCGCACGTCGTCGCTTTCGGAGTAGAAAGCCTGTGCGTTGTCGGATCTTTTGAACTCGAATCTGCGCCCGACGGGTATCGGCGGGGCAATGAAATCGAGCAGTTTTGCGATATTGTCCGGATCCGTCCATCCGACCGTAAAGGCGGTAAGGGGTTCCGAATAGTGGGCGGCGGTAAATTTGTTTTCGTTAGCCGCAATTATCTCGTTTGATTCAGGCATGGGTTTTCCTTAGTTTTTAGAGATCGCAAACCACGAAATTTTCGTGGAGTCGTTTGTTCCATTTGCGTTGAGAGTGAAGTTTATTTTGTCCCCGCCGGCGTCGACTGAGGCCTTGACGGAGGTTTCGCTTCCGGCGGATTCGGCGATGCTGGCCATGACCAGATCTCCGGTTTTTAGTCCGGCCACTTCGAGGGAGGCAGTAGTGGAACTTCCCCCGTTCCAGCTGAAAACGCCCGCCGAGTGGAATTGCCAAGCTCTCGAGCCGAATCCTTGGGGATCTACTTCAACTATTCCGCCGGAGGAGGCGTCGCAAAGCGCGACTCCGATTTTGAAGGCTCCGTTTTCTGGGGAGGAGGCCACTTTTCCGGAGGCTGTTCCATACACGGAGTTTCCGGCCGATATAGATGATGCTGCGCGGCACAACAGGGTGCTTTCTGCGGAACCGGGCAGGGACACGGATAGTTTTTCGCCGCTGGATCCCTCGTCCGTACAGACTCCGATGGGGAGCTCTCCCGCGCCGGCGATTTTGAAAACGCCCTCGTTTTCACCGGCGGCGACGAGAAGATTTGCGCAAGGCACATCTTCTCCCGCCGACATGGTAATCGATCCGGCGTGGGTTCCTTCGGAAATGTTCGCGAAGGTGTTTCGGCGCAAAAATAGCGCCGCGATTTTATTTTTTATTTTTATCATGGTATTGTTGTTTTGTTTTTTCGGTAGTGCCGAAATTTATCTTGATTCGAAGGCCCGTTTGCAGAAGGCGAAACTTTTTGTGTAGGGTTCTCCAGTTTCCTTGCTTCTCTTTTGGGCAATGCTTGCTATCTCCCCCATTCTTTTTTTTACATCTCTTGCCGATCCGCATTTGTCTTCCGAACTTATCCGTGAAGAGACGACGGATTCGCGGATAGCTTTGTTCATGGAGTCGATTTCGTCGGAGCATTTCCGCATTTGTCTGAGGGTAAGTTCCGTGCTCTTTTGAATTTTTTTAATGCTGACTTTGGCGTCTTTTAAAAAGGAGTCGGAGCTGTCTATAGATATAATTTTTCCGCTGTCCGGAATGTTGGGGTTGTTTGTGAGTCCGGCGGAAATAAGTTTTACCGGCCTAAAATTGCCGTCTCCCAGGCTCTCCATTTGCCATCTTGGAGATATGGCCCTTATTTTTCCCGACCTGAGCTTTTTTAGAATTTCTTCAGGATAGCAAATGAGGGCGGCGATTCCTCCGTCTATGGAAAAAATTCTTTTTATTCTTCCCACTATTTTGGCGTTTGGGCGGGCGGAGGAGGGATCGTCGGGGTGTCCAATATACACCGGCAAACCCCTCCAAAGAGTGACTGCGCGTGACATGTAGAAGTTTCTCTCCATTTTTTTTGCCGCGGTTTCGTCCACCACTTGCATTCCGTTTTTGTGGCTCCAATTTCCGTACGGGGAAAGTATTTGCAGGATTTCGCGGGACTTCATATCGCTTCCTCCGGGATTTTGCCGGATTTGTCGTTTTGTTCGGCGAGGGGGAAGGCGAATCTTTTCGCCAATTCCGTGAAGTCGGGTTTCATTCCGAGCTTTGAGAGGCGCTCAATGACGTCGAGTTCGTAGGAGCTTTCCGAATAGTCGGGAAGTTTGAGCCTAAATTTGGCAAGGGGAATTTCGTCCTTTCCGAAGGCGAGGGCAATGACTCTGGAATCGATTTGTCTATTTAAGGTTTCCGATATGTTAGATGCATCGTCCTCCTCAACGAGAGTGCTTTCGAATTCCTGGAGGCTTGCCCCGGAATTGTTTGCTTGGCTTATCGTTCCCAAGTCCGATCCGCGCCATAGGGAGCACATGATCTTGTCTATTCTTTCGACTAGGGCGGGGTAGGGAAGTTCTCCGCGGGTGGAGACGTCTATTGCCTCGATATCCGTTCCCTGCGAGAGGACCGCGTGGAATTCCGCCCCGAAATCCTCCACTGCGTCGCAGGCGGCGTTCCATTGTTCCGTGCCAGGGTAGGCGTCTGTTTTAGCTTTTATTCCGGGCATTCCGTTGCGCTCGCAATAGACGAGCCAATCTTTCATGGGAAGCTCTTTGAACATGTAAGCGATGGACGAGGCCACCATCAGGCCGTCCCCGCAGGTTATCATCCATTTGTTTTTTTCAAGATTTGCACCCGGAGTTAGCTGGCCCTCTCTTTCGAGAAGTCGCAGTTTCCCGGAGGTATTTTCGAAAAGCCACAGCGGATATTGGACGAATTTTCCCTTTACGCGCCCGTTTCCGTCCGACGAAAATTCCGTCTTGTGGACAGAATATTTCATTCCGGCGCAATCCATCATTTGGAATACGAGGGTGCGCAGTCCACCGGATAGGTTTCTGTCCGAAAAACTCGCGCACTCGGCGTTGGAGTAGAAAAATTCAAGGGCTTCTTTGTGGCGCTTTGCTCTGTCGGAATCGTCGAGCATTACGATTTCGCTTTCGAGGCGGGCCACCGATTTTTTTCTTTTCAGGTTCAATCCGCAGAGAACGTCGTCCCGCGACAATATGCTTTCGAAAAGCCTCGCGGCGCATCCGAGCCTTCCGGCCTCGAAGGATTCAAGGGCTCTGGAAAGATATTCAGGGCGCAAATTTCTTATGGGATTGAAGCGGGTCCTCGACGCTCCATATATATTTCCCGTTCCTTGTCTGATGTTCATGCGGGAAATTATATATTATTTTTTAATGTTTTCAAATTAACATTGGGAATTTTTGATTAAACTAATTTTTTTGATATTTTTGAGAAGGCCTTCGGAGAAGCGGTTTCGCTTTAGTGTTGCAAGTTGGATTTTGCCGTTAAAACGCGCGTTTTTGCGCAAACAAAAACGCCCTCCGCAATGGGGGGCGTTTTGTTCCGGTTGGTTTCGCTCAGACGGAGTTTACTCCAAATAGAGTCCGTTTTCGATTTTAGGCTTGGTTGGCATAGCTTTCCACTTGGCTACGAATTCGTCTTCGTGGGAGGCGAAGAGGGGAGATATTTCGAGGTCTATAGAGGGAGTTCCGTCGCCGTCTTTTGGAACGGATTCTCCTGCGGCCTCAAGCCATCGTGCGAACTGCTTTTTCTGGTCGTTTTTGCAGGTAAGCGGCGAGTCGACTCCCTCGGCATTTTTTACGGGGGAGAATTCGTCGGCTCGCGAGCCCTCTATAATCACGGGATTTTTAGCCATGGGAAGTGCGTCGAACACGAACATTTCGAACTTGATTCCGTTCGGTTTGTCGGGCTTTGAGACATTTCCGTTTGCGTCCACGCATGGGATTTTTTTATCGGCGCGGTGGAAGGGCAGCTTGATGGAAGAGTTTTTCCCTCCGAGAGACTTTATGAAGCCTACATCGAGAACATGAATCGCGACGCTGCCGGCCCTAAACAAGAGTTCGCCGTTGGGATCTCTCATTTCCTGGTATTCTTTTGGAAGGTCGGAATATTCTATGACGCATGTTTTTCCATCGAGGATGCAGAAGTGGCCCACTTTCTCCAGCGGGAATGCCTTTGGAATTGCCTTGGACGACATCTGCGAGTTGCCGATAATATGGAATCCGATGAAGTAGGGGTCGATAATGTCTATTAGCGGATTGTCGACTTGGAAATAGCTCACGCAGGATATTCCGCGTTTTTCTAATTCGTCGATTGCTCCGCTTCTGCACATTGCGCGGAGGCATCCGCCATGCCCGTCCGGAGTCATAGCGACTTTGGACTTCGACTCGAGAATTATTTTTCCGTTAGAATCAACCGCGGGCATGAGGCCCTGCTTGAAGAAGATTACGTCATTTTGGTCTAGACCGAAAAACGAGTTATCGACGAAAAATTTTTTGGTGGCGTCGTTGTTGGCTTCGCTTGTCATTATAAGCCAGGGAATTTTCGCATTATATTTTTTCTCGGCACTTAAAATTTTCTCGGCGAAGACCTGGAATAGGCTTTTTCCCCGAACCGGAGTGACGGGGAAGAGTCCTTTGGGGGCGTCGAAACCGAGTCTGGTTCCCATCCCTCCAGCGACGACGAACGCCGCGACTTTTCCGTTTTTTATCGCTTCCTCGCCTATTTTTTTTGCTTGGATCCATTTGG
>CASDUP010000050.1 GCA_949283955.1 uncultured Verrucomicrobiota bacterium | reverse complement strand
TCTGTTTAGAATCAACAAGGGAATATTGGACATTCAAAAAACAATCAACAATTACATGCCCGAAAGCGAACGCCCCGTCCCATTTAGAAGAATGATTTATTTCGGAGACGGATCAACTGACATTCCAGCTATGAAGCTCGTAAAAACACAGGGAGGATACTCGATTGCAGTCCACGACTCCACCGAAGAAAAAAAGAAAAAATCGAGAAGGCTTCTAAACGAGAATCGAGTAAATTTTGTGGCTGAAGCGGACTACTCCAAAAATAGCCCCCTAACCGCCCAGGTAAAAAGGGTCATCGACAAAATCTGCGCGGCAAGAGCCATCGAGATCGGGGAGCGACCACCGGAAAATCGCTAGCGAAACTTCAGCTCGAATTTCGCCACTCCACCTTCCTCCGAATCGGAAACCAGCTCCACCTCCAACACATCCTTCTCCTCCGAAACGGACATTCTCGCCCCATCTACTGAACTGGAAATTAGCGCCGAAGGATTATAGAAAAATAGTTTCATAGGAAACTTCCCGACAAGCTCCACCTCCCCGGACACAAAGTCTTTTCCGCTTTTCAAGCTCTTCATCTCAAAGCCGCTCTGCGAAACATGCCTGTCCGAACCTAAAAATTTAGGCTCGCCCAGATCTCCTTTCAAGAATTTCACAACCCTAACCCCGCGCGCAGGAACTTTTATCCCAAACGGCTTCGAGAAATCGCACAAGCCCATGAACTTTTCCGTCCAAAATTCAAACGCCAAATACTTCCCGTCCACACCTATGTCCGACGACGAGGCAAAAATATCCGCCTCCTCGTCGCCCCAGTTGAAAAACGCCACCACTTTGAAATTGCCAAGCTTGGAATTTTCCACGTCCAAAATCCATAAATTGGGACTCCCAAACACCGGATAAAGCAAAGCGGGAACCGCGCTCCTAACAGGAAGAGTCCTCTGCAAAATCCACATCTTCTCCGGAGACAACCCTTCGAGCTTGTCTCCAAAAAATGTCAGCTGCCCCGGCAAGGCCACTATCGTAGCCGAAACCCTCGCCTGCTCCAATCCAAGATCCCGGACAAGCAACGTGTCGGGATCCAACACCATGCAAATATTGTGGACAAACGCCTGATTTTCCGTGCACTTTGCCTGGTTTAAAACGTTGCTCCAACCAACAGGTTTGTTGGGGGAAACTATGTCGGCCCCGCTGCGGGCAAGCTCCGCATATTTTGCCTCGGGACCAGTAAAATGACCCTGGCAAGCCAAAAATACCGCGTCCCCTATCCCCTCGCGAAACGCCTCTACGCACAACTCAAACGGATTTTTGCACTCGGGATCCGAAAATCTCGCCCTTACCTCCGGACGCTCGTACATGTGCGCACAGTAGCTACTGTTTCTTCCGGACATTCCGTCTATCTTAAAAAATTCGTATCCCCACTCGCATCTCATCTTTCTAAAAAGATTTTTCAAATGCTCGCGCGCCTCTTTCACTGTCGGGTCTAAAGTGTATTTCCCATTCCAACAACTCAAAGGCTTCCCTTCTGAATCCCGCAAAAACCACTCTTTGTGCTCCTCGTAAAACTTGTCGTTCCCCGTTCCAAACGGAGCTACCCAAATTCCAGGCTTAAAACCAAGCGACCTTATGTCATCTGCCAATCTCTTCATTCCAAGCGGAAACTGTCCCTCGTTCACCTCCCCGTTCATGTTGTGAAACTTCGAAACTGGAAGAGAATCCGAGTTCCCCTGCCACGACTCTATCGACCAAAATTCACACCCAAACGGCTTCAAATATTTCGCCCCAATTTTCGCCTCCTTCAAATTGTCCTCTGCCGTAGCCTTGTCGAAGTAGGTATTCCACGACATCCAGCCGGTCGGAGTCCTTCTCAAACCCTTTTTGGAAAGAGGAACATAGTACGGAACGTACCCGCTCTTAAAGTAATCCCGGACAAGCTCTATCTTTATCCTGCTGTTGGGACCCCCCGCCAAAGACACGCCAAATATCCCTTCGGAGCGCCTCTCTATGCCAACCCCCTCCGAAGAAAAACGCAACAACTCGTCCTCGGCAGGAGAAAAAATGGAATTGTCGAGAGGAGAATCGGGATATCCTATTTTAAACCTCAAGAAATTTTTCGACGGAAACGAGTCGCACGCGAACGCGTCGCTCCTAAAACTTACCTTCGATTTAAAGAGCAAACGCCCCTCGAAAGACTGCGCCGTTCTGTGGTAGAAGAGTATCGACACGGAATCTCCGTCGCGGGGAAACACTACGTATCCCTGGACTTCTCCTCGGGGATCCAAAACGGCAAGCCTCTCCTTCACTCCGTCCCGAGAAGGAACCACTTTCCAACCCTCGCCATCTTTCAGCTCGCGAACCTTCCCCCGCGAATCTATCCACACCCCTTCGACGTCTTGCGAAAACGACAGCTCCCCTTCGAGCTTCACTTCTCCGTTTTGAAGAGTCAAAGTGGAACCGTCAAACGAAGTTTTCCAATCCGCATGCGCCGCGGCGCATGCGATTAGAAAAGACGCCAACAAAACAAAACGCCCCATGCATTATTTCCCCGTAAGCTCCAGCTGTATCTCCTCCAACGATTTGTCTTTCGTCTCCGGAATCTTCAATGCAAAGAAGAAAGTCAGTATCGACATCGCTCCGAAAAATGAAAACAGGTATCCGGAATACTCCTCCGCAAACACCGGAAAAGCCCAGGTTATCGCCGTGCACCAGAACCAGTGCGTCATGCTGCCCAAAACCTGGCCTTTGGCCCTTACGCTCGTAGGGAAGACTTCGGAAATTAGAACCCAAATCACCGCGCCTAGCGAAACCGCAAACGCCGCAAGAAACCCCATGAGGCATATCATCATGTAAAGCCCACCAAACAATTCTCCAAGAGGAGCCTTCGAACCCCAAAGCGACGGCAAGCCCGGATATTCGAATCCCAAAGCCACGGCAAACAAAAATATAGTCATAAAAACAGATCCCGCAAATAGCAGGTTCCTTCTGCCTACCTTGTCTATCAAAAGCATTCCAAGCATCGTAAATATCAAGTTCGTCACCCCAAGAGGTATCGACTGCAACATCGCCGACTCCTGCAAAACTCCGGACGAAGCAATTATTCTCGGAGCGTAGTAGTTTATGGCGTTTATTCCGGAAAGCTGGTTTAAGGTTGCCACCAAAAACGCAATCGCTATCGGCTTCCAATACTTGGCCTGGAACAGCTTATCTTTGGAGTCGCCAGCAAGAGACAGCCTTATCTCCCTCATGTCCTTCTCCACGTCCTCGCCTCCAACCGAATCCAAAATATTTCTGGCGCGAGAATCCATTCCCTTCATGACAAGCCATCTCGGGCTCTCGGGAATGGTAAACAGCAAAACCGCAAACAAAAGCGCCGGGAATCCCTCCACTCCCAACATCCATTGCCAATCGTTGGGAATTCCAAAAATGAGATAGTTGGATATGTACGCCACCAAAAGTCCGAGAACTATGTTAAATTGGAAAAACGCCACAAATCTTCCCCTCCAATCCGCCGGGGAAATTTCCGCTATGTACATCGGGCCTACCACCGACGACGCTCCCACGGACAATCCTCCCAAAAAACGGAAAAATACAAAGGCGTACCAGTTCACCACGAGCGCGCAACCCACCGCCGAAATAAAATAAAAATACGCTATCCACTTCAGCGTTTCAAGCCTTCCAAACTTCTGCGCCGGCCTCCCGCAAAAAAGCGCTCCAACCAAGGTCCCTATTATTGCCGAAGCCAAAGTAAATCCGTGTTCAAACCCTCCCAGGGCAAACACCTCCTTTATGTCCTTTTCCGCACCGGAAATCACGACCGTGTCGAAGCCAAAGAGAAATCCCCCCAGCGACGAAACAAACGCAATCCAAAACATGAAACCTTTTATCTTTCTCTTGCCCATACTCCAACTCTCATTCAGCATTTTATATTTTTTAATACAAAACCTTCTATTGAACCCCGAACTCGATCCGCTTTATCACGTGGTCCTGATAGCACTCGTCCAACTCCACAAAGTATCCGCTCCAACCCCAAACCCTAACAATCAAATGCTTGTGCCTTTCGGGATGAGCCTTGGCATCCAAAAGCGTTTCGAGATTTACCGCGTTCAGCTGAAGCTGGTGACCCCCAAGCACTATAAACGTCCTAACAAGCATCGCGAGTTTTCGCACGCTCTCTTCGTTCCGGAAAACGGTTTGGTCGAACTCCAAAGTAAGAGGACCCCCGTTTGCCACCCGCCTTAGATTCGGCTTGGTGAACGACTTTATCACCGACAAGGGCCCCTTCTGCTTCATAAAAAGCGACGGAGAATAGTTTGCCGGTATCACCTCACCAGCCCTTCTCCCGTCAGGAGTCGCTCCCTCGTCCTTGCCGTGGAATACGTAGTACATCGCCGTTCCAGTTCCAGCTCTGTAGTTCCCTCCCCTCCCGTTCCTCAATGGAGAAAGAGCGTCCGCAAAACTGTCCAGCAAACGAACCGCAAGCGAATCGACAAAATCGTCGTCCTGCCCCATCTTCGGAGCCTCCTCGCGAAGCTTTTTCAACAGGTCTCCAAAACCTTCAAAGTCGGAATCCACCGCGCGGGCCATTTCCTCCCTCGAGACGCTACCCTCTTCAAAACAAAACTTCTTTACCGCAGCAAGCGAGTCCGCCGCCGTGGCAATTCCCGTACCGTGAATTCCGTAGTTGTTGTACTTCATGCCAAGCGATATGTCCCCGCCGTTTTCTAAAGCAGGAGACATCGCGCTCATAAGAGGAGAGGGCTTTATGTATATGTCGGCATGCTTCCTCGGAAATTCCGCGCAACGCGACATTATCTCATCTTCGACAAGACTGTAAAAGTCTTCGAATGTGGCACACGTGGGAAGATCCTTCACCCGGGAACGAACACAGTCCGCCAAAGCGAGCGCGTCTATATTCGGAATATCCAGCGCAACCTTTGGAATTATAAATTCCCAGCATGCCGCCACGACGTATTCGTGCGCGTCTTCGTTCGAATATCCATGGTCCAACAAGAACGGTATGACTACGTCGTCGTTGCTGTACTGGGGAAAAC
Source organism: uncultured Verrucomicrobiota bacterium (assembly GCA_949283955.1). Taxonomy (GTDB): domain Bacteria; phylum Verrucomicrobiota; class Verrucomicrobiia; order Opitutales; family Intestinicryptomonadaceae; genus Merdousia. The sequence continues at coordinate 6,122 of CASDUP010000050.1, read as the reverse complement.
CCAATCCAACCTTCGTCAACTCGGAACCCTTCTCGTAAATCTCAAGGGGTGTTTTCGAATCCACCCGAATATTTATCTTCGGATCTATCAAACAAAGTTCGCGGCTTGCCCGCAGCGCCATCTCCGAAAGTTCATTGAACATGTATTCCCCAGAAGCGCTCCTGCCTCCCAAAACGACGCTTTGACCATTGTCCCCCTGCTGCATGCCAACGTAAAGATCGCTGTCCTTGTTGCACGAGAGAAAGAACTCCTCAAGAAGATCGAACGCCCCATCTTTCGACAGAATCCCCGATTCAACGTCCTTCTTGTAGTACGGGAAAAGATACTGGTCTATCCTGCCAAGCGTATTGTGGTAGCTCCCGGCAGCCCACAGGCTAAAATGCAAAATCCTCAAAAGCTGCAACGCCTCTCGAAAACTATTCGCCCCTCCGCTCGAAACGGCGCGCAAAGTTTTCGACATCTCCATATCCCCGCGGCTTTCCGCCTCGTCGGCATATCTCAAAACCAAATCGACTATCGCGTCTATTGCCACGACAACCGAAGTGTAAAACTTCCGGGCCTCCGGGTCTGATGACTCCTCCAAACCTTTCTCCGCAATCTTCCGCCTGGATCCGAGCCCGCACTTTAAAACAGTCTCGTAATCGGGCGATATGTTGAAGACCTCTCCTTTTTCGTGAATGAAGTGCCGCGATTTTATCTCGTCCCACTCGCTCTTCGTGAATATCTCGGGAAGGGTCTTTATCGTGCGTGTAAAAGCAAGCTTTTCCCTCGGAAGAATAACCGGACTTTCCGCGGAGAGCATTTCTTTCAAGGCTATTGCCGAACGAATCTGCGGCGATAGCCCTGCCGCCCTAAAATCTTCGGCAAGCTCGGCAAACTTCGCCGGAGCCTCCCTGCGAAATTTTTTGTGCTCGCCCCTCTCGAATATGTATTCCTTTAGGAATTTTATCTCCTCGTTCATAATCGTCCAAACACACCGCGAAAAAATCCGCACCTACCGTTGAAAAATTTATTGGGGCAAAACGCGAACCTTCTCACCCCTTGTCAAAACAGTAAACTTGGGAAGCTCTTTATTCCAAACGGATTTGAATTCCTCTATCTGAACGCGCATTCCTGGCTGCAAATTCTTTATCTGTTCGGGATCGGTAAGTTTCATGTAGGAAATCTGGTCGTACGCCCAGCGATGCTCAACCCTGGCATGCGGCTGATGACCAAGTTCCAACTCGTGAAGCGGTATCACCTTGCTAGGACGCGTCCGCGCAATAACGGATATCATTCTCTCCCAAAGAGCGGGCATCAGCACGTCAACTTTGTGCTCGCTCCCTATCTTATCGTAGAGATTGATATTCGCGTTGTCTCCAGTGTGCACAAGCTTCAATCCGCCCATCTCCAACAAATAAACGTTGTTCAGGCACCCCTTTCCCTGGTGCCCTCCAAACATCCTTACAGTCGCCGACCCTATCTGGACAATGCGCTCTCCGCCCTCGGAATAAATCTCTACAAAATTGTTCGGATACTTCTCCGCCAAATCTTTCGATATGGCCTTCGGATCGGGAGCAAACACGTTCTTGCCAGCTTTTAACAAGGCCTCAATTAGCGCTATGTCCGTGTGATCCGCATGAAAATGCGTAATGAACAAAGCGTCCACGCTTTTTACGAGAAGTTCTATGTCGGTCGGAGAAAACGGTATGCCGTATTGCGACCTAAAATCTATTGCTATACATTCTCCGGACGATTTCAAAATAACACCCATGTTGTAGAGCTTGAATATGTCGACCCCCTCCGACGGCGCCGGCTCCTCAAGAAAATTTTTCAAACGCTCGCATCTGTTTCCATAGACCTCCTTCATCGCATTCATCCAAGCGTCCTTCGCCGATTGCGGAGTATTCTTAGTCTTGTCGTCCAAAATAGACGGATAATCCAATATCATGAGCGCGCCCTCCCTCTCCGGGCTTTCCTCGAACGACGGCGGAACTTCCGCAAGAGCCGATTCCGCAAACGAAAATGCCCTCTTTATCCAATCGTTCGATCTGCTCCTCTGTATTTCGGAAAATTTCACCTCGCCAAGCTGGCTCGAAAATTCTTTAGACGTTTTCATGTCGGGAAATTCCTTCGCGTATTCCCTCATGGAAAATTCCGACGCCATTTTGAGATTGTTGAGATTCTGGGATTCAGTCCAATATCCTGCCGCCTTCGCAGAAGACGCCATTCCAATCAGCGCACCTCCCAAAACTACCGCCGAACCTCCGGCAATTCCCCTTCCGAAAAGCCCCGCTCCCGCAAGGCTTCCACTTTCCAAAAATTCTCTTCTATTCATCTTTATCTCCTGCTCTTATTATAAATATTATCTTAGAAAAAAACGAAAATTACCTCCCGCATCTTAAAAATCGGAAAGACAAAACCTCTCCGAGAAACTCACCATCATACACAAAAAACAACGCTTTAACCCATCAAAAAACTCCACCTTCCCTTCTCGTTGGCGGACGATTAAATGCAAAATCTTCCCAAATTCAACTATTTTTTGAATTTGTCCGCCCTCAAAAAATCTATTGCGGCAAAATATGTATCTTCTCACCCCGCGCCAAAACCGCAAACTTCGGAAAATCTTTCTTCCAAACAGATCTGAATTCGTCTATCTGCGAACGAACCCAAGGCACCGCGCTCTCATCGTACTCCCCTCCTCCGGTTTTCATGTCCTCTATCTGGTCGTATATCCACCTGTACTCCACTCTCGCGTGCGGCTGATGACCAAGCTCCTGCTCGTGAATCGTCACCACCCTCTCAGCTCCGGTGTGCGTTATGGCGCTTATCATCTTCGCCCAAATCGCAGGAAACAACACATCGACTTTATGATCTTTTCCTATTTTCTTATAGACCTCCACGTCGCCGTTGTCGCCAGTATGCACAAACTTTAATCCGCCCATTTCCACCAGGTAAACATTGTTGGGACACGCATTCTCCCTCTTCGACCATATCAGATGCCTCGCGCCAAAAGCCCTCACCAGCGCACCCCCTACCTGGACAACACTCTCACCGTCCTCCTTATAAACAGATATAAAATTATTCGGGTAAGCCTCTGCCAACTCCCTCGATATGGCTGTCGGGTCGGGAGCAAACACGTTTTTGCCCGCCTTTAAAAATGCTTCGATTAAGGGAGTATCCGTATGGTCTCCGTGAAAATGCGTAATAAACAAAACATCCACCTTTTTTACAATCGCCTTTATCTCCTTTGGAGTAAACGGAATGGCAAATTGAGACCTCAAATCTATCGCCACACACTCCCCCGCCGACTTTAAAATTATTCCGGCATTGTAAAATTTAAACACGTCGACTCCCTCTTCTGGAGACGGCCCTTCAAGCAACTTTACCAGCCGCTCCGACCTGCCCCCGTAAACTTCTTTCATCGCGCTAAACCAGGCGTCCTTCGCCGATTGCGGAGTGTTCTTCGACATGTTATCGACTATAAACGGATAGTCCAACATCAAAAACGCCCCCTCCCTCTCGGGGCTTCTATCAAACGAAGGAGGAACTTCAGCAAGAGCCGATTCCGCAAACGAAAACACTCTCTTTATCCAATCGTTCGACTTGCTCCTTTGCATCTCCGAAAATTTCGATACTTCGGATCCGCTCAAAAAATCGCGGGAAGTTTTCAGTTCGGGAAATTCCTTCGCGTACTCCCTCATCGAAAACTCCGAAGCCATTTTGAGATTGTTGAGATTCTGGGATTCAGTCCAATATCCTGCCGCCTTCGCAGAAGACGCTGCACCCATCAGCGCACCTCCCAAAACTACCGCCGAACCTCCGGCAATTCCCCTTCCCAAAAGTCCCGCACCCGCAATACTTCCACTTCCCAAAAATTCACGTCTATTCATTTTATTTTCCCCCCCCCCATCTAATGTTTACTTTCCCCGCCTCAGGACAAAACCCAACGCGAACAGCCCGAATAGGAATGCTATAGAAGACGGTTCGGGTATTTGCGAGAACAAATTTTGAACCGCATCATTAAACACGAGATCTATCTCCGTCATTCCGGCAAATTCCCCGTCAGATATAATGCTCGATTCCAACCAGTACCCATACTCGGAGTTGTTCCCATATTCCAAATCGTATGCACCTATTCCATAAAAATCGTCGAGAATAGCTTGGTAGTTGGACACATCTATCCGAAGGGCGTTCTTAGAAATGTCGCTGGTATCTATCTCGATACCGCTCTCCATTATGATCCTGTCGCCGCCAAAATCCCCCGAGTAGAAGTTGAAAATCTCCACATAACTAGTAGAAACATAGTCTTCGCCAATTCCATCGATCTTACCCATCACCAAAGTCTGAGCAGACGATTTCCCCGAAATATCCGAAACGGAAATACCCTGCGCGGACATTTCTTCAGCAGTCATTCCGCTTCTCGTCATTCCAAAGTCTATGTTTATCCTCCTGTCTCCCGCAGAAGTGGAATTCATGTACACCCACGGAAGACGAATGCTCGTTCCGCATAAATTTATTGTCCCGCTAACTCCATTGTACGAAGTACCCGCAAATAAATCCGAGAGATAATTCAAATTCCCCTCGCTCATTACGTTTACTATTGTATCATAGCGCAGGCTGAGCTGCGTGGTCGCCGCGCTCGCTCCATCGCTCTTCATCAAATTGAACACCCCGCAATCAAATACGGTATTTACCAAGATGTTGTTCCCGTTCCCCCTAAAGTTTACTATACACTTATTCTCGGCAGTTCCGGCATAAAAATAGAGAACTCCAGAATGCTGACTGGTTATCGTGGAATAGATGTCGGCAACTTGCTTTTGACCATCGCATTGAGACATATAAATAAAATTGTAGCCGCCAGATCCTCCGTCATTGATAAAAATCTCTCTGTTGTTCTCCGCACTTCCAAAAGTCATACTGTTGCTCCCAAGCCTGAAAATCGCTCCGCCCGAACTTCCATTTGTAGCCTTGTTGGACACCGTAGAACTATACATGGGAGTAATGTCGAAATTTACGTCAAACACGTTCTTAGCGCCGCCGCCCTGCTCAACCGTAGCATTGTTCCAAACCCTGTAGCAGAAACCGTCACCAGCGTTCTCTTTGCCCATGTAAATAGTCGAATTTGTCGACGTAGTGATTATGGTCGGATATTTGCTGTTTACCGCGTTATTCGCAAACCCAATCCTGTTTAAATATAAATCCGAGTTCACATCCACGACGTAGTTCGGCTCTTCGCTCACTCCCGGATAAGCGGAATTGTAATAACCAAATATCAAATTCACCGCCTTGTCGGTAGTATTGTAGCCAAAATCTACTGCATTTTGCGTCCTAAATCCGGTCGCAGCGTCAAGCTTGTTTGTCGACTGGGTCACATCACTGGTCCCAGTCTCCACGACGCGCTCGCTAAACAACGCCTCCCCGTTCTCGTTCGTTATGGCTTTCCCACTTCCGTCAGTTTGAAAAATCTTGTTGTCGTAATCAAGAAGGTCATTGCCCCGAGTCCACCAAACCCACTGGGCGGCATCAGAAACTTTACACGCAAACAACAGAAACGCACTCAAAAACAGAATACTCCCGGTATTTCCTCCGCAAATATGCAAAAAAGCGGATATCATGCGACCACTATTTTTCATTTTTTATCCTTTAACTTTAGTTTTATATAACATATAACACGAAAACTTCGGAAGCATTTATACAAATTGATCAAATAAGTCAAACATATCTATAGAAAGTAAAACTTTTGAGGGATAAAGCCATGCGTTATTTTCAAGAGTCTACATATAATAATATACACAAGTAACCCCTGTTTCTTTGTTATGTCAAGTCATTTTTTATCTATGCGTTTGCACTCTAAAAAATGCTTCAAAACTCCGATAATCACACCCTACAAAAAAACCGTTCGTCTCTTTCGAAACGAACGGTCGTTTTTGGGAAAATATTCCGGTCTTGCTGAACTTTACCTTCTGCGCCTTGCAAACGCAAAAGCAAGCGTCAATACCCCCGCTATCGCCGCAAAAGACGACGCTTCAGGTATCACCAAGTTTACAAACAATCCTCCCTCGTTCACTTCAAATGTGAGATCTTCCACTCCTGTTCCGGCAAGATCCGTAATGCATTCAAAGTCGTCCGCAGTAAGACTG
>CASDUP010000049.1 GCA_949283955.1 uncultured Verrucomicrobiota bacterium | reverse complement strand
CGTGCCAATTTTTTATCAAATATATATTTTACTTACAATAAATGAAATACAAATATTATGCGCAAGTGTTCAATGAAAGGCTGAATTACATTTTTGTAGTATATACAAAATTGAGCCGCAAATAGAGACAAAATTGTTGTTCATGTTTTTATCTCATGCAAGTACACTGATAGAGAAAATCCACATGACAACCAATAGCAGTCAAACGCGAGAATTATATATAACCCCAAAAGAGCCCCTCAAGGAGCGGACAAAATTTCGAGAATTTCTTCCGATTTAATATCAATTTTCAATTCTACAAGCTTGTCCCTCGATCTCTCCCCCGAAACAACTTCGACAGATTTTTTGGGCAAGTTCAATTTTCTCGACAAAAATAGGACAAGCTCCTCGTTTGCTTTTCCGTCGAGCGGCGGAGCGCAAACTTTTATTTTGACCGAATCTCCCAGCAGGCCGACGCACTCGGTCTTGCGGGCATTAGGAACAACTCTAACTCTTAGCCTCATTCCGCGCAGAAATGGAAATCTACACGGGATAACTGCCCAACCATTTCGTCATGGGCAGAGTCCTTTGAAGTTCGGAAAGAGCGTATCTGACGTTGTCGTCGTCCCAGTGGCCCAAAAAGTCCATAAAGAAATAGTACTCCCAAGCCTTTTGTCTGCTCGGGCGCGATTCTATTCTTGTGAGGTCTATATTTGCCCTGTTAAACGGAAGCAAAACGTCATATAGGGCTCCCGGCCTGTTGTTCAGGGAAAAGACAATGCTCGTTTTGTATTGCACTCCCGCAGTTTGGGGAACCGGTTTCTTTCCAATCACCAAAAATCTGGTCTGGTTGTCCTTCTTGTCCTGAATGTTTCGCTCCAAAACGGGAACGCTGTAATAGTCGGCGGCTATCGAGCTTGCAACGGCCGCGATGTACGGGTTGTCGGCCGCAAGCTTTACAGCAGCCGTAGTGCTTGCCACGGCTTCAAGCTCGGCGTTTGGCAAATTGCGATGAATCCAACCCCTGCATTGTCCTAAAGCCTGGTCTTTAGAACATATTTTTTTGATTTCGTCTATCGAACCCCTGGAAATTAGACAGTGCTCTATGGGCATGTAAACCTGCCCCACTATGAACAGAGAACTTTCCGCAAGCATGTCCATAGAGTGCAATACCGATCCTTCGTTCGAGTTTTCTATCGGAATGACTCCATAGTCCGAATCCCCCGCGTCCACCGACGCAAACACATCGTGTATAGAAGGCATGGGCATGTACCCCACGCTCGATCCGAACTTTTTAAGAGCCGCCTGCTGGGTGAAGGTAGCCTTGGGTCCGAGATAGCTCACCTTCAGTTTTTTCTCCGCGCATATGGAAGCAGATATGATTTCCCGATATATTGCCTTAAGAGCTTTTTCGTCTATCCTACCGGAATTCTTTTTTACCAAGTTTTGAAAAACCTTAAATTCTCTCTCCGGAGCGTAAATTTCCTCGCTGGCGGCAGTCTTCAAGTCGCCTATCTTTCTGGCTAGTTCTATTCGCCTCGAAAGCAAATCGATCATTTCGGAGTCTATCGAATCAATCTCCTCTCGTGCGGCATCTTTTTCCATTTTTTCCATTTTCTAAACAGTATGGCCAATTTTTGGACTTATCAAATTGATTCTTCAGGATTTTCCGAAATAATTTCCGCCCCTTCAGAGGAAACGGGAGCTGCGGGCGAATCCGGAGATTCCGACGGAGAGGGCAATCCGACATCGCTGTCGACCACCTCGGTTCCGGAGGCTCGCTTTATCCATTCGGAAATCTGGCTCGGGCTCAAAACGTCCGAAGCGGGAAGTTCGTCGAGGGAATTTATTCCAGCAAAATCCAAGAATTCCTGCGTGGTGGAATATTGGATTGGGCGTCCCGGCAAATCCGCCCTGCCGCTTATCTTTATAAGCTCCCTCTCCGTCAGGCGCGCTATCGCGCCATCGGCGCTGACTCCACGTATCGCCTCTATTTCGGCGCGCGTTACGGGTTGTCTGTATGCTATTATTGCCAAAGTCTCCAGAGAGGCCCTCGTCAGCTTTTGGGGCCTCGGATCGTTTCTAAGAAGCCTAACCCAATCGGCGTATTCGGGCGCTATTGCAAATTTGAATCCCGACGAACTTTGAATGAGCCTGTACGTCTCCCCGCTCTCCGACAATTCCACGGCAATTTCGTCCATCGCCTCCCTTATTTGTGTTGCGGTAAGGAGGGTAGGAACTTGGGCGAAAATATCCTCTATTACGGACTGTTCGGAATCCTCCGAAGCTTCTTTTGATTTTGCCGCTTTTTCCAATTCGGAATGATAGCGGGTAATCACCGCTTGAATATCTTTTATGCCGAGAGGTTCCCCCGTGGAAAATAGGAGCGCGCGCAAGATTTTTTTTAAGTTAAATTCCTTCTCCATAAAAAACTCGGCGAATTATGTACTTCCGCTCCTTTCCGTCAAACGATAAAAAAGGCGCCTTTTTTCAAAGGCGCCTTTGCGATTCTTAAGAAAAAACTAGTAATTTTTCGCTTCGATTTGGAAGAAAGCCTGGGGATGCGAACACACCGGGCAAATCTGCGGGGCGTTCTTTGCCACCACAACATGGCCGCAGTTGGAACACTGCCACGCGACTTCCGTGGGGCGGGCAAAGACGGCATTGTCTTGAACGTTTTTAAGAAGGGTATTGTAGCGCTCTTCGTGCCCCTTCTCTATTTTTGCAACTTCGGAGAAAAGATACGCTATCTTATCGAATCCCTCCTCTTTTGCCTCTTTTGCAAACGTGGCGTACATCTCCGTCCATTCGTAGTTTTCGCCGCTTGCAGCGTCCTTCAAATTCTCCATTGTGGAAGGAATTTCCCCTCCGTTGAGAATTTTGAACCAAAGCTTGGCGTGCTCCTTTTCATTTCCTGCAGTCTCCTCAAAAATGGAGGCTATCTGAACGTAGCCCTCCTTCTTGGCTTTCGAGGCGTAATAGGTATATTTGTTGCGAGCCTGAGACTCTCCCGCAAAAGCAGCCTTCAGATTCGCTTCGGTTTTACTTCCTTTGAGTTCCATTTTGTTTGGCCTTTCTTTTTGTGTAGTTGTTTGAAAATTTTTATTAAACCTTTTCTAAAAGTGATAATGATTCCTATTTATTTTTTTGCAAGAACATTTTCTAAAAATTTTTTCCGGAGCTATATTTTCTGAGAACACCGCTTTCTATGCGTTTAAAACGCGCATAACTGCGTCGAGCATATCCCTGTTGCAACAAGCCACAAGCCCCTTTTTCCCTATTTCTTTGCCTCCGAACCAGTCGCAATACGGCACACCCGCACCTTCTAAGACAGGCAAAAGCGCCGCATAGTCCCAAATTTCCAAAGAGGGGTCCGCCATTATGTGCGCCAATCCCCTGCAAACGAGCATGTATCCGTAGCAATCTCCCCAACTTCTATCTATTGCCGCCATGTTTTCCAGCGCGCTCCAATTTTTTCCAAGCCCCATGCGGGCGGGATGCCTTGTGTCGGAAGATAGCAAAGTGGCTCCCCGGGGGTCTTTCTTGTCTGAGGGACACACCTTGCGCCCGTTGAATGTCGCAGTCTTGCAATCGCCCACCATTCTCTCTTTTAGAACCGGCTGGTTTATCATTCCTACCACGGGCTTGCCGTCCTTCAAAAGCGCCACCAAAGTTCCGAAGAGCGGAACGCCTGATATAAAAGACTTCGTTCCGTCTATCGGATCTATGACCCACGTAAACTCCGAATCGGGATTTGAATTTCCATGCTCCTCGCCTATTATTCCGTGGTCGGGAAATTTTTTGAGGATTTTTTCGCGAATCATCTCCTCGGTATTTTTGTCTATCTCGGTGACGGGGGAAGAATCCTGTTTGTACGAAACGCTGAAAGAATGGTTGGCGAAGGCTTTGGCTATGTAATCGCCGCTCAAATCGCCAAGTTCATTTATAAAATTCTTGAAACTTTCCATTTACTGCTAATGTTTTTCGGAAAAAGTTTTTAAGCAAGATGAAAAATCCTCCAATTTTTGCGATAGATTTCGAAGGCTCCAGAACACTTGGGATTGTCGAATACGGAGTGGCGGAGATTGTCGATTTCAAGATAGAGTCGCTGAAATGCAGGATTTGCTCTCCCAAGGCTGACATACCCAAGCGGGACGCGGATTTTTTCGGAATAACCACCAAGCAGACTTCCGGCGAAAAGCCGTTTTTCGACGACATAGCGATGTTTTGCCAAATGAGATCGCGTGGAATTTTTGCCGCCCACTCCGCAAAGACAGAAGATTCCCTTTTGCGAGATGCACTACCCACTCCGGGAATAGTTCCGTCCTTTTCGCGCACATGCTCATCGTGGGCTCCCTGGATAGATACATGCCGCTTGTACAAAACTTTGTATCCCGAATTGAAGGATCTAAAGCTGTTCCAACTTATAGGGACTTTCGGATTACAGGGCGAATTGGACGATATGGCGTCTAATTTCTGCCCCGGGAACAGGCGCGGCTGGCATCGAGCTCCGTACGACGCGTTAGCTTGCGCGCTTCTGATAATATTTTTGAGCAGGCAGAAAGGGTTTGAAAACGTGGAGGCGGAATGGCTTGCTAAATACGGCGGAAACCCGAATGTCGGACAGGAAACTTTGCTTTAATATATGACCTTGGAAAAGAAAATGCGCCTTCTAAACGGAATTTTTGCGAAAAATTTTCCGTTTGGCGGCGATATATATTTTCAAGCGAGCATGGGAATAAATGCCGCGCTTTCGGAAGAAGTGGAGCTTGTCTCGCTTGGGGAATTTGCGAAAAGAATTTTGTCCATGTACGATTCGAACGCTAGAGTGGAGACCGTGGAATTTTCCGAAAGATTTTTCGATCCTCTCTTTGAACTGCCAAAAATCTCAACTGCAGCAAAGCGCCTTGCCGGGGGAGATAGGGGAATTTTGGTAGTATCGGGACTCGGGAAGGCCTCTCTTGACGGAGGGAAAAATTTTACCTCAAAAAGCGAAGAGGCATTTGAAAGAAACAGGGAATTGATAGAGGGAACGCTTGCCCGATATCTTCCCTACATCGCGAATTTTGAGATAATATACATTTAAAGCCCCCGACAAAAAAAGCTTGATAAAAGAAAAAAGCCGACTACATTGCGCCTTTTAAAAATTTCGGGCCGTAGCGCAGTTGGTAGCGCGCCTGCATGGGGTGCAGGAGGTCCCGAGTTCGAACCTCGGCGGCCCGACATTCTAAGTTTTTGTTTCCGCGTTTTGAGCGGTGAATTTTGCGCCTAAGCGAACAAAAGTTTCCGAGGGAAAAAACTGCTAGCCCTTTCGAAATTGCGCGCGCCAAAAACCCCAATGGCACAAGCGCCGACTTTCATTTTAGCCGTTGAAGATAAGTTCGCCGCGATATGGAAGAAAACCTCAGAAAAACTGCCTCAAGCGCTAAACAACCCTGTTTCTTCTGCAATAGATGGCAAAACATAAAACCAAAGTTCCGGCTATTGCAGCGCAAGTAGATGGCTCGGGAATTGGGGTTTCGATAATCTTTGAAATATCGTCCATATAAGCTTTGAGACTGACAGCGTATGTGTACGAGTTCTTCGTTAAATTAGAAGTATCCACACTGACGGAGACTCCGTCTTCTCCATATACCAACTCCGCATCATAAAGGGAACCAAAAACGGCCATCGAGTCCGATATAGAAACGTTTATAGCCACTCCAACAAGATACCACTCGTCTCCGTACAAGTGGAACATTCCTCCCCCTGAATCTCCGCTTTGCGCTTGCGCCGAGCCATCTATCGCCTCCGCCATCGTCACAAAGCATTCTGCATCTTTTAAAGTGGTGTATCCGAGCAAAGTAGCTGTTCCGGAACGGGCGACACCGCGCGTCTCATCCGAATTTACAGTTTCGTCGTAAAGTCCGCTCTCTGAACTTCTCCCGTAGCCGTACCCCACGAGGGTCAAGCCTGTTCCGGAATTGCATTTCAATTCGTACTCTACTCCCCCAAAAGGACCGAAAGGCCAAGTGGTGATATAACTGTAAGTTGTCTTTGAAATGGAATCATACACATCGGCGGATATGTTTGCGCTTTCGAGGTAGTCGAATCTGGATAGATCGTCGACATAAAACATCTGAAGATCCACCCCGTACTTTGAATTTAGAGTGCTGTCGACGTACGTCACCGTGGAAGAAATTCCGTTTTGAGTTATAGACGAAAACGAAGTTATATTTAGGTGTTTGGCCGTGATGAACCAGCCATTTCCCAAGTAAACCGCCGAACCTCCCGCCACGTAAACTACGCAGTATTCCGGAGAAATCGCCGAACCGTCGTAAACCACTGAAGCGTCTTGGTTGGTTTCCCCATAAACAATCATGGCACAAGCCGGCCTAATTAGGACTGCCGCGCACGAGACAAATGTCAATAACGCACAAAAACGAGCTTTTATTTTCAACTGTAAACGCAAGATGCGAAATTTTGTTTCAAAATATGCGCGCACCGCAAGTCGAAAAAACGAAAATTTAAAAATGTACCCCTCCCGAAAAAATCGAAGTGAAAAAATTTTGCCAGGTATTTTTCACGCCGCTACTCGGAATAAATCCAATTCCGATTTTACAGAAAAAATTCTTTTCTTGAGAAAAAATCCGACACCCCTTCCCATTAGGAAATATTCGCATGTTTCTCCAATCGCTGTTGGATGCAAATTCCAACAGCATTTAAAGCAGTGTGTTTTTAATAGACCTCTCCAAAACGTATTTTAAAAATTCATCAAATTACATTCGCTAACTGACGGAAATATCGTCTATGGAAAATTTCCGAGCCTGAAAAAAACCTTCTCGAGAACAAATCTAAACTATTCACCTTGCAGCACCGCGCCTTCCACAGTCGCCCGAAACAAGCTCCCGAAAAAATGTAGCTGTATTCCCGAGAGATCTATATTCGCAATATTTTAGAGCATGATGTTTCATCGCCTCCCTACCCCGAGCTTCTACGAAAATCGGCTAAAAATGATTGTTTTAGACGAAACTGACGAGCCAAACTCAAATACGTTCCCCTAAACGAAAAATCTCCGCTGAGACTCGAATCGTTTTCTGGAACTAACCCGCTACTTTTTCGCGCCTTAAAATCTCGCTAAATCCGGTTAGTATATCGCTTTTATAAACGGTTCCGCAAAATTTTCCGGATTTGTCGACGATGGGCAAAGTCTCTCTGCCGCTCGAAGAAAACTCTTTTACAGCGTCCAGAATGTTGGCGTCGGGTGCAAGAGAGGGAATATCGGTGCGCGCAATGTCCTCCGCTATAACTTCCGATAAATATTCCGACTTTAAAAATTCTATCACGTCGGATCTGAAAATAGCCCCTGCATATCTGTTTGTTTTTGTAGCGACAAAAATCACCTCGTCCGAATTTCTGAGAAATTTTTTCGATATGCTCGAAAATCTATCTGACGGCAAGACGGAGTCGGCTCCTCTCCTAAATATATTTTCGATTTTCACCTCTGCCATAGGCTTGTTGAATTCCGGAAGAACGTTCCGCGAAACCGCCGAGGCGTACATTGATTTTGCCTTCGTTATTTTAGAAATGAAGTAGGAAGTCAGCACTCCTATCGTGAGTGGGAAAATCATTTTTCCCGCCAGGGTGAATTCCACCACGAGCAAGAGTGAAGTGATGGGCGCCGCGGCTGCCGTAGTAAAGAAAGATGCCATTCCAAGCAGGGAAAATCCGATTATTTCCTCCGACGACAAAGGAATTCCCAGCATGATTAGAACATGGGCAAAGAGAAATCCCGTCATGCTTCCTATCGTAAGACTAGGAGTTAGCACGCCTCCTATCGCCCCCATTCCGAAAAACAAAGCCACCGCCACAATCTTTAGGCAAAGCAACACGAAAACTTGCTCCAAAGAGAAATCCGCCGACACTATTCCCCGTATTATGTGCGCGCCATTTCCGACTATTTCAGGATAAAAAATCGCTATGCAGCCCACCGCCACGCCCGCCAATGTCAGTCTCAGCGGCAGCAAATAGGAATTTCCGTTTAATATTTCCCTCATTTTCGAGAGCAACACCAACCAAAACTTCGCAAGAAGTGAACTAATTACCCCCAAAATAAGCGCGAATAAAGCCACGGTAGTGCTCTGGCTCAAGTGGGCATTCGACATCTCGTAAAGGGGACTAGCGTCGGAAAAGGCGATTATGCTCACATAGCTGGAACAACTCGCGATTAATAGCGGAGCTAGAATATCTATAGACATCACTCCTATCACAATTTCACACACGAACAATCCTCCCGCCAGAGGCGTGTGGAACACCGCCGACATTCCTCCCGCGGCGGCGCAAGCTATGAAAAGCCTAAGCCTAGGCAAAGGCATTCTTATCTTTCTGCCAAACCACGAGGCAAAAACCGTGGCCGTCTGAACAAGAGGACCTTCCCTTCCTATCGAGGCTCCCGAGCCTATCGTGACAATGGCCGCAAGGCTCCTCAATAAATTCGATCTCATCGGAATGTATCCGTTTCCGATCGCCACAGCCTCCATGTAGGGGGTCGCCTTCTTTTTTATTTTTTTTGACGCAAAGAGCAAAATCAATCCGGAGACGGCTCCTCCCACTCCCAAAGAAAATATCCTCTGCCACGGCTCTATTTTTTCAAAAGTCTCTACGAAATGCCCTCCATCGGTGTCGGTCAAAATTGAAAGTATGAACTGAGTGCACTTCTGAAATATAGAAGCGATCAAGGCGGAAAAAGAACCTACAAGCGCGGCATAGACATAAACTCCTCCGCGCCCCTTCAACCCCGTGTATTTCCTGAACCTTAAAACGAGCTCAAAAAGAACTTTTTTGAAACGGGACATTTTTTTTAAATTCGAATCGACGCGCGAACAGACTCGCGTATCGCGTTAAAATTGCAGCTTTCAAACAGCGCCGCGTTTTGTTTTTTCCATCTGCTTATCTTTTGAAGAATGGATAGATATTTTGAAACCTCGCTCTTATCTATCCCAATGAGAGCCACGATATTCGCCTTGCTCTCCTCTGAGGGCCAATCCACTCCTCCCTTGCTTACTCCGAAGACTATGTACGTTCCCCCGAGGTCGTCGACTCTTCCATGCGGTACGGCAAGACCGTTTCCGACGTAGGTAGAGGAGATGTCTTCTCGCAAATAAACCGCCTCCATCATCTCCCGCAATTTGTCTTGCGGTATGTCGGATTTTAGTGCGTCGAAGAGCGCTCCCAAGCATTCTTCTTGGGACAAGCCGTCCGACAGTTCCGCGCAATAGACACCACTCATAACTTGAAAACTGGATAGAACATGAAGATGGTATTGTCAAACAGTCTTATTATTTGCGGGAACAAAATACGTCATTCTGAGGGCAAATGCCCGGACAAACTCGCTTCTTATAGAGAGGATTTTTTAATTCAAAAACCTGGCCTATTTAAAAATTTCGCACAAAAAGGCGCATTCTCCCCGACTTGAAGAAACGAAAACACCCAAATAAATAAAATTAGATTGCGGATTGCAAAATTCTCTTTTTTTTCGAAGCAATCGCTGGATAAATGCGAATTTTCCAAAAAAGCGAATAGAATTCGCCCATTCTCTTTGACTAGGAGAAAAACTGTGTCAATCGATTTGCTATAACAAAATACATGACACTAAAATAAAAAACCACATTGAACCCATAAAGATACAATTGCCAATCATTGGCAAACTGGCATCCTTTTTTTTCGAACAAGCTCCAAGTATTATGGATATTATAGATATGAGATTTGATAATAATATCCAAATTGCACACAACGCAGTACTAGCGATCTCATTTTCCTCTCCCAAAAGTAAACTAATAAAATAAACCACGGAAGCAAAAGCAAATTGAGAATACAGCAGATAGAAGGAAGCCTTGTACATCGATGTAGATGACGTGTCCTCCGGTTGACTATCAGGTATTCCTGAAAAGGCTGCCGTATCCTGGGATGCATTCTGTAAAACAATGGCTTGAACATTGTCTCTTTCCAATTTGTTCCCACAATTTCCGCAAAATACATCATCGTTGGAACAGTTTGTGCCGCAATTTTTACAAATCATGAAAACATTTCTCCTTTACACATTGGCAATCGAAAATGCCAGAGGTTTGAAGAAACCCCTGGCATTTCCTTATCAGTTAGTACGGTTCATTCTAAAGCTTGTGCAATAGCTAATTGAAGAATAATCATTTTAATAAGGTTTATGAAAATCCAAGCCAGGTAAGTTATCAAAATAGTGTAAAATAGGGCCATAGATTGCCCTAAAACCTTTTGGCGCTTGTAATAATACACCGGGGGAATTAAAAACCACAACCAGCTCGGAGAGTTGGGAACTTTTTCGTCCTTTAGCAGTATCGCATCGACTATTGTAAATATACTCAATAGGTATCCCATTATGGTTACAGGATTGAAGTCTAAGCATCCTGCTATAGTGACGCCAACTGCCGCATAAGCCCATCCATTAGATATATTTTTATTTTCCATATTATTCACTGTGTTATTGGTTATGATGTCATCTGTTAACAGACTAACATCGGAAAACTTCAGCAAAGTTTGGAACCGCAGTTTCTACAGTACGACGAACAGTCTTCATTCTTTTTGCCGCAACGAGGACAAAAACTCATTACTTCTTTATTCGCACCGGACTCTGTTTCTTTGGCCGCTTCTTCCGATTTCGGATTGCTGGCCTCTATAAAAGTTGCGCAATTTTCGCCATAGCGGTTATATATTACCTTGTTTGATTTTTTGGAGTTTGTAGTAGGATCATTTACCACCGGATCCAAAACCCCCGTATCTGAAGGCCATACCGCCCAAACCATCGCGACTATCCAGCTAACTCCGCCTATGCACGCAAAGACATTTATAAAAAAAATAATCCACCTATAATGATGCCTTCTTGCAAATGCTATTATCGACGGCAACAAATATAGCAATATACTAATTAACAATAGCAGAATAAATGCAAAAACATAAATAAAATCTTCCATGTCATCACCTCGCATTCAAATAAAAACAATCCGAAAGGTATCCGCCTTTTTGCACACCGTTAACCCCATCTCAAAATTTCGTCATTTTTATTTTCAAAACTCTTGGAATTCTTATGAGCTTGCGTATTAATTATTTCATGCGCTTTTGCCGCATTCGACCCTTTTTTTAAAGGGCGCTTTGCCTCTTTCTTAGAATATTTTCTCTTATTTTTATCGAATATTTTAAATGCGAGCCTCAAAGTGTCCCGCTTTGATAGCTTGAGCAACTTCGACAACTCATCGATCGCGCGTCTATCTTCTTGGCCTATCAAAATTTTCATTTTGTGTAGCACATTGTGCCACATTTATCATTCTTGTCAAGTTTTTAAAACCATTTGACTAATTAAATGGAATATGGGAGAGTCGGCAAATGAGCGGGAAATCTTCGATGGGAATACGGCTCGATCCCGAGGATAGACAACTTTTGGAAGAGCTTGCGATACGGTGGCGTTTGAACGCTTCCGATATTATCCGCATGTCCATAAAGTCCCTTCTGGAAGAGGCAAAACGCACCAACGGTAAAATAGAACTGCCATTCGACTTCAAAGCCTCCCTTTCTAGAAGAAAAGATTTCTCTGATAAGAAAAAAAAATCTTTCAAGAAGTAGCCGCGTGATTTTTCGTGTGCTTTTAACGAATATCTTTTTTTGTCGACGTAATTTTTCCTTCCACGTCTCCATTGCAGAGCTGTATTACTTAGCCGCAAGAGAAGCCGCTATCTGGAAAAATAACTTCCTCGTTAAAATCTTTACAATGCACGATCTTGTCCGCAGAATCGCTCCGCATGAAATTATCTGCTACGTCTATTGTATCGGCTTTGTGCGTTTTCTTGTTTTCGGGATGTTCTGAGAATGGAGTCGCGCTTTTCAACGGGGAAAACCTCAACGGTTGGTACACTTATATAAAAGGCCGCGGAAAAAATTCCGATCCCAACAAAGTTTTTACCGTCTCCGACAAAATGATAAGGGTATCGGGAGAAGAGTTCGGATGCTTGACCACCGATAACGAGTACGAAAATTACAAAATATCCCTGGAGTATAAATGGGGAGCAAATACCTATGGGAAAAGGGAATCCAAAGCGCGCGACAGTGGTCTTTTGCTTCACTCCACGGGGAGCGACGGCGCTTTTGAGGGAATATGGATGGAATCCATAGAGTGCAATATAATTGAAGGAGGGACCGGGGATTTTTGGGTTGTGAGCGAAACTCCGAACCGCTATTTCATAACCGTTCCATGCGAAGATAAAAGCCAACCTGGAGGCCGTTTCAGATTCAGAGACGGAGGTAAAGAGCAGACCATTTCGAAAGGGTCGATAAGCCGTCTAAAGAGAGATTCGAATTGGAAGGATACGAAGGGATTTAGAGGAGTAAACGACGACATCGAAAATCCCTCCGGAGAATGGAACAAACTAGAGTGCATTGTAAAAGGCGGAAGGATTGAAGTGTACGTAAACGGAAAGCTCGTCAATCTTGCCACAAATTCCTCGCACACCAAGGGGAAGATTCAACTACAATCCGAAGGCGCTGAAATTTTCTATAAGAACATAGTTCTCACAAAACTCGATTGATTCCTACCAAAAGCGAAGCCAAAAAGGTGAAGGCTCGAAGGTTGAGGCTTTCATCTTGTGCGAAAAGTTTCGTCGCTCCGCCCGTTCAAATAGCGCCCCTTTTCCCACGCAGAAACTGCGCGGGGGTTGCGGTTTTTGCAATCAATTTAAAATTTGAAAGGCACCGAAGAGACCTTTTAAGTCCTCTCAGCAAGCGTAAAACTGGAACTAACCTGCACCTACCTCGATTGCTTATTCAATATAGAATCTTCTATACCTGAAAGGCACGTCTGCTTAAACACCGTATTCTGGTTTTACGCTATATTGCAAAAAAAGGGGCTGCGAAATTCGCCGCCCCGCTTCGTCTTTTTAAACTCGGAGTTTTAAAGGCCAAAGAGCTACCGCGCTAAGCGCAGATATAGCCAAAATTCCGACTGCCCCCGCAAAAATTACGGAAAGATATTCTCCCCCAAAAGGCACAGAATATTCCGGGAATGGTGCCCATGAAAAATTGGACGAGACGGGAAGTATCGAAAAGTTTTGCACAGTCCATTCGAAAGCGTCGGGAAAAGACGACGCGAAGGGAGCTAAGGCAAGACCAAGAATCACTATTCCCGCAAGAACAGCCCGCGAGCGGGCGGAAGCTCCTTTTTCTTCTCCGACGAGACTCTTTAATAGAACGGTGGCCGCTCCCTCCACAAATGCGAGAGCTGTATGGGAACCAACGAGAGTCGCGTAAACTCTTCCGGATCCCTTATCCGAAAAATACAGTTCCGCGCAAAGGGCAATCGCGGCCAACTCCACAGAAAGGAACGCGGCTATTCCCGTTGAAACGGCGTCGTCCAATTTTCTGTTCAACAGAATACGGCGCAAGGCCCCTCCAAGTCCCGCACCTATTAAAGACATATTTATTATATTCGCACCAAGCATCAAAATTCCGCCGTCGGCAAAGAGCAAAGTCTGAACCGACAAGACAATAGACATAGACAATATCGCCGCCGGAATTCCAAGCAACGACGCCGCAAGCACTCCTCCTATCAAATGCCCCGATACTCCATCCCAGATGGGATAATTCAGCATTTGGAGAATAAACACCGCCGCGCTCACGAGCGTAAACCTAAGCGCCGATGGAGACGTTTTTTCCTTTGAGAGAGCGTAAAACGCCGCCCCCAATCCCGCCGCAGCCACCGCCGCGCTTACCGGACAAACCCATCCCGACAACATCTCTGATGGAATATGCATTTTTTATCCTTTCGCTATGTCGGTTGGAATTATTTGATTTCCGCCTTTGAAATCAAACAAAAATCTTTCGAAAAACGACTCTACTTTGTTCTTAAAAAAATTTTTGAAAAAATTCGTTTCTGGAAAAAACGCACCAAAAAATTTCCGTTGGAACAAATCGGACGAATATTTTTTCTCCTCCAAAAAAAATTTTGCGAAATGACTGGTAAGACACATTCCCCAAGTTTCACGGTTCTCGAAAAGATTTTGGAAGAGTAAATGGCTACAACAAGGCACGAATATAATTCGCTTCCTTCCGGCTCAAAAAAGCAACGCTTCAAAAAATCTTCCGAAAAGCAATTTTATTTCAAATTTTGGGAAAGCCGGTTTAGGAACACCTTAAAGCACGAAGATGCTATGCGGGCAGCATCGGCATTCCTTTGCTCGAAAGTCCTGCCGGAATCGGAATTCGCATGTTTTCTTTCAAAAACAAAAAGCGCCACGGCCATGTTGTATTTTGGAAATATCGCTACAATATTTGCGCAGGCTCTAAAAGAATCCGATACTATAAAAAAATCGAACTCTCCGTCGAAGGCCGCAAGCCAACCCCCTGAGAAATTCTCTTTCGATACTCTCTCCGGAAACGGTAGAGGATATGCGGCATTTCTCCGGGCAGCTATCAATTCCCTTGAAGATAGCTTTGGACTTTCAGAGGTTTCGCACTCCAGCCATTTCGCCGTATCCTCTATGGACAAAGCCGCAGCGTAAGCCGGCTCGAGGGCCTTCGAAACCCCGTCTATGTGCGGAAATATCGAAACGAATCTCGCCTCCGACATTCCAAGCGGAGAGAATAAATATTTTTTCAATATCCTTTCCCTGAATATCCTTCCCAAATTTTGCGTTTTTTTCGTCTCAGAATACGCTAGAATCAAAGATGCTGCAGAAATAGAAGAAGAGGAAAAATCCCCCCTCCCGAAACGCCCGGACGACGGATAAGATTCCGATGAAGACGCAATCAATGAAAATAACTCTTCGGGAGAGGCGTTTTTGGGGATTAAAGAATCCAATCCGGGGGAAATCGAAGCCCGCATATCGAAAAGATCAGCGAGGGTGGCGTTGCTATTAGGACATTTAAAAAGCGAACATATTGAAGATGCGCTCGTCCTTTCGCCCTTTTCCCCCGCCCTGTCCGTCCATTTTGACAGCGAATTTTTCGGCAATTTTTTTTGGGAGAGCATTTCGAGGGCCGCAAGCGAGGTCAATGCCGCTCCGCTCCTGCCCAGAACGAGGGGCAAGCTACCCGAACTTTCAAAAAAATCCTTTGATATAAAGATCGTTTTTCCGTCCTTAACCGCACAGAACGCCGCGTCGTATGAGCGCTCGAAAGAACTTTCTTTCCTTATTTGCTCGGAAATATCCCCGCTGAAATTTTTGAAAAATTCCGAGGTGAAATTCTTTGGGGCCGCCGACACGGAAAAGCAAAAACAAACAAGAACCGAACCCGCAACGCGAATCCGGCGCTGTACCGAAAAAGCGGCGAAAAATTTCACGCGTTCCAACGGTTAGAGTTTATACCGCTTCACGGGCAAAGATCCCGAAGCCTTTTTCAACCATTCTTCAAGATCTGGCGGAACTTCCATTTCGTCCAAAATCTCGTTAAACATGCAAGTTCTCGTTTTTATTCGAGCCGCAAGGCACGACATATCGAGGGACAAATCCACATATCTATCCCCCTCCACCGGCTCCACGTACTCATTCGGATCCAAGCCGAACTTTCTCGCTATTCTAACCGCCATTTCGTAGCGGCTAAGCGATTCCAACCCGGCATAGTGGTAAATTCCGCTCACATTTTTTCTCTCGCAAAGCTCCACCATCGTCGATGCGAGCAATCTAACCGAAGTTGCCCTCTTTATATCGTCGGTGCGCCGCTTGGCCTTTTCTCCGGAGGCCCATATTCGAAGCAATTTTTCGTGGAAAGAGCGCTTGCGGGTCAGGCTGTTTCCGCTGACGTGGCTTGTCCTCAAAACAACCGTGGTCGGAGCCGAAACTTTCAAGACTTTCTTTTCTGCCAAAAGTTTTGTTTGTCCGTACAAATTGAGCGGACAAGGAACGTCCGTGTTCTTGTAGGGCGCAGCGCTTCCGTCGAAAACCATATCCGAAGAGATATGAATAAAACGCGCACCGACGTGGTCCGCATAAACTGCTAGCTTTTCGGGCAGAGCCGCATTCAATTTTTCGGCGAGTTCCGGATTTGAATCCACATCCGCCGGGCTCGAAACGGCTGCGCAGTTTACGATGGCTTCGGGAAAGGCGTCCAAAACCGCCCTTTGGACGGCGTTGAAATCCGTCAAGTCTACCTCAAGCTCCTTTACGCCCGCAAGCGCCGGCAAACTGTTGCGGGTTCTAAGCGCAACTATTTTATGTCCGGCTTCCGCGGCGGCCTTTACAAAATTCCAACCAACAAGCCCAGATGCTCCCGTACAAAGTATAGTCATGTCGAGTATTCTTCCGAAAAATATCTTATCTTGCAAATATTAAATTCGGAGCAATAATTCCCTCCTTAATCTAAAAAAAACGCGACTGGATTTGAAGAATGAAGATACAGGACATGGCTAATCCGCACATAGGCGGCCTTCCGATTTACGAAACGGGGAAACCCATAGAGTATGTCGCCAGGGAATTTGGGCTCGACCCCGACGGAATCTTGAAAATGGCTTCTAACGAGAATCCTCTCGGGCCTTCCCCAAAGGCCGTAGAGGCGGTATCCAAAGCCTTGGGGCACTTAAACTACTATCCCGACGGCGGCTGCTACGACATACGGAGAAAAGTCGCTGCCAAATTGGGCTTAAAACCGGAAAACCTCGCGTTTGGAAACGGCTCGAACGAGCTTATTACTCTGCTTGCCCAATGCTTTTTGGACAAGGGCGACGAATCCGTTTTCGGGGCACAATCTTTCATAGTATATAAGCTCGCCACCCTTTTGATGGGCGCCACATGTGTCAGCGTTCCCATGCCGAATTTGAGATACGATCTCGATATGCTTCGCGACGCGGTGACGGGAAAGACTAAGATCGTGTTCATGACTAACCCCAACAATCCCACTGGGTGCGTGGTAAAGCAGGACGAAATTTTTAATTTTGTGCGCAGCCTTCCCGAGAATGTGATATTCTGCTACGACGAAGCCTATTCCGACTTTGAAGAGGAAATGGTCGACCTGAGGCCCTTGATTGCGGAGGGAAGGAATGTGATATGCATGAGGACGTTTTCCAAAATATACGGACTAGCGGGATTGAGAATCGGATACTCCTACTCTTCGCCGGAAATGGCGTCGTATTTCGACAGGGTAAGAGAGCCCTTCAACGTGAATTCCCTCGCCCAGATAGGTGCTATGGCAGCGCTCGACGACGACGAATTTTACGCGAAAAGCAAGCGGGTAAACTTCGAGGGAAGGAAACAGTTTGAAAAGGCGTTTGAAGAAACCGGAATGGAATATTTTTCGGAAGGCGGGAACTTCGTGATGGTAAAAGTTTCAGACGCCCTGGATACCTTCAAAAAACTCCAAAGAGCCGGCGTAATTGTCCGCCCCAACTTCGGATATGCCCTTCCTGAATGGCTCAGAATAACGATAGGAACCGAAGAGCAAAACGCCCGCTGCTTGGAGGAACTCCTCAAGGCACAAAAATAGCGCCGATGAATTGGGATACCGCATTCATAGCGATTTCGGGAGTAGCGGGAGCGGCCGCGTCGCTCGCGGACGCGCTGTGCGCTTCCCTGGCCTTCGCTTTCGCCGCCCTGAGATATTCGGGAACCAGATCGCTGGAGGAAAAAAGCCCTTTGGGAGGGCTCGGAAATTTTTTCAGGGAAAGGCCCGAAAAAACCGGATCTGCCATCGGAACGGCGAGAAGAATACTGTCGGCTTTGTCGATTTTCTTTTTCTATTCTTCGATAATAGGGCTGGTTGAGCGCCTCGGCATCGAACCCTCAGCAGAAGCAAAGATCTACTCCCTTGCGCTGGCCTTCTTCATTCAGCTCGTTCCCATCAGAATTCTCGTCTTGATACCTCTCGCCAATTACGGGGCTAAATTCCCTCGAAAGACAATCGGCAAATTCGCGAAACTCTTCGCCCTTTTATATCCGGTAGCAAGAATCGCAGATTTAGTGGCCTCGAAATGCGCGCGAAAAATATTCGGCAAGCGCTCGTTTGAATGCGCCGCCCTCGACTACATAGATGTCGAGCTCCGCCTTAGAGCCGAAAATTCCGACGCCGATTCCATATCCCCATACGCGGGGAAAATAGTAAAAAACGCCCTCAGGCTCGGTGAGCTCGACGTCAGCGACGTAATGCTGCCGCGCAGCAGGGTCGTTTATCTCGACACAAACGATCCTATCGAGGAAAACATGTCAAAGGCGCGCTCGCACAAATTTTCCAGATTTCCCGTCTGCGCCGGAGATCTCGACAGATGTCTTGGAATAGTGCACATGAAGGACATTTTTGGAAGGGAGCCTAAATCCAACGACGAAATTTTGTCCCTCCTTAGAGGTGCCATGAAAGTTCGAGAGAACGAAAATTTGGAAACAGCCCTGGCGAAAATGCTCAAGTACAACATTCAGATGGCTCTCGTGGAAGACGAATTCGGAGGAATCATAGGAGCATTGACCCTCGACGCGGCGCTTGGAGAACTTGTCGGGGAAATAAGGGACGGCGACAGCTCCAAAAGGGAATGCGAAGTCAGGTCCATAGGAAAAAATTTGTACAGAATTTCCGGCCGGGCGAGCCTGCGCAAGGTGGAGGATTTTCTAAATTTAGACTTCAAAAACGACGAAGTCTCCACGTTTGGAGGATTGATAACCCAGCACATAGGCCGCTTCCCTGAAAAGGGAGAAAGGATAAGGTTCGAATCGCCGAAGATGACGGTGATTGTCACCGATGCCTTCAGCAAGGGAGTTGGCGAATGCACTCTGTGCCTCGACGAAACCCCTCCCGAACACAAATCTTAAAAATTTTCAACACTGCAAAAAAATGAAGGAAACGAATAAGCGACTCAACACTCTGAAAGAGTTCGAATCCGCCAAAGGCGGAGCAAAGGGATACATATACAGCCTAAAATCTTTGAAGGAATCCGGCCTGGACATCACAAGGTTGCCTGTCTGCATGAAAATAATTCTGGAAAGCGTTCTCAGAAATTGCGACGGATCCAGAATTTTCGAAAGCGACGTCCGCAATCTGGCGTCGTGGAACGCAGCCTCTCCGGGAGACTTTGAAATACCATTTGTGGTTGCCAGAGTCGTCTTGCAGGACCTGACGGGCGTTCCGCTTCTGGTCGATTTGGCTGCCATGCGCGACGCCGCAAAAGACAGGGGAGTCAGTCCGGAAAAAATAGAGCCTCTCGTTCCGGTGGATCTCGTCGTCGACCACTCGGTTCAGATGGATTTCGCGGGAACACCCGATGCCTACAAGAAAAACTTGGACATGGAATTTTCCAGAAACGCCGAGCGCTACGAGTTTATGAAGTGGGGCCGCCAGGCATTTAAAACGTTCTCGGTTGTGCCTCCATCAACGGGAATAATCCACCAGGTCAACATGGAGTATCTCGCTAGAATGGTTTTCGAAGGCGAATCTAGCGACGGCCTCAAGGTGTTCTACCCCGACACGCTCGTGGGCACCGATTCGCACACCACCATGATTAACGGAATGGGAATTGCCGGATGGGGAGTCGGGGGAATAGAGGCGGAAGCCGGAATGCTTGGCCAGCCCGTCTATTTTAAGGCTCCCGAAGTAGTCGGAGTGCACATGGTAGGATCGCTTCAGGAGGGAGTGACTTCCACCGACCTTGCCCTGACTGTCACGAAGATACTCAGGTCGAAAAATGTGGTTGGAAAATTTGTTGAATTCTTCGGAAGCGGAGCCCGCAAGCTCTCCCTTTCCGACAGAACGACCGTGGCCAACATGGCTCCCGAATACGGAGCTACGATGGGTTATTTTCCTGTCGACGAGACCACTCTCGAATACCTGAGGCTAACGGGAAGAGACGAGAAAAAAATCGCCCTTGCCGAAGACTACTACAAAGAGCAAGGAATCTTCGGAATACCGCTTCCCGGAGAGTGCGACTACTCGCAAATTGTCGAGGTCGACTTGTCGGAAATACGGCCTTGCATAGCGGGACCCAAACGTCCCCAGGATAGAATAGACCTGTCCGAATCGAAAAAGGCGTTTTTGGATTTGCTCCCCCAAAACGGAGCGGAGAAAAAAGTCCAAACTCCCTACGGAGAGATAGGGAACGGAAGCATTTTGATAGCCGCCATAACAAGCTGCACCAACACCGCCAATCCTTCGCTTCTAGTGGCGGCCGGGCTTCTTGCAAAGAAGGCTGACGAATTCGGAATAAAACCCCCGGCGTATGTGAAAACCACTCTCGCTCCCGGATCTAGAGTAGTAAGCGACTATCTCGACGCCGCCGGCTTGACGAAACATCTCGACTCCATGGGATTCAATCTCGCCGGGTACGGCTGCGCCACCTGCATAGGAAATTCTGGCCCGCTGGCCCCGGAAATAGCCGATTCCGTCAAGAAAAACGACCTTTTCTGCGCAAGCGTCCTCTCCGGAAACAGAAACTTTGAAGCGCGCATTCACCCTCTCATAAAGGCAAACTATCTGATGAGCCCGCCTCTTGTCGTAGCTTACGCGCTTGCAGGGAGAATGGACATAGACTTCGACCGCGAACCCATAGCAAAAAATTCCGAGGGCCGCGAGGTGTTCCTCAGCGACATCTGGCCCTCCTCCAAAGAGGTTTCAGAAACGGTAGCCTCCTGCGTAAAATCCGAGATGTACCGCTCGCGCTACTCCAAGATAGAGGCCCCCAAGCAATGGGATTCCATAAAATCCTCCGGAGGGGAAACCTTCCCGTGGAACGAAAAAAGCACCTACATACAAAAGCCTCCCTTCTTTGACTCTGGCAAGAAATCCTCCACTTTCTCAGACATGAGAGCCCTTCTGATTCTCGGGGATTCCGTAACGACCGACCACATTTCTCCCGCCAGCGCCATTCCGCCGGAAAGCCCCGCCGCAAAATTCCTCTCCGAGCGCGGAGTGGAGCGAAAGGACTTCAACTCGTACGGGTCGCGCAGGGGAAACGACAGAATCATGACGCGCGGAACTTTTGGAAACGTCAGAATAAAGAACAAGATAGCCGGAGGCGCTGAGGGCGGATATACAAAGATAGACGGCAAGGGAGAAAACGTGTTCGTGTTCGACGCGGCCATGGAATATTCGCGCAGAGGAACGGAACTGATTGTGTTCGGAGGAAGGGACTACGGCAGGGGAAGCTCGAGGGATTGGGCCGCAAAAGGCACAATGCTTCTCGGTGTCAGAGCGGTTGTAGCAAAATCTTTCGAAAGAATACACAGAAGCAACCTCGTTGGAATGGGCGTTCTGCCCTTTGTCTTTGAAAATCCCGAGGACGGCGCCGACTCCCTCGGACTTGACGGAACGGAATCGTTCTCCATTATCGGACTTGAAAACGGAGTCCAAACGGGAATGGAAGTCCAACTTGAAATTTTGAAAGACGGCAAAAAACGGCTCGTTCCTCTCAAATTGAGAATAGACACTCCCATAGAGGTCGAATACTACAAGGCCGGAGGCATACTTCCCTTCGTTTTAAGCAAAATCAAATGACCGAAGACAAGACGACATATCTGGCAAGAATCGCCGGAAAACGCGCGGAATTGGCTATAAGCGGCCGGGCTTCACACTCCAATTGCGCCGGATTGTCGCCGTTTTTCGAAAGGGCACTCTCCGAGGGTTGCGAGGAAATCGTAGTCGACTGCAGAGAATGCTCGGGAATGGACAGCACCGTCTTGGGAATTCTTGCGGGAGCAGCCTTAAAGGTCAGAAAAATCCGGGGCAAAATGAAACTCACCAACCTCAATTCCCGCAATATGGAACTCGTGGAAAATCTCGGCCTCGATAAAATTCTCGAGGCCGATTCCGAAGGGGAAAAACTTCCGGTTGAGGGAAAACCCGTTCCGGAAGGCGCCGCTTCGGCCTCAGAAATACTCGACGCGCACGAAGTATTGGTCGAGGCGCACGAGGAAAATGCTGAAAAATTCGTCGACGTGATAAACTTTTTGCGAAAAGATTTGGAAGGCAAGGAGAGCAAGAAATGATACTTGGCGTTATTTTTTTCGCGTGCTTCGTCGTGTTGCTAGCCCTGTTGGTTTCCGCAAAAAAATCCCTGCTTAGAACGCGTTTCGAGCTGGACAGGGAAAAAGAGGAAAAAAACATTGTAATCGACTTCCTGCATGTTTTGACCGAGGACATAGGAAACGGAAGCGTCAAAGAAAAGATATTTTCCAGAATCGTCAGGGCTACGGCCCTCAGCTGCGGCGCCCTTAGCGCGTGCGTGTACGAGCGCCTCAAAGACGGAAGCTTAAAAATGAAGGCCTCCGAGGGGCTTTTCCCTCCCTTGAAAAAAATAAACCCCATCAAAAACCAGAAAGGGGAAAGAACAAAACTTCTCGAGACGATAATGAACGAAACTTCCCTCGAAGCGGACGAAGGGCTCATCGGAATGGTCGCTCGGGAGAGAAAGGGAATTTTGATAAGGAACGCGGAAAAAGATCCGAGGGTGGTCAAACAAGATGACGAATCGCTGAAAATAGTAAGCCTTATAATAGTTCCGATGATTTTCAGGGGGGAACTCTACGGAGTGCTTGCCCTTGCGAATCCAATAGGGGAAAAATCTTTTTCGGAAACGGATTTTTCGCTGGCAATGTCCTTGGCAGAACAAGGTGCTTTGGCCATAAACAACACGAGCGTCGTGTCTGCCCTCATAGAAAAGAACAAACTAGATTTCGACTTGAGGCTTGCAAGCAGCGTTCAACGCTATCTGCTCCCCTCCTCCCTCCCGAACATTTCCGGATTGGACTTTGCGGTCAACTACATTCCCCAACAACTGATAGGCGGGGATTTTTACGACTTTATAAACCTTCCCGACGGGATTCTCGGGGTAGTGATAGCGGACGTGTCGGGAAAGGGAATATCGGCGGCCATATTGATGGCTCTCTGCCAAACAAAGATGAAGTACATAGCCTGCAACAATCCGCACTCCCCCGCCGAGGCGCTAAAAAAGCTAAACGCCGAAATGGTGAAGGCTATGAGGGAGGATATGTTCATCACAATGATATACGCGACCATATCCGCCGACGGTTCAACGGTAAAGTTGTCGCGTGCCGGCCACGAAGCCGCCCTATTTTACAAATCCCGAGATGGGAAAGTCGAAGAGATAAGGCCCTCAGGAATGGCAGTCGGAATGGTAGAATCGGAACTCTTCGACTCCTCGGTGGGAGAAATTTCCTTCAAATTGGAAAGCGGAGATGCTTTGACGCTTTACACTGATGGAATAAGCGAGGCCCAAAACAGCTCCGGGGAAGAATTTTCTAAGATTCGCCTTGAAAAAATTCTGCAAAATTTAAATACGAAAACCGCCGCTGAAATAAACGAAGGCATGATTTCGGAAATGGAAAAATTTTCGAAGGGGGCAAAAAGCGACGACATCACCTTGCTGACGATAAAGAAGTCGTAAGAAATTAGATATTTTCTCGAACAAAAAAGAAATAAAAAAAAGAAGGATAAAAAATGCCGGGAATAGGTAAATTGCTGAAACAAGCCCAAAAGATGCAGAAGGCCATGGAAGCCACCCAAGCGGAACTCGGGAATCTCGAGATAGAGGGAAGCGCCGCGGGAGGGGCTGTGAAAGCCGTCGTGAACGGACAGGGCTCTCTAAAGTCGATCAAGTTGGATCCGGAGTTTTTGAAGGAGGACGTAAAAAGCGTAGAGGAGAGCATAGTGGCGGCAGTAAGCGACGCCGCGGCAAAGGCGAAGGCCAAGAGCGAAGAGGAGATGGGAAAAATCACGGGAGGATTCGGCATTCCCGGATTGATGTGAAACGCTCATGAACGAGTCGTTTGACAGGCTAAAGGAGCTATTAAAAAGGCTTCCGGGGCTAGGCGGCAAGAGCGCGGAAAAAATAGCGCTGCACCTAACCTTGGAGCGCCCTCCGGAGGGGGAGGAACTTCTGCGGGCTTTGAAGTCGGCCCTGGAGGATGTCGGGGCGTGCCCGGAATGCGGAGGACTTTCCGAACGGGGAAAAATATGCGGCATCTGCTCGAATCCCTCCAGAAACTCCAAACTGCTTTGCGTGGTGGAAAGATCGAGCGACATTCCCTCGATAGAAAAATCGGGAGCGTGGCGCGGCAAGTACCATGTGCTCGGGGGGAAGCTGTCACCTTTGAGAAAGATAGGGCCAGACAAGCTAAATTTGGAAAAGCTAGCAAAAAGAGCGGAAACGGACGGCGTTGAGGAGATTCTTCTTGCCCTTTCAAACGACATAGAAGCCGAAGCCACCTGCCACTACATCCAAGAAAATATAATCGCCGACAAGCGGATCAAACTTACCAGAATCGGTTTCGGGCTTCCCAGCGGA
Source organism: uncultured Verrucomicrobiota bacterium (assembly GCA_949283955.1). Classification (GTDB taxonomy): domain Bacteria; phylum Verrucomicrobiota; class Verrucomicrobiia; order Opitutales; family Intestinicryptomonadaceae; genus Merdousia. The sequence goes on along the minus strand of CASDUP010000049.1, from coordinate 13,826 downwards.
AGCCAGCTCGGATACGCGGATTCAGGCACGATAAAAAGCGCTTTGGATTCGAGAAAAAATTTCTAATTTCCCGTTAAATAAGGAGCAAACCTTGAAAATAAGACTTTCCATAGCTGCGCTTTGCGCCCTGCTCTCCGCCTTTTGCCTTTCGGCCTTCTCCCAAACTTACTCCCCGAACAGCTCTTCAGAGGGGAAAGTCGACTCCGAAAAAAAATCCGATATAGGCTATTTGGACGGAGTTGTTTTGGGACTTGTGGAAGGAATAACGGAGTTTCTCCCGGTATCCTCAACCGGGCACTTGATAATCACAAACTCCCTCCTAAACCTCGACGGGGAGGAACCCTTGTCGACGCCGGAAGGCGAATCGGTGCTCGACCAAAACGGAGAAAAATACTCCATGAAATCGCTCGCCGACGCCTATGTCATAGTGATTCAATTCGGAGCGATACTCGCGGTTGCCCTGCTTTACTGGAGGGATATAGCGGACATATTTTTGGGGTTGTTCGGAAAGTCCAAATCTGGGCGAAAGCTTTTGGCCAATCTCACTGCGGCCTTTTTGCCAGCGGCGATAATAGGCTTGGCTCTAAATGAAATAATAGAGAAATTCTTATTCGGAGTATATCCGGTGATTTTCGCCTTGGCAGCCGGAGCGGTTTTGATGCTGTTCGTCCAGAAAATATATGATGCCCGGGTAAAGCGCCGCGCCAAGTTTTCGACTATCGGAGAAATGACTTTGAAACAATCTTTGGTAGTCGGATTTCTACAATGCGTAGCCATGTGGCCGGGAACGAGCAGATCGATGATGACGATATTGGGAGGCTATCTTGCCGGCTTAAAATCCGAAGACGCCGCAAGGTTCAGCTTTCTGTTGGGGCTTTTGACTCTCACGGCGGCTTCCCTGTATAAAACGGCAAAAGACGGCCATGCGATGGTTCAAATTTTATCCTTGGGGCCTCTGCTGGCGGGACTTTTAGTGGCTTTTATAAGCGCTATTTTATCCGTAAGATGGCTTGTGAGATTTTTGACCAAAAGGGGCCTTGCTCCGTTTGCATGGTATCGAATAGCCCTAGCGCTGCTCATTTTTCTTTTTCTGCAACTTGGCGTAAAGTAGGCATGGAGATAATAGACAGCCACACGCATTTCTTTCCGGAATTTGCAGCCCTCTCTCCGGATTCATGGTCTCGAAAAAACGGCGAACCCTATTGGGGAAGCTTGGTCGGGAAACGCCCGGACGGAAAGAAGAGCCTGCAGTCTTTTCCGGGAGAAAAAACTTTTCTCAAAGACATGGACGATGCCCTTGTCGACCGGGCGGTCATACAAGGCTGGTATTGGGAAAGGAGCGAAACGTGCGATTTGATGAACTCGGAAATTTCCAAGTTTGTAAAGAGGCACCCCGACAGGCTTTCGGCATTTGCGTCGGCCCAACCAAAATGCTTTGTGTCTCCAAAAGACGCAGAGAAGTTCGTTAAAAAAGCTATGGACGACGGATTTTTGGGAGTGGGCGAATTGCACGACGGCGTCCAAAAATTTTCAAAGAAACAAATTTTCATGCTCGCCGAGGCGTGTTCCAGGGAAAATTTCCCTCTATGCTTCCACATTACCGAAAACACACCCCGGCACTACTTCGGAAAGGTCGAAACCAACTCTGAAATCATAATGGAAGCCGCCCGTTCTTTCCCAAAAGCAAAATTTATCCTAGCTCACTGGATAGGTGGAGAAATTTTTAAAAATCCCTCATTTCCCTTGGCAAAAAATATATGGTCCGATTCGGCGGCCCATCCCCTGCTCTACCCTCCGAAGTATTGGCAAAAGGGAGTGGAAACCTTGAAGGAAAAATCTTTGTTCGGATCGGATTACCCTTTGAGAGTGTATCCAAAGAAATCGTCGGAAGCGAATTTTTCGGAAATATTGGGCGAGATAAAGTCGAATATTCACGGGAAAGAATTGGAAAATTTTCTCGGGAAAAACTTTAAAAAAATGTCGAAAATTGTCCTGTGAAGACAAAAAAGATTGCTCTTCGGCAGGTGTTTTAAAAAATGGTTCCCCACAATGGACAAGGGGTTTTTCATCACTTTCGAAGGCGGGGAAGGATGCGGCAAAAGCACCCACATAAAGCGTCTGTCCGAATACTTTAAAAGCAAAGGAAGGGAATGCGTCGTCTCACGCGAACCGGGTGGCACTTCTCTAGGGGAAAAAATTCGGGAAATTCTTTTGCACGCCAAAGAAGGTATTGGTATGTCGCCGAGAACGGAACTTCTTCTTTTCGAAGCCGCAAGAGCCCAGCACGTCGACGAATTGATTATTCCAGCCCTCCGCTCCGGAAAGATTGTAATATGCGACAGGTTCGCCGACTCCTCGGAAGCCTACCAGGGCGCCGCAAGGAAATTGACGCGAAACGACGTAAAATTTTTAAACGACTTTGCCGTTTCGGGCGTGAAACCCGACCTTACAATAGTTTTGGATCTTTCCCCCGATGTCGGATTAAACAGGGCTCGGACGAGAGATTCCGGAAATGCCGACAGAATGGGATCCGAAAATTTGTCGTTTTACGAAGATGTCCGCAATGCCTTTCTGAAGCTTGCAAAGGAAAATCCTGACAGGATTCGGGTTGTGGATTCGTCGGGTTCCCAGAACGAGACCTTCTCGGAAATTTTGAAGGCCGTGGAGGAAAAGATGAATGGAATCTAAAAGCAATAGAGCCTTTGAAATTTTAGATTCCGCCCGCAAAGCAGGCCGGCTGCACCACGCGATAATCCTCTACGGGGACTCCCCTTCCGAATTGGAGCGAACCGCCATGGATACCGCCTCGGCAATTTTCGGACGCGATGCGCGTTCCCACCCGGACTTGTTTGTTCTTCGTCCGGAAGGAAAAATGAGAATGATAAAGATAGGCTCGGACAAAATAAACGGTGAATATCCGCAAAACTCCATGAGAAAACTCATGGAGGAGCTTCGCCAATCCCCAAATGCGGGAACATCTAAAGTGGCAGTTATTTACGACGCAGATAGAATGAATGTGTGGACGGCCAACGCCTTCTTGAAAACTCTCGAGGAACCCTCCGGAGATACTACAATCTTCCTTCTGACCTCCAGGCCTAACGATCTGCTCGACACTATAAGAAGCCGATGCGTGTCGCTTAGGGTCGAGGGAGAACCGGAACCGATAGACGACAAAGACTGGCGGGAATGGTTGGAAGATTTCACAAAGTGGCAAAGAGAAATAATGGTTGGAGTAAAAACTTCTAGGGAAGCGTCGGAGTTTTTAATGCGCTGCTATGCTCTTTTATCCCGATTTAATTCGATAATTTCGAGGCTTTCGGAGGAAAGGTCGGACGCGGCGGTGCCGGAGGAAAAAGAAGTCGACGAAGAAATAATCCAAGCCGAAGCAGCCGGAGAAAGGCGGCGCCTCCGCCGAGAAATGTTCGCTGAAATAGAATCCAAAATAGTATCATGCGCGCTTGGTGGAGAGGGAGTTCCTGCGGTGAAACTATCCAGAGCCGTCGAATCCCTCGAAAGGGCGTCGGGCCTTACCGATCTAAATATGGCCGACACCCCCGCCTTGGAAATCTTTATGCTAGAATCTCTTAGAATTTGGGGAAGATAATGAAACCCGTAATCGCTCTTTCTACAAGTTATCTTCAAAACGACTTTCCAAACGACGGATACTCGATGCTGCAAGAGGCTGCAAATCTCGGATACGAGTATGTAGAACTTGGCTATTCGACGGAACTAACGAGCGTGGAAGGTATCATGAAAGCTTTGGGCGAGGGAATCGTCAAAGTTTCAAGCTTGCACAATTTTTGCCCGCTTCCGGCATTCGCATCGGGATCCCTACCCAACCTGTTCTCGCCCGCCACGCGCTCTAAAATGGAGTCGTCCCAATGGGTAAGGCACACAAAAAACACCATAGAATTCGCCGCATCAGTGGGTGCTGACCGCTTTGTTTCCCACATGGGAGCCCTCTCCTTCTTCTTCTTTCCGCAAGATGCGGCTCTGCGCTCGGAAATAGATTCGTCGGGATACGAAAACTTGAAAGACAGCAAAAAATATCCGAATATTTTAGCCTCGTTTAAATCCAAAGCCACCCGGCTATCGAAGCGGCAGTATCCGAATATTTTGAAAAACTTAAAGGAGATATCCCCTCTGCTTAAGGAAAAAGGAATCCGACTCGGAATGGAAAATAGAGACGGTTTCGCGGAACTCCCGTTCGACCTGACATTTGAAGACATACTTTCAGAAATAGAAAAGGAGCTTGCCGGCCTCGTGGGATCGTGGCACGACGTCGGACACTCGAAAATAAAAGAGCTTGCCGGAATAAGAACGCAAGTGGAGCTTGCGGAAAAGTTGGCCCCCTCTCTCATAGGCTGGCACATCCACGACTGTACCAACCAGGGGAAAGACCACCGCGCCGTCGGAGACGGAGATATAGACTTTAAAACTCTATCGAAATTCTTCGACGTCGAAAAACACGTCTTTGTAGTGGAACTTTCAAAGCGGGTTTCACGCCAAGGTGCGGCAGATTCCCTAAAACGAGTTCAGGACATGATGCCGTGAAAATTAGAAAAATTTACACTTCAAACCATTCCAGAATTTTAAAAATCGACAAGCGCGGCCTATCGAAATTTGTCCGCGCCCTCGATGGCAATCTGCCTCCCCATCTCAGAGCCCCCGAGGGAGATATTTCCGTGGCGTTTTTCGACGACAACGGTCTCAGAGCCATTCACAAAAAATTTTTAAACGACCCAGGGAAAACCGACGTCATAACCTTCTCAGGAGACGAGGATCTGGCCGGAGAGATATGCGTTTCGGCCGAGCGGGCGCTCGATTGGTCCAAAAAATTCGGAAATACACCCGACAGGGAACTCGCCCTTTACGTGGCACACGGATATCTTCACCTTGCTGGACTCGACGATATAGCGGAATCCGACGCCGCAAAAATGAGACTCGCCGAATCCGAAGCCCTGAAAATTTTCGATGCAAACTTCGACGCACCCTTTTTCAAATTCTCACCTTCCACCTTCAACAACGATAAAAAATGCTAAAAAAATTAGGCAACTATCTCATCACCGGAACGATAATCGTCCTCCCTCTTACTGTGACGATTTTTCTGCTCATATTCCTAATTAAAAACATAGGAAACCCGGTAAGCGGCCTGTTGTTTTCGCCGATTTTTTCCAACTTCGACGCGAGATTCCCAGACACCGGTGTAGGAAAAATCCTTCTAGACTTCATATCCACAATAATCGTTCTGCTGATAATTACGGGAATAGGGATTGTTTCAAAATTCTTTCTCGGCAGAACCCTCATTTCGATTTTCGAAACTCTGATAAACAAAGTACCTTTTGCAGGGCTCATCTACCGCACCGTAAAACAAATCGTCGATACGTTTTCCGAGCAAAACAAGGCAATATTTCAAAGCGTGGTTCTTGTGGAGTTTCCAAGAAAAGGAGTGTTTTCCGTCGGATTTGTGACAAGCACAGTGAAGGGAGAAATACAGCAGTACGGCGACGACAACGAACTTTTAAATGTATTTGTGCCCACCACTCCAAATCCCACGAGCGGATTTTTGATGATGGTTCCCAAGCGGGATTTGATATATCTCGAGATGAGTGTGGGAGATGCCATGAAGCTGATCATATCGGGGGGAGCGGTCGTTCCCGCGTCGAAAAAATAGAATCCGAACAGAGCGCCGACGTTTAAAATGAACGTGGAAAACGCAACCGTGTTGCGAATGGAAGAAAGAGGGGAACGCTCGGTTTACATGGCCGTTCTTTGCCCTCGCAACGGTGTAGTCGACATATCAAAGAGAATTTCATCTACCGGGAAAACCCGCCTGCCCGATCTCTTCGATGATATTTCAGCGAATTTGGATTCCGCCAAAATGGGTTCTCTAAAATTCATGGGAGATTTTGAAACCACTTCAAAGCGCACTGGAATAGGAAACTCTTATGAAGCGTTAAGGCACGCCTCCTCCATAGCTTTGTGTTCGATGAAAAACGGCAGAAACTTGGATTCTCCAGAATTTTTATCAAGAACTCTAAAAATGGCTTTGGACTCTATAGAGAATTTTCACGCGCCGGCTTGCGCCCATCTAAAATTTTTGTACCTTCTCTCAAAAAACGAAGGATATGCCATTCGCGAGGACTTTTACCGCAATCTATCACCAAACGAACAAAAAATATTCTCCTTCCTCATAAAAACTCCCGTTGCAAAACTAGAAGCTTTCGAATCCTCCGCCAAAGTGTTTTTGGATTCCATAGAGTCTTGGATTTCCGCAAATACAGACCTAATTCTGGAATAAAAAATCCGAGAACAATTCCAAGAGAGGTTCCAGCGGTAAAATTCGAATAAAAACCCATGCCCAACCGAAAAGGCTGCGATTTTGCGTTAGAAAAATATTTCGAAGAATAGCAGGTAAAAAAAAGAGGAAATGCCTTACTATTATTAGATGTTTGCCGTCGCATTCACGCAAGGGGAAGTCGAACCATATCTCTTACAACACCTGCACGCACAAAAAAAGGGCGATTTGAAAATCAAATCGCCCCCCTTGATCCTATGGCAATTATCAGTAAGGTTTGCTCGTCACAATGGAGCTGTCCGGAACGGGCTGGCTGTCTCCGCCGTCGTTCACAATGCTCGGATTCCCGAAAGAGGGATCCGTCGGAAGCGGAAGAGGCTTACCAACATCGGATTCTACAGGATCGGAAGAAGCGACGCTGGCCACGCCGTCAACATTTCCAATAATTTCGCCATTCGGATATGAACTGAGAGAAATCGCATGCGTGCTGGTAGAAGAACCGTGGGAAACTTTCAAATCGCCATTAGTTCTGATAATTCCGTCCGCCGCAAAGGTCGACATTGTGGAAGTTTCGTAAACACCAGAAGGAAGCGAAAGCTTCAATTTCGCGGAAACCACAGGCTGAAAATCCTTCAAGGAATCTTTGAACTCGACATCAACCTTCAAGACGGAACCCTTCTGGATGATCGCGGACTTATTTCCAACGGCGGGGAGAATCGAAGCCAACGCGCTCTTGAGAACGGAGGCCTGCTTCTCAGTTGCACCCAGAGACAAGGCTTTGAAAGCCTGCTTTATTGCATCCTCCGTAGAGGATGCCACTCCCTGGACAGTATATTCAAGCTCAAGCGAATTCTTGTCGGAGTTGGCCACCAGGCTTGCTCCCGCAATTCCCGTATCCACCGATTTGGCGTCGGCGGCAAAGGCGCAAGAGACCGCAAACAGTGCGACAAGGGCGCTCATGTACTTAAATGACTTCATATTTTATCCTTTTTAGTTCTATTGTTTAAAATAATACTCTCAGCTATTGTGCCGGTACCTTAACTCTTTCCTCTTTTCAATTCAAGTATTTTTTTCTTTTTTTTCGAAGAACTTTTTCGAAAAAATTTCGAACTTTTGTCCCATTGTGAGATCTCTCGAGAACGGCCATATCAATTTCGGGGAGGATTGTAGAAAAATTGTTGAAGAGAGCAGAAAAAAATGCAAGATGGTTCAGTTAGGCGAAAGTCTCCGCACAAATAATCGTCTGAAAAACACACACCACTTCAAAATATGCCCGAAGAAAATATCGATAAAGGAAACGACAATCCGGTGGATCTGAGCGGATTGAGCGATATTCAGTTTAAAACGGCTTGGACTCCGAGTTTCTCGCCAAGCGAAAAGAAATTCGGAAGCGACCGAAACGACCGTTTTAGACGCGAGGGAGACGATAGAAAGCGGAGGAAATTCGGCGGAAAGAAGGACGGAAGCTTTAGAGAAAAAACCTTTTCCGACGGCGACAATCGAGATTCCCGCAAACGTCGCGACGGAAAGAAAAAGTTCGGGGGGCGCAAGTTCGAAAAGCCCCAGCCTTTCGTGCCCACAATGGAGGTTCTGTTTTATCCGGACGATGCTCCGTTCGCAAAGATGGCCGAAGAGATGAAGCGACTTAAGCGCACCTACCAGCTTTTTGAGATTGCCCATTTGATTCTGGAAAAAAACGAACGGTTCATTCTTTTGGCAAAGAATCTGCCCGACTCGGACGGAAATTGCGCACCTCTTTATTGCGCCCAACCTCTCAATGTACCATTCGACGACGAACACAGCGCAAGAGAGGCGTCTCTCGGATATTATGTCGAGGATATGTTCGAGCGGGTGGAAATGGAGTGCGAAGCTCCGAAGGGCAATTTTCAGGTTGTAAACAAGTGCGTTCTAACCGGCGACTTGCTCGGAGCTCCGAATTGGCACAAATACGGTGAATATGTTCGGGAGTACCACAAGCGCAAATTTCCGAAAATGTCCTTTGAAGAATTCTCCTCCAAGATAGAGGGAGTAAGAGACGAGGCTAGCATAGCCTCTTGGATAGAGGGCATGAAAAAGAGAGAGGTATACAAGCTCAAAGCTCCGGAAGAAAACGAGAAAGATTTAGTTTTCGACACGTGGGAATCCGCCTCTGCCTTTGTGGCGAAAAAGAAGGGAGATTCGCTCGTAAAGAAGTACGAACAAGTAAGAATGCGCGGGGCAAATCTCGCCGGCATGCCAAATGGAAGAATTAAGCGCAACATTGAAGAGGCGCTTAAAAGCCAGAAGCGCTTTCCCATCGTGACTGCCAACAATCTCAGAGGCCGCCTAAGAAGAACGGGCTTTACCATCTACAAGCGCGGAAGCAAAAGTTTTGCGTTCGTATCGTCGGTAAAGAGAAAATTTCTTATCGAAGGCGAAAGTCTGTCGGAGCTGCCCCAAAAGATTTTTGATTTTGTGACGGACAATCCGGAGATAAAAGCTTCCGAAGTTCCATTTAAGCTTTTGGGAATCGAAATTCCAAAAAATAACAGCTCAGTTGAACAGGCGCCTGAAAACTCGGAGAAATCCTCTCCCCAAGAAATTTCTTCGGAAGAAAAAGCAAAAATTACTGACGCCGCACGGGAATTATCGTGGCTTGTTTCCGAAGGATACATAGTGGAATATTCTGATGGCACTCTTCAGGCCAATCCCAGAATGCCCAAGCCAAAATCCGAAAAAACCGCAGTTTCCGACGAACCAATATTAAAGCTCAAAGAGGAAGTTCCGAGCGAATCCGACGCTTCAGGCGAAGCGCAAGCAGACGAAACTCCCGAAATTTCCTCCCTTAAAATGGAGGAGCCTCTGCCCGAAGAACCCGATGGACAAGCAAAGATAAAACCTTCGGCCGAAAACGCGGAAGTATCGGAAAATTCCCCCGAAGAAATTTCTTCGAATTAAAAAACCTAAAAAAACGCCCGGACAAATCCGGGCGTTTTTTTTAGTTTGGCCTATTCTAATAACGTACAATTATTAGATTTTGGGCGTCTTGAATATTCTGAGCACGAAAGGTCTTTCCGCAACAACGGATAGTTTCTTCAAGTCGGAACACACGTCAGACATATTCTGTTCGGAAGTCTCGTGGGTAGTCAGAATTAGCCAAGCCTTGGAAGAGAGTCCGTCCGATCTGGCCAACTGCTTTAATCGCTCGATGGATATCCCGTGTTTTGCGAAACACTCGGCTACTTTTGCCAAAACTCCAGCCCTGTCCTTTACTCCCAATCTGACGTAAAATGCGCTTGTGACCTCGGAAGCTTTCGCCAATTTTAACTTTTTGTTTTCGCGGCGAACGCAAACTCCGCCTTTTAAAAACTTTATCGCGTCTGCTATGTCGGCTATCACGGCGCTTGCAGTAGCATCTCTTCCAGCTCCTCTTCCTATGTGGACCGTTCGGCCAACCACGTCGCCGTCTATCGACACCGCGTTATATACCCCGTTTACATTCGCTATTACGTCGTCCAACGGAACGAGAGCCGGATACACGGAAGCAAAAATTGAATTTGTTCTCGGATTCTTCCTAACAGAAGCCACAAGTTTTATTCTATAGTCGAAATCCTTCGCCCAGAGCATATCTTCCAATTTGACTTCTCTTATTCCCATTACGGGCATTTGCTCTCCCGGCTTTATCCAAACTCCGTGGGCCAAATACGCCAAAACCGCAATCTTATGGGCGCTGTCCCAACCGTCTATATCCAAGGATTCGTCCGCCTCCACGTAGCCCAATCTGCGGGCGTCCGCCAATATGCTTTCGTAGGAAGCGTTTTCCCTTTCCATTCGGGTCAGTATATAGTTGCAGGTTCCGTTTAGAATTCCGTAAATCAGGGGAAATCTATTCGCAACCAATCCCTCTCTCAAAATTTTCACCACCGGAACTCCTCCGGCAACGCTCGCCTCGAAAAACAGGGCGCTTCCCATTTTTTTTGCCTCCTCAAAGAGGAGGTCTCCGCGTTCGCATATAGCAGCCTTATTGGCGCTTACGACCACTTTTCCGGCTCTTAGAGCCTCCATCGAAAGATCGAAGGCGCGGGTGGTTCCGCCCATAAGTTCGCAAACTATGTCTATAGAGGGATCCGAAGTGACGTCGCGGGGATTTGTGGTGAGTTTTTCTGGAGGAATGGATACATCGCGCTTCTTTTTAGTATCGCGGACGCAGACTTTGGAAAGCTCCACCTTAGCTCCCAACACATTTGGATTTTTGGAAAGGTGTTCCCAGACTCCCTGGGCTACTGTCCCCATTCCCAAAAAACCTATCTTTATCGTTTTTCCAGCCTCCATTGAAAACCTCTCAACGACAACTAAAATTTGTTCTCTTTACCAGCGACAAGCCTGGATATGTTCGACTTGTGCCGGTAGATTATGACGATTCCGAGTGCGAGTGCGAACCAAAATTCCGCGCTTTCCGTGCCGTAGATTAGCGCGGAGGAAACCGGAAGCGACACCGACAGCGCTATAGAGGCAAGAGAGACATATCTGCTGGCATAAAAAACCGCCACCCACAGCGCGACTCCTATCAATATCGGCCATATCATTATCGCGCAAAGTCCGCCGATGGAAGTAGCCACTCCCTTTCCGCCTTTAAAGTGGGCAAAAAGGGGAAACATATGCCCCACTATGGCCGCGACAAACCCAACATACCTCAAATAGTCCGTGTTTTCGCCCGTGAATGCGACTCCGAGCAATGGTGCCCACAGAGGTATAGAAGCGGCCGCAAAACCCTTGAGGGCGTCGAGAATAAAGCAGATATTTCCGGGAATTTTTCCGCAGGTTCTTTTTACGTTTGTTGCGCCGGGGTTTCCGCTGCCTGCTTTGAATATGTCGACTCCGCAAAACTTGGCTACAATGACGGCAAACGGAATCGAGCCCAAGAGGTATCCCGTCGCCGCCACTACTAATATGCCGAATATATCCATCTTCTACTCCGAGAAATCCACAACTTGTATAGAGTTGATGTTTTCGAGAGTTCCGAGCTCCGACAAAGACTCCGCATCTGGAAGCGCGTCGAGCTCGTAGACGCTCAAAGCGTTTCCGCCTTTTTCGGAGCGCGCAAGCGACATGTTTGCTATGTTGCAGCCGCGCTTTCCAAGGAGGGTGCCTATTACACCCACCATTCCGGGAGTATCGACATTCTTTATCAAGAGCGCGCAACTATGCGGAGCTATCTCAACCTCGTACTTGTTTACTCGGACAATTTTCGGCCTGGCATGTTTACCCATTATTGTTCCCGATGCGCACACCGGCTCGCCACCCTCCACTATCGCGTCGACTTCCACAAGCTCGGAATATTCGGATTCCGCACTGCTGTTTATGCTCTCTACCTCTATTCCGAGATGTTTCATTTTAGCCGGAGCGTTCACGTCGTTTGCGTTCTCGGAAATCTTGGAGAGATAGCCCTTCTGAACCGCAAGCGACAACAATTTGTTGTTCACGTCCCCGAGCTTTCCGAAGAATTTTATCGAAAGCTTTTCGACCCTTCCCGACGCGAGCTGCTGAACAAATGTGCCCAATTTTTCGCAGAGCTGGATATAGGGGGAAATTTGCTTCATAGCCTCGGCATCGACGCTAGGTTTATTTATGGCGTTGCGAATCGCGCCGCCTTTCAGGGCGTCTGCTATAACTTCTGCCACTTCTATTCCGCAGCTTTCCTGGGCCTCTTTGGTCGACGCTCCCAGATGTGGGGTGAGATTCAAATTCTTAAACTGCCGAAGCGGATGGTCCTTTGCCAAGGGTTCCGACTCGTAAACGTCGAGCCCGGCCGCAGCGACCTTTCCGCTTGCCAAAGCCTCCACAAGAGCCGACTCCTTTATGATTCCACCTCGGGCGCAGTTGAACACCCTTACCCCTTTCTTCATCAGTCCGAAAGCGCGTTCGTCCAACATGTACTTGGTGGCGTCGGTCAGGGGCATGTGGACGGTAATATAGTCGGCATTGACGAATGCGTCGTCGAGCGAAACAATCTCCACTCCGAGAGACTTGGCCCTGCTCTCCGTCAAAAACGGATCGTAGGCTATCACCTTCATTCCGAAGGCCATGGCACGCTTTGCAACTTCAGTACCTATTCTTCCCATTCCCAGCACCGCCAAAACTTTTCCGCGAAGCTCGGTTCCCTTAAAGGTCTTTCTGTCCCACTGGCCGGAATGTATCGAAGCGTTCGCCTGGACTATCGGACGCGCGCTGGCAAGTATGTGGGTAAAGGTCAATTCCGCCGTCGCCGTGGTATTCCCGGTGGGGGTGTTCATTACCACTATTCCCCTTTCGCTAGCGGCGGGAATGTCGATGTTATCGACCCCGACGCCGGCCCTTCCGATTGCTTTTAGATTTTTAGCGCAATCGAGAACATCTGAGGTTATTTTTGTCTCGCTCCGAACGACTACCGCGTCCGCGTCGGCTATGAGTTCCTTAACCTTTTCGGGAGAACTTCCGTACGCTTCGACAACTTCAAAATCCTTCTTCAGGATTTCCACGCCCTTCGGAGATATGGGATCTGCAACCAATACTTTTAGTACGTTTTTCATATTCTAACTGTTAATCGCGGGACTGTTTTCCAACTCGATTAATTAAACGCCCAATGATGAAAAAAATCTCCGACATGTCAAGGGGAAAAGCCCGAAGTTTATTTATATAACGTGTTGATTATTATAATATTATATAAATAAATCAAGAAAAAATCGCCACCCGGCATCGATAAAAACAGCCCCTCACGCCTTTTTAAGGGAGGGGAAACGGGCAATTCTTTCTTCAAAATATTGCAATTCGAAAAGATTTCCCCTTCAAATCTCCCAGTCCCCCTGAAACAAAAGCGCACTCCAAATGCTCCTCTCTTTATTCAAAGATGCGCTTGCTCCTTTTTTCCCAACAAAAAAATATGCCAGAGCAAATGTGATAAATCCGCCTTGGCTAGCATAAACTTCGAAAAAATTTTAGAACCAGCTTGACAACACGCGGAAAAGATGCACCCTGCCCTCTTTACATTTGACCGGTGGTGTAATGGTAGCACAAAGGTTTCTGGCACCTTTTGTCGGGGTTCGAGTCCCTGCCGGTCAACTTTCAAATGAGGGCCGCGCTTCGGTTTGGCGGCCGATCGGCTTCGGCAAACAAAGAAAAGTTTGCAGACCTATGTGCTAAAAGCCTTCCCCTCGGGACCTTTTGTGGCTTAGCACTCCTTTGCAAAAATCTGCAAGGTAAAAAGCGCGTTAAATTGACATCGAAACGGTTTTTTATTCCAAAATCCTCAAACTAAAAGGCCTTCCAAACGGCAAAAACTCAAGCGGCGGAATTTGAGCATCGCAATCCGATTTCGCAGGGATTTGAAAGGGCGATTTTTAGCCCGGCAATAAAAAAGTTGGGTCAACATCAAAGGTTGTGGAATAGGTTGGTTTTTTGGGTAAACCACAAAAATTGTTGTATAGCGTTCTCTTTTCTTTATACACTCACAATCTTTAGGATAGGGCGGACTTGCTTTAAAAAACTTTAATTATTTCTTCCGGAGATTTAG
>CASDUP010000048.1 GCA_949283955.1 uncultured Verrucomicrobiota bacterium | reverse complement strand
CGCGAAAATAGTGATAAATTGCTTTAAAAGCCTTATTTTTGCATGAAAATATCTCAGCCTGCCGGTTGTTGCTTGCTTCTGTCGGCGGCTTAAAACTTATAAATTATTCATTATGACACAAGAAGAAAGATATAATGGCGTATTGGCATGGTTCGCGGATAATGTCGGCAAAGTCGATACTGAATTGCACTACCATAGTCCTTATGAACTCCTGGTGGCAGTGATTCTTTCTGCCCAATGCACGGACAAGCGGGTGAACGAAGTCAGCCCTAAGCTTTTCGCGCTCGCGGACACCCCTCAAAAGATGTCCAAGCTGAAACTCTCCCAAATAGAGAGGGTTATACGCCCGTGCGGGCTTTACAAAAACAAGGCTGCAAACATAAAGAAACTTTCCTCCGATATTCTCGAAAAATTCGGAGGCGAAGTGCCGGACTCCTTCGAAGCTTTGGAGTCGCTGCCCGGAGTCGGGCACAAGACCGCCTCCGTAATGATGTCGCAAGTGTTCGGGCGCGACGCGTTTCCGGTGGATACCCACATACACAGGCTCGCAACCAGATGGGGAATATCCGACGGCAAAAGCGTGGAAAGCACCGAGGCTGCCCTCAAGAAATTTTTCCCAAAGGAGCTCTGGAACAGGCTGCACCTCCAGCTGATTTTCTACGGACGCGAATATTGCAAGGCCCACACCTGCAAAGAGGGCAAGCCATTCTGCCACATGTGCGAAAAATTCGCAAAAAAAATCCCACGACAAAAAAGATGAAGCCGCTTGTGGTTATAATAAGCGGGGTGACATGCTCGGGGAAAACCGAGGCCGCAATATCGAAGGCTTTAGATATGGACGCCGAAATAATCTCCTGCGACAGCGTCCAAGTGTACCGCGGAATGGACATTGGCTCGGCGAAGGCCTCGAAGGAAGACAGGGAGAAAGTAAGGCACCATCTGATAGACGTTGCCGAGCCGTCGGAGGCGTTCGACGTTGCCAGATATATAACGCTTGCAAAGTCTGCCCTTGATGACATCTCGAGAAGGGGAAAAAACGTCGTGGTTGCGGGAGGAAGCGGATTTTACCTGAAGTCGTGGTTTTCCGCCGTGACGGACGATGTAGAAATTCCCACGAGTGTGGCCGAAAAAGTCGACGATATTGAAAGGAAGGGTGGGTATGATGCACTTCTAAATACCCTCTTGGAAATCGACCCTGAAAGCGCCAATCTTGTCGACGTAAAAAATCCAAGAAGAGTAAAGAACGCCCTGAGGCGTTGCATGGCAAGCGGCAAAAGCGCCAGGGAACTCCTCGAAAATTTCTCGAAGCTCCCCTGCCCCTATGGGGACATAGAAAGAAGGTTCATACTTTTGGACAGAAGCGACGAGGATTTGTCGAAAAGGATAAGAGAGCGAACCGGCCGCATGCTTGAAGGAGAGGCGCTGGTAAGGGAGACCCTCTCTCTGATAAAGGCCGGAATAGAGCGCAATCCTTCCGCAAGAAGCGCTATAGGATACCGCGAAACGATAGCATGGCTGAAAAGTTCGAGTCCGCTTGAGGAACTCGAAAAGGAGATAAATTCGAACACGTTAAGCCTGGTGAAAAAGCAGAGAAAATTTTTCAGAAATTCCCTGTTAGAAGCGCAAAGACACCGCGTTTTTTGAAACGCTTAAAAGGCCGCCTCTTTAGCGCCCGCATCTCGACTTCAAAAGCCTCTGTACGTTTTTGGGAACAAACGCTCCAAGCTTGGAGGGGTCGTAATATGCCACCTGCTTGATGATGGTGGAACTCGTGTAAAAGTATTTGTGCGAAGGCATCAGAAACACCGTCTCTACCTTCGAATCTAAATGCCTGTTCATCTGCGCGAGTTGAAATTCGAACTCGAAGTCGCTGACTGCCCTCAGTCCCCTTATTATGGCCACGGCTCCGAGCGAAGCGGCCAGATTCACGGTAAGCACGTCGAACGCCTCCACCGAAATGCGGGGATCGTACGAAACATTCTCCTTGATAAGCGCCACCCTCGTGTCCAAATCGAACATAGGGCTTTTTCCGGTATTTGCAGCCACTGCCACGACTATTTTGTCGAACATATTGAGGGCCCGGGTGAGCACATCGAGATGCCCGTTTGTGACCGGATCAAAAGTTCCAGGATAAAGTGCTATTTTCTGCTTTGACGACATGGATTTTTTATTCTCTAATATGTTCCGAAAGGCTTTTGCCGTTGGCAAGCCTAATCGATAGAAATGAATATACCGAACGTGTTGACTTCCTCGCGCGTGGCGCTTGCTTTTGCTAGCGCCGTAGCGTTGTGCGTTGAAATTCCCTACATGAAATCGGCGGCGTTTGTGCTGTTTGTGTTGGGGGGACTGACCGACTGGTTCGACGGAAGGATAGCCAGAAAATACAATTTGGTGACCACGTTCGGAAAGTTCATGGACGCCCTTGCGGACAAAATAATGGTGATAGGAATGTTCATGGTTCTGTTCGCCTTCGAGCTCTACGGCGAATGGACTATCCCGGCCCTTTTGTGCGCTCTCGTGTCGGTGGCGAGAGAATTCTTCGTAAGCGGTATAAGAATGCTTGCCGCAAACAAGTCCATAGTTCTTGCGGCTGAAACGGTGGGCAAATACAAAGCGGCTCTCCAGATGTACTCCATAGGAGCCGTTTTGTTCGCCTTCGCCTGCAAAGTAGATTTTTCGCTAGGATCCTCCATCATTTACGACCTCACGTTCTACTCGGGAATCGTCACTCTCGGCATTTCTACGTTTTTGTCCGTTTGGTCCGGAGCAAGCTACGGTATCAGATACGGATATCTCCTAAAAAGTTAAAACTACAAGGTTTCGGCATGTCTTTTGAAAAAAAACTCTATCCGTGGTCCGGATTAGTCGGCGGAAAGTTCGCCGTGGAATGCGCAACCCTGTGGGGGTTGGGATCCCTAAAGGCTCCGGGAACGTGGGGAAGCGCCTTCGGAGTCCTCTTTTACGGGGCGGTGTTCCACGGGCTCAGTTTTGCCTATCTGGCGCTCTTTGGGCTGGTTCTTTCCTACTTGGCGATGGGAATCTGCGACGCTGCCGAGAAAGAGTTGAAAAAGAAGGATCCCGGAGAGATAAATCTCGACGAATTCGCCGCAATTCCCTTCTGCTTTTTGCCGTTTTGCGGATATAATTTTTCGTCGCCGGCATGGTTGTTTGCCGGGTTTGCCTTTTTTAGGCTCTTCGACATTTTCAAGCCTTTTGGAATTTCCAAGATTCAGAAATTAGATGGAGGAGCCGGCTGCGTGTTGGACGACACCGCAGCTGCGCTGTCCACCTGCGCCGTTTTGAATATTTTGTACTGCCTCATGTACTAAAAACATACCTCGCCCGCCGAAAATCCTACTCGGGAGGAATTTTAAAGCTTCCGTGTTGTTTCCCCGTCGATTTTTCGTTTTGAAAACAATCCCAGCCGGCAAAGAAAAACAAACTTAGAAAATTTCTTAAAAGCGCGAAAAATTACCAAGAAAAAAGGCGCGATTGAATCGCGCCCCGAAATAAAAATATTATTGTGCTTTTCCGGCTTTCGGGCCTCCCCTTCCCCTTCCACCTTCGGGCTTGCGGTCGTTGCGGTGATGCCTGTGATTGTTGTTGTACCCTCCCTTGCGGCGGGAATTTTTGTCGCCGTAAAACTTGCGGTCGTTCTTCCAATTTTTTCCGCCGTTGTTGTTCCCTTTGAAATCGCGCTTTTTGCGGTCGCGATTTTCCTTCCCGGAACCTCCGAAAAGCGACGAAACCATTCCCATTATCTTGGAAAAAATTCCGCTTTTTTTCGCCTCCGCCTCGGAAGAGTAGGAAACGACGCCCTTCTCTCTGTTTTTGTCGGAATTGAAGTTTTTTCCGCGCTTGTCGACCAGGGGAGTGTCGAACACTTTATTTTGCGGTTTGGACACCTCGAACAACGGACCTTCGCGCTCCGGTTTTTCCGCCGTTTCGACAGCCTCTTCCGCGGGCTGCTCGGACTTCTCCGCCTCGGAGGGGTTTTCCTCGTTTTTGGCGGATTCAACGACTTCCTTCTTTGAGACCTCCGAATAACCTTTTACATTCGAACCGCTGAGTTTCTCGGAAAAATCTTTAAAATCCGATATTTCTCCACATGAAACACGTTCGAATTTTACCGTAGAATGCCTGTGTCCGCTGTTCCTTCCATTTTTGCGGATTTTTTTCGGCGCGTTTTGAACCGTTGTGGCGCTCGAAGAATCACCGCCCTGCAATGACGACGCTTCAGCGTTCTCGCAAACGTCGTTTTCTTTGTATTCTTCCATTGTTTATATGTTTTATTCGGACTTTTTTATAATCTACCATTACCCGCGCAACAAACTTGCTTTGCGCAAAAAACGCCGGTGCGAAAGTCCGGTACCGCACCCCGACGATTAAAGAAGCGGTATGCAAACGATTTTTGGAAAAAACGCAAGTTTTTTGTACGACAATAACAAAAATCTATCCTGCCTTGAGGGCAACTTCTTCCTCCCTACATAAAACGAGAAAAGCGGACTCAAAACGTCCAAGGCATTCCGCTTAAAAGTCTCGCAGAAAGCATTGATTCGTTTTTCTTTAGGGCGAATTTTCGCATGGCGATATAAAAAAAGCGGCCGCAAAGCCGCTTTTTGCAATGTATTTTAAAGCTGAAATCGGCGCCTTCGCGGCTGCCAACGATCTATTTTTGGGAGTCGGAAACTTTCTTTACGAGTTCCGCAAACGCCTTTTCGTCGTTTATGGCAAGCTCGGAGAGCTGTTTCCTATCCATTTCGATATTCAGGGATTTCAAGCCGGCCATGAAGGTGCTGTACTTTAGTCCGGCGGCTCTGCAAGCGGCGTTTATGCGCGCTATCCAAAGGCTGCGGAAATCGCGCCTCTTGACTCGCCTATCCCTGTAAGCGTACTTGCCAGCCCTTATCACCGCGTCCTTCGCATAGCGGAAAAGACGGGACTTGTTCCCGAAATAGCCTTTTGCGGCCTTCAATGTACGCGCCCTGCGCTTGCGGGACGCCACTGCTGTATTTGCTTTCGGCATGTTTTATCTCCTTCTTTTTTTATTGTCGCCTCGGGGTCGCCTTCACCCTGTCGGCAGTTTTCTTTGTGCTCCCAAATCCAAATTACGCAAAGGGCAGCGCCTTCCTGACGTTGGCTGCCACTCCTTCGGAAACCGGCTTGTCATGCCCCATGGCGCGCTTTTGCTTGACGCTTTTGGCTATCAAGATGTGGCGCTTCCCGGGGCTTCTGCGGAGAATTTTTCCGGTAGCCGTGATTTTGAAGCGTTTTGCTATTGATTTCTTCGTCTTTTGCATGATGAAAGTGACACATGGAATAGCTTTTTAATTTTCTGTAAAGCTTTTTTTATATCCGTTTTTCAATTATCGCGAAATTTCCGCTCTGGTTTTCGGAGAAAATTCTTTGCCGAGGAAAGCATATTTTGGCTTGCGCGGAGCTTTTAAAGTGGGTTTTATCGCGGTTTCCTTTTCTTTTTTATCCGAAAGTGGAACCGAAAGATGGAACAGAAGATAAACGACATTATCAAACGCTTTGAAGAATCCGTTGCAAAAGCCCAAACGCGCGGCGAAGTCGCGGCGGCTGCCGCTTCCGCAACCGGGCCCAACGGCGAACTTACGGCCTTGATGAAGACCTTGAAAACTTTGCCCCCCGAACAAAAGCCTGCGGCTGGAAAACTGATAAATTGGGCAAAGCAAAAGATAGAGCCTTTAATTCTCGAGGCTTACTCCCGCATAGAAAATGCCGAGATGGCCAAGTCGCTCGGGGAGGAATTCGATCCCTCCCTTCCCACAGTGGACGTTCCGAGAGGAACCGTGCACCCTCTCACGAGAACCATAAGGCTCGTTTGCGACATTTTCAAGCGGATAGGATTCACCGTGGCCGAAGCCGGGGACTTGGAGACTGAATGGTTCTGTTTCGACGCCCTCAACACTCCCTCCGACCACCCCGCGCGAGACGCACAGGACACACTTTTTTTGCCGTCCGGGGCTAAATCCGGGAACATATCGAAACATTCCGACGAGCGTTATCTTCTCAGGAGCCACACCTCCAGCGTTCAGATTCGGGCCATGCTGAAGGAGGGAGCCCCCATAAAGATAGTTGCCCCCGGTCGCGCATTCAGGCGCGACACGGTCGACGCGACCCACTCGGCCAACTTCCACCAGATAGAGTGCCTATGCGTAGATAGGGACGTTAAGCTCACCGACTTAAAGGCAGTCTTGGATTATCTTTTCAGGAGCCTTTTTGGAAAGTCCGCCAAGAGCCGGCTCCGCCCGAGCTTTTTCCCGTTTACCGAGCCCAGTTTTGAAGTCGATTTCATGAGCGACAACATGGGAAGGCTCAGCGGGAAGTGGATAGAGATAATGGGATGCGGAATGGTCGACCCCAAAGTTTTGGAGAATGTCGGGCTGGAGGGATACACCGGATACGCGTTTGGCTTGGGAGTAGAGAGGGTGGCTATGCTTACCCATTCGATAGACGACATAAGGCATTTTTACGCGAACGACACGCGCTTTTTGAAACAGTTTTCGAAATAGGGAATTAGGGGAATCGAGATGAAAGTAAGTTTGAAGTGGTTGAAGAGGTACGTCGATCTGGACGGAATTTCCCCCGACGAAATCGCCGAGGCTCTGACAATGTTGGGGCTGGAAGTGGAAAACGTCGAGACGATTGGTTTAAAGCCTTTGGCAAACGTGGTAGTAGGCGAAATACTATCGCGCGATCCGCACCCTAATTCCGACCATTTGGGAGTTTGCAAAGTGGCGGTAGGAAGCGACGGGGAGCCTTTGCAAATCGTGTGCGGAGCTTCCAATTACAAAGTTGGGGACAGGGTTCCTGTGGCGCTTGAAGGGGCTGAACTTCCCACGGACAACCCAGAAAAGCCGTTTAAAATTTCCAAGTCGAAGCTGAGGGGCGTTGAAAGCTGCGGAATGATGTGCTCGGCAAGGGAGCTCGGACTGGGAACCGACCATAGCGGTCTCTTGATATTGGAGTCCAGGCCCCAAATAGGAGTTTCCATAAACGAAGTGTTCAAAGATAGCGAGGACACGGTTTTTGAAATCGAGCTTACTGCCAACAGGGGCGACTGCCTAAGCCATATAGGGGTAGCCAGGGAGCTTGCCGCCCGTTTTGAACGCCCGTTTAAAAAGCCCGAACTGAAAAGCTCTCCCTCGTATTCGGACAAACCTGCCAGTCTTCTCAAGGAAGGCGTATTGCTCGAGACTGAAAATTGCCCCCTGTACACGGCAACCTGCATCAGGGGTGTAAAAATAGCTCCCTCTCCGGAATGGATGAAGAGGGATTTGGAGGCTGTGGGGCTCCGCTCGATAAACAATGTAGTCGACGCCACAAACTACGTCTTGATGGAATACGGGCAGCCTTTGCACGCCTTCGACGCCTCCGACATTCGAGGAGGCAAGATAGTAGTCAGAAACGCGCAAGACGGCGAAAGGATAACCACACTCGACGGAACCGACCACATCCTCTCCTCCGACAACACGGTTATTTGCGACGCGGAAGGTCCCCTTGCCCTGGCCGGAATAATGGGCGGTTTAAATTCTGAGGTTAAGGACTCTACAACGGATCTCGTGATAGAGTCGGCGTATTTCAAGCCTGGAAACATTCGCTCCACATCGCGCAAACTCGGAATATCTAGCGACTCCTCTTACAGGTACGCCAGGGACGTCGATCCCAAGGGAGTTTTCGAAGCCGCGCGCAGAGTGTCCGACCTGATTCTGGAAACGGCCGGAGGGCGAATCGAAGGAGATACCATTCTTTCCGGAAAGCTCCCGAGGAACGACAGAAATATAAAAATTTCGAAGGAATACGTGGTGGGACAAATAGGTTTTGAAGTTTCCGCTTCGGATATCTCGAATTCGTTTAAAAGGCTGGGATTTGGCGTCGAAGAAACAGGGGAATCGGAGTGGAACGTCACTGTTCCGTCCTTCAGGAGCGACGTCGACAGGCCGATAGATTTGGTCGAAGAGTTCATAAGAATCTACGGATCCGACAAAATTCCGGAAACTCCCCTCGTGATAAACGCCTCTATGCGGGACGACGATCCCGTCTTCAAATACGAGCGCGCCGTCTGCGATCTGCTCGCCTCGAAGGGCCTGAACGAATGCCAAAACTACACACTCAGGGAAAGCGCAAAAATTTCCAAGATTAGAAAGAACACGGAATTTCTCAAGCTCGACAATCCCCTCACATCGGACCAGGACTGCCTGCGCGCCTCGCTCTTAGACGGGCTTTTGGATTCCGCCCTGCGAAACGAGTCGAACGGAAACTCACCCTACGGGCTTTTCGAGAGCGGAAAAATTTTCCGGGCCGACAACGACGGGCTCATATTCGAGTTGGAATCGACCGCGTTCGTACTTCCCATACACCCCTCATACAGGGCGTGGAGAAAGCGCGGAGATCCGGATTCTTTCACCGCAAAATCCATATCGTGCGACATACTTTCCGTTCTCGGAATAGATGCGTCCAGATTGAACTTCGAGAAAGTATCCGGGGAAGACTTCTGGGAGAGCGGGTTTGTAGGAGGTTGCGGAATCGTAGGCAGGGAGGGCTTCGAAGTCCGCTTCGGGGCGGTTTCAATATCCCATCTTAGGGAGCTTGGCTTCTCCGCTCCCGTGTTTGCCGGGGAGATAGTTTTCAAGCCGGAAGTGGCGGCCCGAAAGCGCGGATCCGAAAAGTTTAAAAGTTTCGGAAGTTTCCCCGCCTCCGAAAGGGACATCGCTCTGGTTGTGGAAAAAAGCCTCCCGGCCTCCGAAGCTGAAAAGGAAATTTTGAAGGCTGCAAAAAAATCCGTAAAGGGATTTTCATTGGAATCGGTTTCGCTGTTTGACGTGTACGAGGGCAAAGGGCTCCCCGAAGGATGCAAAAGCCTCGCATTTTCCCTGTCCTTCAGGGCACCGGACAGAACTCTAAAAACCGAGGAAATAGGAAAGGCTTTCGACTCCATCTGCTCGGAAATCGGAAAAAAATTCAAACTGAGAATGTAGGAGAAGGCTCCCTAAAAAACGCCCTTCTCGACGCCGAACATACATGTCCATAATAAAGTACAAGAACGCCGCCGCCGGTTTTTTCAAAAAGCGCGCAAGCGGAAAGTCGGAAAACGACGACGGCGAAATGTCTTTTCTAGACCACCTTGAAGAGCTTCGGGGCACTCTAATAAAATGCCTCATAGCCCTCGGCGTGACCTTCACTCTTTCCATAATCGGGTTCAGCTACGTCAACAAGGCGTTAATGTATCCTCTAAACGCCGCAAAGCACATTCTCGTAAGCTACAACAAACTAACCGGAAGCGACCTCGAATCGAAAATCCCCGCCCGCGCGGAAAAAATCGGACCGTTTTATCTCGAGAAGCGCTCCCCCGAAGGCAAAAGCGTCCGCGAAGGACCTTTCTTCATGGTTTCCGAAGAGGGGCAAAAAGAAAAAGGATCCACCACTCTCACTCTCCTAAAAAGCGGATCCACCGGAGAAGCAGCCCTGGTGTCTGGAAACTGGTATGCAAACATACAGCTGCGGTCCATGTCTTTCCAAACTCCCATAGTGATATGGTTCTCGGTGGGATTTCTCGGGGGATTCGCGCTGGCTCTGCCCTTCATTCTCTACTTCATAGCGCAATTTGTGGCTCCAGGACTGCTTCCCGAGGAGCGAAGGCTTATGAAGCCGATCATTTTGGCTTCCATATTGCTATTTTTCACGGGGGTTGCGTTCGCCTTCTTTATAATGCTTCCGTTTGGAATAGCGTTCCTGTCGAACATGTCCCACCAATTGGGAATAGAGATGTTTCCGGACGCGCAGTCGTACTACATGATGGTA
The DNA here is from genome assembly GCA_949283955.1 of uncultured Verrucomicrobiota bacterium. Taxonomy (GTDB): domain Bacteria; phylum Verrucomicrobiota; class Verrucomicrobiia; order Opitutales; family Intestinicryptomonadaceae; genus Merdousia. Next base: position 11,799 of record CASDUP010000048.1, on the reverse strand, counting down.
ATATTCCTGACTTTCGCGGTGGGCTTGACTTTCGAACTTCCGCTTTTGCTCATAGCGCTGATATATCTGGGAGTCCTAAATCCGGAAACTCTGAAGAAGAATAGGAGAATGGTATTCCTCGTGATACTAATCTTCGCCACGGTGGTGACTCCCCCGGATTGCATAACGCAAATACTGCTCACGGTTCCCCTCTACCTATTCTACGAAGTCGCCCTTGCGATAGGGTCGAGATTGAGAACCAAGAAGCTCGCAAAGGAGGAGGAAGAGGAGAAAATCGCCGAAATGGAAGACGCCAAGGAGCGCGCGGAATACGTCGAGATGGAGGCGAAACGCCGCTTGGCGCAGAGGGAAAACGATGACGAAGACCCCTACAATTCCACCTCCGGCGAAGACCAACCATACGACGACTACGATCCGAACGTCGACGAAATAGACGACTACGATTACGGCGAGGACGAGGATTTTGATTTCGACGAGGAAAGCTATGTGGATTACGAGGAAGCCGAGCGCCTGAACAAAGCCTTTAGTCCCGACTGGGAGTTGAACGAGCCCGATCTTAGTTTTTTTGCGCCAAAATTTGAGAAATACGAAAATAGCGGGGAGAAAGAAGGGAACCCTTCGAAGAAAACGGAGGCCTAAAGGAATACAAGAAAGGTTTAAGAATGCCGATTGAATTTGGACGAAAAGCGGCGATTGCCGCCGCTGCCGCATGCGCGGCGGTATTATTTTCGTCGTGTTCGGAGCCTCCAAAAGTCCAACGCGGTCAGTATCCGCTTCCCGAGGGAGTCGACGTGGCCGACTGCGAGGTCGGAGCATACGGAGGAATTTTCGTTCTCTGCGCCCCCCAGGAGCCCAAAACTTTCAATCCCCTCGTAGTATCCGACACGTATTCAGACCAGGCGATGTCGCTTTTAATGTCGCCCCTCGTGGGATACGATCCGATTCTGGACAAGACCATTCCGGCACTCGCCGAGAGCTGGGAAAGGAGCGACGACAACAAAACGTACAGATTTAAGCTCAGGCGCGGAATAAAGTTTAGCGACGGAGTTCCAATAACTGCCGACGACGTCGTTTTCACTTTCGACGCGATATTCGCCCCTCTTTTGGACGAAAATGGAAAGCCTAAACTCGGCGACGACGGCAAGCCTTTGCTCCGGCATCCCTCGCGATACGCCGGGCAGTACACCATAGGCGGAGAGCCAATAAAGTATAGAAAAATAGACGATCTCACGGTCGAATTCACCACCAAAACCGTTTACGCCCCATTCCTAAACGACATAGGATTCATAGGAATACTTCCCAAGCACAAGCTGGAAAAGTCGTTCGAAAAGGGGGAACTTCTACGCGAGTGGACTACCCAAACCGCAATAGACAATCCCTCTGAAATAGTTTCGAGCGGGGCGTTCGAGATATGCTCCTACAAGGCCGGGGAGAGCCTTGTTTTGAGGCCAAACCCGCACTATTGGAGGGCTGACAAGAGCGGGAAGAGGCTTCCGTATTTGGATTTTCTAATATACAAGTTTGTAGCCGACGCAAACACTGCCACTATTCTTTTTGCCACAGGCCAAAGCGACGCTACGTCCGTCGGGGCAAACGACGTAGCCTGGGTCAGAAAATACGCGGACACATACGGATTTAAGATAATAGAAAGAGGCCCTGACAGCGGAATATCCTTTCTTTGGTTCAACCAAAATCCCAACAAGGACGAAAATGGAAAGCCGTATCTGGATCCCAAAAAGTACAAATGGTTTTCGAATAAAAAATTTCGCCAGGCGATAATGTACGGAATAGATAGGGGGGGAATAATAAAGGGAGTGTGGTTTGGGCGCGCGGTTCGCTTGGATACGATAACAAGCCCTGCGAACAGAAAGTGGCACAATCCCGACACCCGCAAATACGAGTATTCCCCCGAGAAGTCCAAACGCATGCTTTTGGAGGAAGGGTTTTCGTACGGGGCCGACGGGTCGCTGAGGGATCCCGAAGGAAACCGAGTGGAGTTCGAATTTACCGCTGCGGACGGCTCGCAAAATTCCACCACCATAGCCACCACTTTCGTAGAGAACATGAAGGCTATAGGAATTTCCGTGCGACTGAAATTTCTGGATTTTGGAACGATGATTTCGAAAATAGACAACACGTTCGACTACGACTGCGCCCTGATGGGATTTACCGGAGGAGGAGATCCGTCGGGAGGCAAGGCAATCTACAGGTCGGACGGATTTCTGCACGTTTGGAATCCTCGCCAAAAGTCTCCGGCCACCCCGTGGGAAAAGAGAATAGACGAGCTGATGGACGCGCAGGAAATAGAGACGAACGAATCCGCCAGAAAAAAGTTAATATTCGAGATGCAATCCATATTCTCCGAGCAGTTGCCTCTGATATTTCTTGTCACTCCGATGAGCTATTCGGGAATTTCGGAAGGCTGGAGGAACATAAAAGTTCCACCCTACGGCAGCATAATATGGAATATAGACGAGATTTATTCAGAGGAGGCGAAGCGATCCTTGGAGGCAAACCCTCCTGAAGAGTTCCCGGAAAGCGGAGGGAAAAAATGATAAAGTTTGTGCTCAGGCGGGCTCTTTCGCTTATTCCGATGCTGATAGGGGTAAGCCTGTTGGTGTTCTTGCTGATGTACGCCTCCCCCGGAGACTTTCTCAGCGAAGCCAGAAGCTCCAAAGACATAAGCCCAGAAATTGTAAAGCAGGAGGAAATCAGGCTCGGCTTGGACAAGCCCTGGTACGTTCAATACGGCAGGTGGCTAAACGGGGTATCCCCCGTAAAGACTTCATTGCTGCTTCCCGACGAGGAAAGCAAAAAACATTCAATAATATATTTCGGGCTTCCCGACTTCGGATACTCGTGGAGCTATAAGGTTCCCGTCGTCCAACTTATAGGCCAAAGGATAATGCCGACCCTCCGGCTCGCCATCTGCGCCATGCTCCTGACTTACGCCGTGGCTATTCCGCTCGGAGTTTTGGCGGCAGTAAAAAAGGATTCCGCCTTCGACAAACTCTCGGCATTTCTGGCATACGCGAGCTTGAGCGTTCCGTACTTCTTTCTCGCACTTCTAGCAGTTCTATTCGCCGCAATCACTGGAATTTTTCCTACCGGGGGACAGTCCTCCATAATGTACGACTTCCTCTCCCCGCCCGAAAAATTCGCCGACATAATCCGACATCTAGCCCTTCCATCAATAGTGCTGTCGGTTGGAGGCATAGCATCGACGATGCGAATAATGAGGGGAAATTTCCTGGAATATTCCCGCAGCGAATTCGTCACTACCGCCCGGGCAAAAGGTTTGGCGGAGCGCGCAATAATGTTTAAGCACGTATTGCGAAACGCCTTAAATCCCATTATCACAGCATTCGGCTTCGAATTCGCCGGCCTCCTTTCCGGAGCGCTCCTCGTGGAAAACGTGATGAACTATCCGGGGCTTGGCCAACTGATATATTCGGCGATAGTAAAACAGGACCAATACGTTGTGATGGCGGGAGTGGTGATGGGTTGCGTGATGCTCGTCTCGGGACAACTCTTGGCTGACGTGCTCCTTGCGGTTGCCGATCCCAGAATAAGACTGGGAGGAGAACGCGCCCCCGCGGGAAAAATGGCAGCAATTTTTGCAGCGCTTCTATTGGCGGTTGTAGTATTTTCGGCTGTCGCTGAAAAATTTCCGGAGACTTTCGAATTTATAGCCACTGCCGCAAAATGGTCCGGGATAGCATTTGGAGCGCTTCTGATAGCGGCGGTAGCGGCGGGACTCGCGTGGGCTGCCGCGTTTTTCTACAAAAATTTTCTCTTCGAAGTTTTGAAAAGCGTTCGGGGTTGCTTGGCATTCATCGTTTTGGCTCTCCTATATTTGTCGGCAATTTTTGCTCCGTTTCTTGCTCCCTACCCCCCCACGGAACAAAATCTCGAAAAATCCTTCCATCCGCCGAGCGGACTGGTGTTCAAAAATGGATCTGTGTACGCAAAACAATACGTTCTGGCAGACGCCTCCTCCGAAACGTACGAAGCCGTATCCGAGGAAAAAGTCGAATTTTTCATTTTCGACAGGAATGGTTCCTTCAAATTGTTCGGATTAAACAAAAGCGCTCCTCCGGACGCGAGAATATACCTTTTGGGTTCCGACTCCACGGGAAGGGACGTTTTTTCGAGACTTTTGTACGGAGCGAGAGTGTCGCTTAGCATAGGTTTTGTGGGAATAGCGATAACCCTTGTTGCGGGATTTATAATAGGGGGCCTTTCGGGATACTTCGGGGGAACTTTTGATTTTGCCTGCATGAGAATCGTGGAATTTCTTATGGCTATTCCGGGTCTTTATCTGTTGCTGGCGATGCGTTCGGCACTAGCCCCGCACTTTGACAGCGCCCAAATGTATATTATGATAGTGGTTATACTCGCGGCAATCGGCTGGACGGGTGCGGCTCGGGTAATAAGGGGAATGTCTCTTTCGCTGGCTTCGAGACAATACGTGCAAGCCGCAAAAGGAATGGGAGAAAGGCCAATAAAAATAATTTTAAGGCATTTTCTGCCCAACGTTCTCAGCTATTTGATAGTGGCTGCCACGCTTTCTATCCCGGGCTATGTGTTGTCGGAGGCGGCGCTGTCATTTTTGGGCCTTGGAATACAGGAACCTTCAGCGTCCTGGGGTCTGATGTTGTCCCAAGCGCAAAACGACACGAAGGTTTTGATGTTGGGATTTTGGTGGTTGCTATTGCCGGGAGCTGCAATATTTGTGACGGTATTGGCGTTCAATGTGCTCGGAGACGTCCTCAGGGACATATCCGATCCCAAGAACGGGTAATATTATGAAAAAGACCCTTACAAACAGCTTTTTTAGAAGAACCGTCTTTGCGGCGCTGCTTTCCTTGCTTGCGCTTTCATTCTGCCCACTAAACGCCGAAACGAAAACTCCCCAAATAACAGTTCTGGTGGAATCCCCGAAGGTATTTTGCGAACGAGCCTCGAGGATAATGAAAACGATACGCCCGGATCCGTCTTTCGAAATGAAAACCGCAATGATGCTAGCCCCGTTCGGATATCCGTTTTTCGAGGGGGTAAGCGGGAAAACCGGAGTGGCAGTTTGCGCGTTTTTCGACTCGGGAAACGAGCCATATATAGCCCTGGCATGCAAGGCCTCCAAAAACGCAGCCGTGGTAAAAAACTCGGAGAATTTAAAATTTAAAACCTCGAAAATCGGAGAATTTTTTCTAATAGAGCTTTCAAATCCCGGCGGGGGAAATCTGGACGACTATGCCGACTCTCTGATGTCCGCCCTCGACTCGCCTGTATCGCGCCCCATAGAGATAAAAATCGATCCGGAATTTGCCAAGAGGTTCGTCGAGTCGTTCATGGTTTCCAACCCCAACCACTTTGCGGGAAAAGATGTAAAGAGAGCGGGTGAGATTCTTTCCAAAGTGGACAAAATTCTAATTAGGATAGACGAGAACGGTGAAGCCATTTTGGCAGATTTTAAAGTAAGCTCGAAAAGCCTGTTTAAAACCGAAAGGGCTCCCATGGAGGGGATAAAGTTCATGCCTTCCGATCCAGATATTCTATTCGCGCGAAACAAACAAATGGGGAATTTTCTCGCTCATTTTCCGGGAGACGGAGCTATCGCAGCGGTATTTGCCGGTTCCAAATTGAGGAAATTCGAGGCGTTCCATTTTGAAGGAAGTCCGGAAGAGCTTTTCGACATGGCGGTGGAGAAATTCACTTCGGAAGCGAGCGTCAGCGCGGAGTTTTCAATAAAGAAGCTCTCGGACTTTTCTGAATGTTCAGAATTTGTCCGAAAAAATCCCGAGTTTGCCGGCTTGAAAGTAATCGAAGCAAAGTGCGACGGCCGTTTTGAATACTCCGCCAAGGCTGGCAATTTCGCCCTTGTAGCGGATTCCGCCGAATCAATAGCAAGCATGTTGGACAACGCAAAGGCTCCCCGGCCAAAGGTTCCGTTCGAACTGCTCTTAAAGGTAAATTCGAGAATTTTCGGAGGGGCTTCCGAAGCGGTTTTAACGGCGAAAACAAAAAAGGGAAATCTTTTTGTAGAAGCGGAAATACCCTTTGATTTCGCGTCGAAAACGGCCCTTCTGATGGGAAATTTCGCAAAAATTCTGAAGGGTGCCGGCAAATAACATGTCGAAAGTCGCCACAGTTTGCGTGTTCAGAGGATTGGAGTTGAGCTACTCAGTCCCGAAAAATCTCGAAGTTTCAGTCGGAAGCCTTGTGAGGGTTCCAGTTCGCTATGGAGTGTCGGAAGGAGTCGTCACTAGAATTTTTGAAGAGTCGGAATTTCTCGAACAAAAAAAATTTTCCGACGGCAAAGAACTTTTCGAGCTAGCTGAAACCACTTCGCTAAAACCCATTTACGGGCTCGTACAAAAGGAGCCTGCAATCACTCCCACCCTCGTGTCGCTGGCGGAGTGGATGAGGGATTATTACGGCTGCGGGCTGCAATCTGCCATGGAAGCCATGATTCCCTCGGTGGTAAGAGACGGAGGAGAAGCTCTCTTTGCGACAGTGGTTGGAATATCGAAACATCTTTCCAAAGAGGAGTGCGAAAAATTATCGAAGAAAGCCCCGAAGCAATTCGAATTATACAGCACGATGCTCTCGCAGAAATCGGAGATGTTTAAATCCGCCCTGCTAAAGCTCTCGGGAGCCACGGCCGCCGCCTACAACGGACTCGTAAGACGTGGAATATTCTGCGAAGAAAAACGCAAGATAGCAAGGTCAGCCTTTGACGACGAACTTTCAAAAGTCGAACTTGTCTCTCCGGAAGACCTGCCATTAAACGACGAACAGAAGGCTGCCTTCGAAGATATTTTGGAAGATGTAAAATCCGAAACGTTTAAGACTAGACTCCTTTACGGCGTGACCGGAAGCGGAAAGACGGAGATATATATTCGGGCAATGAAGGAGGTCCTCTCGCGGGGTGGAGGCTGCATTTTTTTGGTTCCAGAGATAGCTCTGACTCCCCAAACAGTCGGAAGATTGAAGTCCAAACTCGGAGGCGGGGGACTCGTCGTTTGGCACAGCAACCTCTCAGACGGACAAAGATTGGACGCGTGGAGAGCCCTCGCCCAGGGAGAGGCGAACGTAGTGGTGGGCGCAAGAAGCTGCGTGTTTGCCCCGCTTAAAAACTTAAAGTTGATAATAGTCGACGAGGAGCACGACACCGCCTACAAGCAGGATTCAAACCCGCGCTACAACGGAAGGGACATAGCCGTAATGCGGGCCAAACTCGAGGGTTGCGCGTGCGTTCTTGGTTCGGCAACTCCCTCGCTTGAAAGTCTGCAAAACGCAAAAACCGGAAAATACGGTCTGTCCAGAATAAGGTCGAGGGTTGACTCGAGAAAGCTTCCCAAAGTTTTCGTGATAGACATGAAGAGGGAAAAGGGAGGCTCGCAGCTGTCCCAGATACTCGTATCAAAAATGGCGGAGAGGCTGGAAAACAGGGAGCAAACGATACTGTTTTTAAACAGAAGAGGCTATTCCAAATTCTACCAATGCCCGGATTGCGGGGAGGTAACCGAATGCCCCCACTGCTCTGTCGGAATGACCTGGCACAGAAGGGAGGGAGTCGTCAAGTGCCATCTGTGCGGGTATTCATGCGCAGCCCCAGACAGATGTCCGAAATGCGGCTCGCAAAACGCAAAATGGAAATCGCACGGAACCGAGCGCGTAGAGGAAACCGTGGCGAAAATTTTTCCGTCCGCCCGAGTGGGAAGAATGGACGCCGACACGATGCGAAAAAGACACGACTATCGAAGAGTGCTCGGAGAATTTAAATCTGGGAAATTGGACATACTAGTGGGAACTCAAATGATAGCCAAGGGATTGGATTTTCCGCGCGTGACGCTCGTTGGTATAATAAACGCCGACATCTCGCTGCACATGCCCGACTTCCGATCCGCCGAGAGAACCTACCAACTAATAGTGCAAGTTGCCGGAAGGGCCGGAAGAGGGGACGGAGACGGCGAAGTAATAGTTCAAACGATGACTCCGGAAGCTTCCCCCATCCAGTACGCCAAATCCGACGACATGGAAGAATTTTTAGAGGAGGAATTAGCCGCAAGAACGGAATTCGGATACCCTCCTACAAAAAAACTTATACGGCATATATTCCGTTCGAGAAGCCCCGAAAAGCTGGAATTCTGCCTCGACAAATGGGTGAAATCCGCCGAGCCAGAGCTCGAAAAAATATGCGAGATACGCGGACCCGCCCCCGCCCCGATAGAAAAGAGCGAAGACTTTTACAGATGGCAAATATGGTACTTCTGCCCTTCGGTAAAAAAGGTAGTGGCAAAAATTTTGGACCTGAAAAAGCGCTATCCCCTGGGAGAGGGCATAGAAGACGTTTTGGACGTGGATCCGGTTTCTCTTATGTGAAATTATCGAACAACCTTTAGTTCGTATTCAGAGCTTCCAAGTCCGATTTTTTCGGCGTGCTCGAGGCAGGTTCTCCAGTTTGTGTCGGGAGATACGTCCGAGAAATGGTCGGCATGCTTGTGTCCCCGCTCCGCAAGAATGCTTCCGGGAGAAACAGGCTGCTTTATCACCGCGTCGGCGCAGGCCCTGTCTATGGCGACAGGATCGAAGGAGGCAAACATTCCGACGTCGGGAACAATCGCCGTGTCGTTTTCGGCGTGGCAATCGCAGAAGGGAGATACGTCCACCACAAGATTTATGTGGAAGTTCGGCCTCCCCCACACAACAGCTTTTGCGTATTCTGCCATCTTCCGGTTTAAAACGTCATTGGCCTCGTCGAAAGCCGGCTCTATGGCATCTTTCGGGCATACACCTATGCACCTTCCGCAACCTACGCACTTGTCCGTATCTATGCTCGCCTTTCCCCCGCTTATCGACGGAGCATCGTGTGCGCATATTTTCCTGCACTGGCCGCACCCTATACAAGCCGACTGCTGCACTCTCGGTTTGCCCGCGCTGTGCATTTCCATCTTTCCGGCTCTGGATCCGCAACCCATTCCCAAATTTTTTATCGCCCCTCCGAACCCGGTCAGCTCGTGCCCCTTAAAATGATTCAGCGACACCACAATGTCCGCGTCCATTATCGCGGCTCCTATTTTCGCCTCCTTGACGTATTCCCCGCCCTCCACCGGCACGAGGCGCTCGTCCGTCCCCTTGATTCCGTCGGCTATTATCGTATGAACCCCCGTGCAAAACGGATTATAGCCGTTCCCGTAGGCGCTGTCCAAATGGTCCAAAGCGTTCTTTCTTCCGCCGACGTAAAGAGTGTTGCAATCCGTCACAAAAGGCTTGCCCCCCAATTTTTTTATGTAGCCGCAAACCGCCTTGGCGTAGTTTGGCCGCAAAAACGCGAGATTTCCCGGCTCCCCGAAATGGAGTTTTACCGCCACGAACTTCCCGTCGAAATCTATCTTCTCAAACCCCGCTACCTTCATCAATTTAACGAGCTTTCCCGGAAGGTTCAAACCTCCCGCTTTTACTCGCATGTCGCAAAAGCACACCTCGGATTTTTTACTTTTCATTTTTTGCATGGAAATCGCCCTTTTTACCTCGCGCCGAAAATTCAAATCCCCTTTTCAGCGCAACAACAACCGACTTTTAAACTCGAACTTCCTTCCGATGCAACAAGCTTTTTTGAATCTTCGAATAAAAATAAATTATAAAAAAGCTCGCTTTTGAAAAAAATAGGGCAGAACATCGCCGGCTTACTTTAGAAAAATTGCGTTCCTATGAGAATGTTTCTGCCGATAGTGCTTCTTGTGTTTTCGAACGTATTCATGATGTTCGCCTGGTACGGCCATCTGAAGTTCAAGAGCGTTGCGCTGTGGCTTACGATAATTATCAGCTGGCTGATTGCTTTCTTCGAATACTGCCTCCAAGTTCCGGCAAACAGAATAGGCAGCGAATATTTTAACACCGCCCAATTAAAAACAATGCAGGAGGCCATAACTCTCTGCGTGTTTTGCGCATTTTCGGTGCTATACCTAAAAGAAGAGCTGAAGTGGAATTACATCGTGGGATTCGCCCTGATGGTGGGCGCCGTGTTCTTCGTGTTTAAAAAATGGTAGAGATGGAAAAAAACGCCGACAAAATTCGACGCATGCTCCTAAAACTTGGAAAATTCGCCGCGTGCGCTGAGTCATGCACTGCGGGAGCGGTAGCGGCCGCTCTGGCGGGAGTTCCAGGGGCAAGCAAGACTTTCTCCGGCGGAGTGGTTGCCTACCAAAATTCCGCTAAGATAAAAATTCTCGGAGTATCGAAGAAAACTATATCCGAGCATACTGAGGTATCTCCCGAATGCGCCTTAGAAATGGCGGAGGGTGCCCTCAAGCTTTTTCCGGAATCCGGGATATCGGTTTCGACAACCGGTTTTCTCGACGACAACACCTCCTATCCCAATTTGGCTCGTACGGCATTCATAGGGATAGCCACCAGAAAAGACGGCGGCGTGGCATTTAAAGCCGTAAAAATACCCAGAGTAAAAAGGCATCTTGCGGTTCGGCTTGCGACGGAGGAAGCGTTGAATCTTTTGGCAAGCGAAATAAAAAAGCTTAATAAAGCTTGAATGCTCCCGCCCGGCAATTAAGATCCGCCGCGCCCTATAAAAAGACCTTCCTGGGAAGCTCAATCTTTTAGGATTCTTGCCACCCTGCGAGGAATTGCCACCATGCTCTCCCACGGAATACGGCTCGTCCACCTGCTATAGTCGCAAAGATCTATCTCCGCATCTCCCTGCCTCCCAATAAACGTCACTTCATCGCCCACTTTTGCATTCGGGACAGCGTCGACGCAAACCAAAGACTCGTCCAAATTTATGGCACCCATCATGGGACATCTTATTCCTCCCACAAGAACCCTTGCATCGGAAGTAAACCCCGAAGGGACCCCGTCGGCATACCCCGCCCCTACCGAAGCCAAACGCCTCCCGTTCCGCCTCCCGACCGACGTTATTCTCGACTTGAAAGACAAAACCGGAAGCAGGCCCAAATTTTCATATCCTGACTTGTCGTTGTAGGGATTTATCCCGTATTGCAAAAGCCCGGTACGAACGGCATTAAACGGCGGATCAACCTTCACGTACTTGTACGCCGCGCTGTTGTGAAGATGTATCAACATCCCCTCCCTGCCGTACTTCAAGGCAATCTCCCTAAACCTCGACACCTGCTTCATAGTGTAAAAAGGATCTATGTCCGCGCTCGACAAATGAGTGAACATTCCGGACACTCTAAGGTTTTTCAAATCGAACATAGGAGGAATCTCTTCGTCCGCGCGCTCAAACCAAACTCCCGAACGCCCCATGCCGCTGTCTACTTTTATCTGTATATTGAGCTTGCGCCCCGCCTCTCCGGCCAAAGCGTCGAAAGCCGCAGCCTCAGCGTAAGACGAAACGGCTGGAGTTGCATCGTAGTCGAAACACAGAGGCCTCTCCTCTTTTAAAATGGGGCTCAACACGAGAACGGGCCTATTCGACACCACCTCCCGAACCCGGGAAGCTTCATATAAGTTCGCAACCGCAAATATATCCGCACCTCCATTGAGGAACCTCACGAGCGATTGCGGCATGCTGTGCCCATAGGCGTCCGCCTTGACCACACAAATATATTTTACCCCTTCGGGCAAAGAGGCCTTTATTTTCCTGACGTTGGATTCGAGACGCCCCAAATCCACTTCTATCCACGCTCTCAACGGAAGCCTGTTCACTTGAAAAACCTTTTCCCAAGAATCCGATCCTATCGCCCGACTCGCAAGAAAAATATAGAAAAATTTTCTAATAAACCATGCCCCCATCATGGTTCATAATAAAAAACTTTT
>CASDUP010000047.1 GCA_949283955.1 uncultured Verrucomicrobiota bacterium | reverse complement strand
CCATTTTGGGATTTGCCGGGGGATTGCTGGTATTTTTCCTCTTGTCGATATTGCCGTACGGGTTCATGACGCAAGCAGAGATAGCGGCGGTTCCGAATCCGTCGACGGCCGGAGTGCTCGAGAATATCGTAGGAAAATGGGGGGCGTGGCTTATGAATCTCGGGCTTTTGGTGGCGGTTCTTTCGAGCTGGCTGGCATGGACCATGATAACTGCCGAACTTCCCTACGCGGCAGCAAAAGACGGAACTTTTCCCAAAGCGTTCGCCTCAACAAATTCAAAGGGGGCTGCGTCGGTTTCGCTTTGGGTGACGAGTGCGCTAATGCAGGCTGCTATGTTGATGGTGGCGTTTTCCGGAAACGCGTGGAACACGATGCTTTCCATAACGGGAGTAATGGTTCTTCCGCCATATCTTGCTAGTACACTTTATCTCTGGAAAATAGGAGGAAACGGAACACTTCGGTCTGTGGTTCCGAACCTCTCATCTACGAGGGCGGCGGCGGTGCTTTCGGGCGTGCTGGGATCTATATATGCGGTTTGGCTGATATACGCGGCAGGGCTTGAATATTTGCTGGCATCGATAATTTTTCTCGCGCTTGGAATCCCAGTGTTTGTATGGGCTAAGAGGGAAAGAGGCCAGAGGGCGTTCAAGTGCGCTGAGAGGGTAGGAGCCGGAATTTTGGTCGCGGTGGCGATTGCGGCAGTTGTGCTGATGTCGACTGGAGTGGTGGATATGGAAGGCGCTCCCGCTCCGGTAAAAAAGACTGCTAAAGAACAGGACAAAAAGTCTGTGAAAATTTCTCCTGTAGTAAAAAGGCATGGAGAAGCTGTGGTGGTAAAATATCCGGCGGAGGAGGTTTCAATAACTGAAAGCGTTATAATCGAAACTTCTGCGAAGCCGTCGGAAAATTCTAAAGTGCGGTAAAAAGGCGGGATTCCGCCGCGCGGAATTTTGCCGCGCGGCGGATAGCCTGCCGAAAAAATCTTTAAATTATGAAAATTGGAAACATTGTTTTTGCGGTTTTGTCGTCGGTTTTGTCGGCTTCGGCGGCTCAGGATTTGTCGCTCCCCTTTGGCAATTTTGGGCTCGACGAGGCTTGCGGAGAGATAAATTCCGCCAATTCTTCGCTCGAGAAGGATTCAGGGATCGGCCTCTTCTTTGACTATTACGCCGTTTTGCTGACAAACCCCTCCGGAGGGGCGTCGCAGGGAACCAATTATACCCATGAGATGCTTTACGGAGTGAACATAGACCTGGAGAAGGTTTTAAATTGGAAGGGTGCAACCTTTACAGTGTCGGGTGCCTACAATGTCGGAGACGATCTGAGCAACAAGATCGGCAATTTTTTCACCGTCTCCGAATCCTACGTCAATAACGGAGCCATGCTGTACGAAATTTATCTTTCGCAAACAAAGGATTTCGATTTTGGGAGCGTTCAAATTTCCATAGGCAGAATTTCAATGTCGGACGACTTCGCCTCCTTGCCGATTTTCGGATACTTGGTTAGCGGGGGAATAGACTCGACTCCGGCGGCGATTTTTTCGAACAGTCCGTTCACATCATCTCCGGTTGCCACGTGGGGAGTTTCTGCTGTTTTAAGCACGGAGGGGAATGTGTCGTTTGCGGCGGGTTTGTATCAAATTCCGGACAACATAAACGACAACTGGCGCGGGGTTGATATGGGCATAAGTTCGGACGACGGGTACATGGCTGTGTTTCAAGCCGAATGGAGTCCCACTTTCAAGTGCGGTGGAAGCGAGTTGTCGGGGGAATACCAGTTGGGAGGATATTTTTACGGGGGCTATAATCCCGGCTCGTTTCCAGGGAGCGACAGGGAAAACGCCTACGGATTCTATTTGCAGGGACAGCAGCAGATATGGAAGGATTCCGCCGACAGATACGTGGCTATATGGGCAGGGGTTCAGGCAGCTCCCGTTCAGAGCATAAGCATAATGCCGTGGATGGCTTACGCCGGAATACAATTTCAAGGCTTTGTGCCGTACAGGAGCGGAGACGGAATTTATTTTTCGTGGCTTACCGGCTGGTTCAGTTCCGACTACGCCAAGACCGTGAATTACGATGTTTCGCAAGAGACGGTTTTGGAGTTTACATACGTGATACAGCTGAACGAATATGTTTCGATACAACCGGATTTTCAGTACATAATTCGGCCGTACGGGAATGGATCCATAGACAACGCTTTTGTAGTAGGGGGCCAGTTGCTCGTGAGTTTCTGAGAAAACCGAAAAAAACGCTCCGGAATTTTCCCGGAGCGTTTTTTCAAGCTCTGCCTATATATGTTTCGTCTTCGGTGCGTATCTTTATTTTCTCTCCCTGCTTTATAAATAGGGGAACCTGGACGACTACCCCGTTTTCGAGAGTGACGGCCTTTGTCGCGTTTGTGGCGCTGTCCCCCTTTAGGCCTTCCGCCGCCTCCTTAACCAACACAGTCATGTTGAGGGGCAACTGAACGGAAACAGGTTCTCCGTTGACGTATAAAATCGAATAGCACGTTCCCTCTATCAGCCATTTCGCGTCGTCTCCTACGGTATCTTTGCTCAGAACTATGTCGTCGAAACTTTCCGGATCAATGAAGTGGTAGTCGCTTCCGTCGATATACGAAAATTCCAGATTTTTCATCGTGGTGTCGCAGAAATCGACATTGTTGTTCGAGAAAAATTTCGCCACCGCCGAAGATCCCGTTTCGAGATTTCTCATGGTCGTTTGGACGAACCCCAATCTTCTTCCAGGGGTGCGGTGCATCAGATTCATTACTACATGGGGAGCGCCGTTGTACATGATGACGCTTCCCTTTCTTATATCGGTTGGGCTTCCCATACGCTTCTCCTTAAAAAATGGGAGGATTCTATTTTCGCAGGCCTTTCGGTCAATTAAAAACGGGATATCGTCTCTCGATAGCCTATAAAAATTTTTAATCAGAGCTTCGCTGGAGTCCATTTTTCAATTGACCGGAGCTTTTTGCGAAGCAATTATTCAACCTATTTTAACATATACGCGATAACGAAATGGGAAATCCTACAGACATCAGAAAAGGCAAAGTTATAATGTACAACGGCGCCCCCCACGTGGTGATGAGCATGATGCACCGCACGCAGGGAAGGCAGGCCGGATTCGTGCAGACCGTGCTTAGGAATCTCGACACGGGATCTTCTACGGCGGTGAAATTCCGATCCACCGATTCGGTTGAGTTCTGCCATACTACGAACAAAATTCTCGAATTTTCGTATATAGTCGGAGACGAATTCCACTTCATAAATCCAGAGACCTTCGACGACATAGTTTTGAGCAAAGACACCGTAGGAGACGACGCGAAATGGCTCGTTGAGGGCTCTAATTACGCAGTGCTTCACGTAAATGACGAACCCGTTTCTGTAGAATTGCCCCAGAACATAGTGATTCGGGTCAAGGAGGCAGCCGAGGGGCTTCGAGGCGACACTTCCAGCGCCCCGACAAAACCTGTCACGCTCGAAAATGGGGTAGTCGTACAAGTTCCCCTATTCATAAAGCAGGGAGATATGCTGAAAATACGGGTCGAGGACCTAACCTACATCGGAAGGGAATAGTGCCGTTTGGATTTGGAGATCTGAACAATGGACGACATTCTTCCAAAGGAACGCGCGATTAAGGCGAGCGATTTGCGGGGAATACTCGAATACGTCAATTTGTACCGAGGGCAGACCTTTGTGATCGCCATAGACGGCAGCATAATTTTGGACGAGAATTTCCCGAACGTAGCCACCGACATAGCCGTTCTCAAAAGCTTGGGCATAAACATCGTTATTGTCCACGGAATAGGAAGGCAGCTGAAAAATCTGGCCGCCGAAAATTCCGTGGAGTTGAGCGATTTTTATGGCGACAAACCCGTCGACGAAAAGACCCTCGAATATTCAAGGCTCGCTTCAGCCTCTGCTTCTCAGAGCGTGTTAGACGCGTTTGCCCGCCTCGAGATAAAGTGCGCTTCGACGAATGCGGTCAGGGCTACGGAACTCGGCATAATTTCCGGAGTCGACTACTTGAGGGCCGGAAGAATAGATAAGATAGATTTTTCGACAGTGTCGAAGCTGTTGGGTTTTGGGATAGTGCCGGTGTTTTCCCCTTTGGCGTGCGACAGGGAAGGAAGGCTGTTTAGGATAAATTCCGACCTCCTTGCCGCGGAAATAGCGTCTGGATTAAAGGCTTCGAAGCTGATATTCCTGACAGAAACGCGCGGGCTGGCGATAGAAAGCGAAACTGCAGTTGCCGTTCCGATATCGGAGGCGAAGCGCACTCTCGAAAACAGGAGGGGCGAAATCGATCCGAGGGTAGTCTCGAAAGTTGAAGCTTCCATTCGCGCTCTTGAGACTTCAAACACTCCGCGCGCCCACATACTCGACGGAAGGGAGTTTTCCTGTCTCCTTACCGAGCTTTTTGAAAAGGTCGGCTGCGGCAGTATGATATACGCCGACGAGTATCAAAAAATTCGCAAGGCTCGTCCCGAAGATGCCTCCATTATATACGGAATACTGAAAATTTCGGCTAGGTCTCAAAATTTGGTGTACAGGTCGCTTGAGGAGATTCAGGAAAAAATTTCGAGATATTATGTATATGAAATGGACGGAAGCATAATAGCGTTCGTTTGTTTGCTCGACTACGGCGGAGGCAAGGCCGAGCTTGCAAGTTTGCACGTACAGCCCTTCTACCAGGGTCACAAGGTGGGAACTCGCATGGTGGAGTTTATAAAAATGAAGGCAAAGGAGGCGGGAGTGAAAACTCTCTACGCTCTTAGCACAAAAAGCTCTCCATTTTTTACGGAGGTATGCGGATTTAGGGAGACTTCTCCGAGCGAACTTCCGGAGGATAGAAGAAAAAAATATTTGGAGTCCGGGCGCAATTCGAGAGTATTCAAAGCGAATATCGATTGATTTTTTCCGAAGAAATTGGCAGGCTTTATTCCGTTGGTAAAAAAGCATTTTTTGTTTGAGGAGCATCTAGCCGCGTAGGGTTGCGGCCAGCCTTTTGCGGGAAGAGAAGCCCTCGCGGTTGTACGCCTCCGTGCGTTTCGCCGAGTCTGTAGATTGGGCGTATGATAACCGGGAATTTTCCACATTTTTCAGTCAAATCCGTCGCCTCATTTATGTTGTGGACGATTATGCTGGGATATCGAGGCCTATTTTAAGCATCGCCTCTCTGAATTTTTCCCTGTACTCGTTCTTTTCAATAGCCTCCTCCTTGGCGACGATTAGCTCCACGCCGTATTTTTTCAGAATGCCGAGCTTTGAAAGCTTCAATGAGAGGTTCAGAGCGATTTGGCCGCCGAGGGCAAGGCGTCGGGGCGCTTCCTTGCTATGATTTTTTCGAGAATCTCGGATGTGACGTCCGCGGATTCTGGATCGTGCGGGGTTGGAGCTTACAACATTGTATTCCTCTTATTTGAGAGCTTTGCACGCCAGCGCGTTCCCGAATAGTTGAATTCGCAAGCCTGCCTATTACAATCGATCTGAACCAATAATCAAAATCATCTTTAAATCTATGCGTTTTGGCATAGCAGTGCGGGTATTTTTGCGGTGTCACCGTTCGCAGGCTTTATTTATATATAAATCCCGATAAAATAGACAAACGAGACATTCACAGCAGGCAGATACTTTGACATATCTGCAAGTAAAAAAGGGTGGGGCTCGAAACCGCGTCCCGCCCCATTAAATTGCATAAATTAAACCTATTTTAAATCCCAGACGAGAGTCGTTATTGAGCGCGGGGTAAATGTAAATCCGCCAGATAGGGATTCCGCGATTTTTGCAAGGCTTGAATTCGCGTCGGTTTTGTAAACCGTGAACTCTTGGTCTGCAAGCTCTCCACTAAACTTGGCCGGATGCGATTCGTAAGAGGAGTTTACAAAAACCGCCACAACTCTCTTGCCGTCGGGTGAGATAAACGCGCTTGAAGAAACTTTCGCAAGGTCGTCGGCTCCGGTTATCTCAATGCGCTTGAATCCCGGGCGTACAAAGAAGCTCCAATTTCCAAGAGCCCACAGAATCTTGTTGTCGCGCACGACACCTCCGCTTTCTAATTTTCCGTCTTTGGGATAGACGCCAGCAAGGGCGAAGTCGCCTTTTATCTCCATTCCCTTCCAGTACCCCCAGCCCCTCGACTGAGCTATCGAGAGATCGGCTGTTATCAGGCGCCCCATGCACAGGGCGGCTTGGATGTCCCCGTTGTTGTCGCTGTAACGGTCGGCGGAAAAACCGTCGCAATTCTTTTGGTTGTAGTTTGGAAGCAGGCACCATTCGGTCTGCAAAAATTCCAAACCGTATTTGCTGACCTCCGCTGCGAGCGCCTTCCGAATTTTTGGCATGTCGGCAATCTTTTTGCCGGAGTGGTAACTATGCGCAGCCCAATATTTTTCGAGATGGTTCAAGTCGCCTATATAATTCGGGGAGGATTTGTCGAAAAATTGTTTAAGCTGGCCAAACGGCTGCTCTTCTTTTGGGCACTTGTCGAACTCCCAATACCAGCTAGTTTCCCTGTCCAAGGGTGCCGTAAGGCTTGCCGATTCGCCGAGCAAAATTTTAGTGCCCTTAATCCCAGCCTTTTCGATTGATTTGTCAAGTTCGCGCGCGAGCTTTGCAATCTCGGAGTTTCTCCACCTACTGCCCTCCTGGCGGGGAGAATCCCACGGGACTTGCGGCTCGTTTATAGGGCTTATGTATTGTATATTGTAGCCGAGCTCAGTGAAATGCTTGGCGACTGTCGCCATGTAGTCGGCAAATTTGCCGTAGCAATCGGGCTTTAAGTTGGCTCCATAATTTTCCTTGGCGCTCCAGCCCTTGCCGTTTTTAGTCCACTGCACGGGAGGAGTATTGGAGAATATGAGGAACTTATCGCAACCATATTCCTTCGCCTTCTTCATAAAATACATTTGGCCCGCGCATTTGGTCCAATCATACGCAGAGCCGTCCTTTGTCAGGAATGATTCCGCCCTGCGTTGGTAAGGCTCGATATCAGCCCCGTCCTGCTCAAGGCTCCCACCCCCGATATTGAATCTCCACATTGAAAGTCCTATGCCTTCGGGATTTCCGTCAGACCCTAACTTTTGGGAAAACAGCCATTTTGCGAGCTGGTTTTTCTGCTCTTCCGGGAAATACTTTCCTACAAAATTTCCGCTCCAAGCATCAGCTGCGGCGAAGTGGTCTATCGTCTGGAATTTTTGCTGCGGATTGACAACTATCTCCAATTCTTCGGCAAACAACGGCAACGCTACAAGTACGGCCGCCCATATCATGAGCCTATTACGCATATCCATACGCCTTAAGAACTATGACTGAGTGCCCCATCGGTCAACTACTTTTTTTGTTAGACAGCCTAAAAGTATCTAACAGGTACCGCTCCAATTCTCATAATGCGGGAGATAAAAAAAAAGATTCGCTCTTAGCTAATCTTTTGAACTCTAACTTAAGATACTTTTCCGACGCGCATACCGCGACAAAGCACAAGCTCTCTTTCCTGCGCCTTTTTACAACCACGGAAGCTAGTTCAACTGCACCAACCCAAGTAGCCGAGCCTCAGGGACAGTCGTAAGCCCCATCTGGGCTGTCTCCAATCCGAACTCCAGATTTTCTATGGAACTCGATTTTCTCACTAATTCCGTCCTGTGTCTTTACAATTATGTCGTCAGCTACTATATTTGAACCAGCAGTTTTAAATTCTATCAGGTCTCGCTTGAGGATTTTTGTACCTAAAACATCGAGATATGCCTCTAAGTCGCTCTTTGAAACATTTACGTCAAACACCAATTCCGAAGAGGCGCGCGTACAGATGACTTTATTGTTGATTTTATAAAGTCATTCTTCTCTTCAAGAACATCTATCGTTTCCTTGTAAAACGATATCGAATCAAATACAACGCGCCAAAATTTGCTTTCGGGGCTTGTGCCTGTCGCGCAGAGAACCGCGTCCGCCGAATTGCCCGAATATGATGCTAAATATAGGTCGTTGCCCTTCATGCCGTCATATATATCCATTCTGCCAGCGCTACAAACCTTGCAATATTTGCTCCTTCCGGGTTATCTCGTGGAAAGGAAGGATCTAAATTTGCACAAACGCCAAAGCCTCGTTGGACAACATATCTCGACGTATTGTTTTGTTGCAACAGATACGTTATTCTGGGCGTCTTATGTTGGCGAGGGCGCGCGAGCTTATATATGGGCTTTTGAATAGGTCTTCGGCTAGCCTGTTTCTGTTTACTGCTTTCGACATTGCCTCTTCCGGCGTCACGATTCTCTTTTCGACGAGATTTAGCAGGGATTTTTCCATTACCGTCATGCCGTACTTGTAGCTCGTCTGCATGACGTTTTGTATTTGCGAAGATTGCTGTTCGCGTATGTTGTTTCTTATCGCGGGATTGTTTATCATCACTTCAAACGCGGCTACCAGCCCGCCGTCTATTCTTGCAAGAAGCGTTTGCGATATTATTCCTATCAGGTTGTCTGCTAGCATGTTTCTTATTTGCGATTGCTCGTCTCCGGGAAATTGGCTTATCAGCCTGTCTATAGTAAGCGGAGCATTGCGAGTATGTAGCGATGCGAGAACCAAGTGTCCGGTTTCCGCGAGCTGGAGGGCTGTCCGGCTCGTTTCCAAGTCTCGCATTTCTCCTATCATTATCACGTCGGGATTTTCCCTGACTGAGGATCGCAATGCGGAGTAAAAATTCGGAACGTGGACTCCGACTTCGCGTTGGGATATCATGCACTTTTTTTCGGAAAAGACATATTCTATCGGGTCTTCTATTGTGAGAATATGTCCGTTTCTGCTCTCGTTTATTCTATCGATTAAAGCCGCGAGGGTGGTGCTCTTTCCCGAGCCGTTCGCTCCAGTTATCAAAATCAATCCGCTCTTATTTTTTATCAGTTCGAGCGAGACGGGAGGTATTCCTATCTTTTCTATGGAAAGCGGAACTCCGGGAATTATTCTAAGGGATATTCCCAGCCCTTTGTTGAATCTGTAAATATTAGCCCTTATGCGGGCTCCGGAAGCGCATGTAAAGGCGCAATCGACATCGTTTCCGGATTCAAAAATTTTTTCGACTCGCGTTCTCTCCCTTTCATGCATCGAGTCGAAGATTTGCGACACGAGCAATTCCGACGAAGGAGAGGGAATGGGAAAATCCAATTTTACGATTTCGTTTTCCACCCTCAGATAGGGAGAGCTTTCGTCGTGAAAGTGCAAGTCGGTGGCTCCGCGTCTTATCGCCACTTCTAAAAACGTGTTCAGTTCGTTCATATTTTTACAGTAAAAATTATCTGGGAAGGTTTCCCTTTCGATTTTTTGCCGAGTCTCTTCTTCATTTCAAACGAAAAATTTTCCAAGTTTCGAGGAAGTTCGAATTCGGCGGGAGCTTCGAGAACGCAGGTTGAACCGCTCGAAGCGGCTATTTTCCCGATGGAGCAGAGCAGATCCTCCAGCTGTTTTTTTTCAAAAAGAAACTTGTAGGGCGGGTCGGCAAATACCACATCGTACTGTCTATCGGCGAAAAGTTTTTCCAGCTTAAAACAATCGGCCGGTACTATTTCCATGCTCGGAGCCTTTCCCCGCATGGCCTTCGAAACCTTTGCGATGTTTTCACGAAGGCACGCGATAGCCCGGGAATTTTTCTCCACAAAGACTACGCTTTTGGCTCCTCTGCTGGCGGCTTCCAGCCCGTAGGCTCCGGTTCCTGCGAACAAATCCAATACTTTGGCATCCACCACGAGCTCTCCAAGTGAGGAAAATATCGCTTCCCGGGCGGCGTCGGTGGCGGGTCGGGTGGAATCGCCCTTCGGCGCCGACAACGAAATTCCCCTTGCAAAACCAGAGCTTATTCTCATTCTTCGGAGCCTATGACCCGTACTTCGGCATTGTCAACAATCCTTGGATTGTTAATCCTTTTTTCCCACTTATCGGCTCTGTCGATAGAGGCGAAAAAAGTCGTCCGCGAAAGCGCTCCAGACGTGCTCTCGCTTAATATTGAAAACGATATTTATTTTTCCGACCGCTACTACACAAACGGGCTCAAGTTGATGTACACTACTTCGGGAGACGACTGGTGGGCTTCAAAGCTTCAGTTCTTTGTGTTGAAAAATTTGCTCGATACAGGCGGAGCGCAATTTTACCAGACGGCTTCTCTCGGTCAAATGATGTACGTTCCTACCGACATCGAAACTGTAAATTACGGGCCCGACGAGCGTCCTTACTGCGGCTGGCTGTATCTTTCGTGCGCGGCGCACGTGGCTACTCGCGATACTCTCGACTCTTTCGGAGTGAGTTTGGGTGTTGTGGGTCCGGCTTCGCTTGCCGAAGACGCGCAGAAGTTTTGGCATAGCCTGATAGGGGCCCATTGGCCTATGGGCTGGCACGACCAAGTCAAGAACGAGCCCGGAATAATAGTGACGTATAAGAGATCCCAGCGACTTTTGAAATTCGACATGGGCGGCGGGGCGAAAAGCGATTTTATAGGTTCTGCGGAGGTAAACTTGGGCAATGTTCAGACAAACGGCGAGATAAGGGCTATTTGGAGAATAGGGTTAAATCTTCCTGATTCCTTCGACCCAAACAGGATAGACAATGCGTCCTCTTCGGACGTGTCGTGGTTTTCGGGCAGGGAGAAATGGCATTTCTACTTCTACTGCGGCGGAGCGGCTCGCTTTGTGGGCTACGACATATCGCTAAACGGAAACACATTTGCCGACAGCCGCGAGGTTTCGCCAAAATGGCTGGTCGGAGAGGGCATGGCGGGAACTTCCCTCAGATACGAAAATTTTGAACTAAATTTAAATTGGACCGTCAGAAGCGCCGAGTATGTTTCGCAAAAATTTTCCTACGAAATGTTTTGGACCTTGGCCGCAAAGATTTACTTTTGACGTGAAATATCAATGAAGGAGAAAAAGTACGAACCCGTTCTCGACGCCATCGGAAGCCTCATGGTTCCCGGATTGGGAAGCTGCATGGGCGGAAGGTGGATTGACGGCATGATATTCTTCGTGTCCTCCATGTTCGGCTATTTGTTTTTGTATCCGCTCGGACTTCCTTTCCACGTGTGGTCGGTGCTTGCCGCCCTGTTCCCCAAAAAACCTAAGAATGGTTCGGACGGGGGAAATTTTGCCCCCAAAACGGACAGTTAAGTGTTGCAAGAATTTCTAAATTCTATTCTCTAAACCCGCATGGAATCCGAAAGAAAAGTCGCGTCCATAGAAACGGAGAATCTCGTAAAGGAGTACGGGAAGCGGCGCGTTGTCAAGGGGGTGAACATTCGAGTGGAGGCCGGCGAAATAGTCGGGCTTTTGGGACCCAACGGAGCGGGAAAGACCACGAGCTTTTACATGATAGTCGGCCTGGTTCCCGCAACATCGGGAAAAGTTTTCCTCGACGGAAAAGACGTCACGGGGGTTCCCATGTACCTGCGCGCAAGAATGGGGATAGGCTACCTTCCACAAGAGCCTTCGGTGTTTAGAAAACTCACCGTGTACGAGAACGTGCTCGCGATAGCCGAAACCCTAAAAATTCCGAAAAAAGAACTGAAGGATTATGCGTTTTCCATGCTCAAGGAACTCGGGCTTACCTCGCTTGCAGGCCAGAAGGCGTACACTTTGTCGGGAGGCGAGAGAAGGCGCCTTGAGATTACCAGGGCACTCACTTCGAGGCCGAAATTTATCCTCATGGACGAGCCCTTCAGCGGAGTGGATCCGATAAGCGTGGCGGAAGTTCAGGACATAATTCTCAGGCTTAAGTCGAAAAATATCGGAGTGTTGATAACCGACCACAACGTCAGGGAAACTTTGAGCATAGTGGACAGGGCGTATCTGATTCACGAAGGATCGGTTCTCTGCGAGGGTTCGAGCGACTTTCTAATCCACGACGAACAGAGCAGAAAACTCTATCTCGGCGAGAATTTTTCGATGTAAAGATTCCGCCGCCCTGGGCAGGCACAACCCATAAAAATCCCCGAAGCAGATGGAAATTCAAAAACCCGAAGAAAAAATTTCAGTAAGAGATTTTTACAACTCTTTTAAAACGCCGTTGGCGTTGGAGATTGCCAGCTCCGAGAAGGGGCTGGACAAGATGATTTTGGAGCCGACATTGAATCGCCCCGCACTGGCTATAACGGGATACTATAAAAATTTTGCCGCAAAGCGCATACAGTTGTTCGGGGCCGGAGAAATGGCGTACATGAGGGATTTGTCGCCCGAGGACCAAGTCGAAACCATGAGGAAAATGGTGGCAAGCGGCATTCCGTGCGTTGTAATATCGAGGGGGCTTGCGCCTACAAAGCCTATGCTGGACGTGCTGGCAGAGTCCGACGTGGCTCTCATGAGAACCAAGATGAAAACGAAGGAATTTTCAGCCGAGCTTCTCATGAATTTGGAGAGGATGTTTTCGGCCAGAACTTCCATCCACGGAACTTTGATAGACATAAAGGGGATAGGAACTTTGATCCGCGGAGACAGCGGAATAGGAAAGAGCGAGTGCGCGCTAGCTTTGATAGACCACGGACATTCCCTCGTGGCGGACGATCTCGTGTATTGCGTCCGAACGGGCGACAACACTATAACCGGCAAGGGAAGGGAGCTTAGCAGAGGCTACATGGAGTGCCGGGGAATAGGCATAATAAACGTGGCGGAGTTGTTTGGAATACGCTGCGTTCGGCCCGAAAAAAAGATAGATATAGTGGTCACATTCATAGAGTGGAAGCAGGGAATTGTAGAAGATAGAACCGGATTGGAGAGAAATTATTTCGATATACTCGGCATTCAGATACCTCATTTCATGATACCCGTCAGGCCCGGAAGGGACATGGCGAGATTGGTGGAGGTGGCTGCCATGGTGGAGGCTCTTAGGCAAATGGGCCACGACGGGGCAAAGGCTTTTAACGACAGGTTGATAGCGCACATGGCCAAGAGCGATAGGTATTCCTAATTTTTTTGTTTGATGAAAAATTTATCGGAGAGAGGGGAAAAGCTGTCTAAGCTGTTCGAAAGCAGGATAGTGTATCTCGACGGAGGAATGGGCACCCTCGTGCAGAGGGAGGGATTGAAAGAAGAAGATTTTAGGGGAAACGACAGGATTCTTGCCAATTCCAAGATTCCTCTAAAGGGAAACAACGATTTGCTCCCGCTGACTCGTCCCGATGTGATAGGGAAGATACATTCGGCTTATTTCGAAGCCGGAAGCGACATTGTAAGCACGTGTTCCTTCGGGGCAAATTCCATTGTCCAGTCGGAATACGGCCTTTCCGAAATGGTTTCCCGAATGAATTTCGCGGCGGCACAAGTGGCGCTGAAGTCGGCTCGGAAAGCTGAGGAGGAGGCGGCGAAGGCGGGGATTGAGAGAACCTGCTTCGTGGCGGGTTCGATAGGCCCGATGAACAAGTCTGCGAGCATATCTCCGTCGGTGAGCGATCCATCTGCCAGATCCGTTCGGTTCGACGAACTCAGGGATTCATACTATGGCCAAATAAAGGCGTTGTTGGACGGGGGGGTCGATTTGCTCCTGTTTGAGACGGCCTTCGACACTCTAAACTTAAAAAGCGCGCTCCACGCATACATGTCGATTTGCCGCGAGAGGGGCGAGAGAGTTCCCATAGGGGTAAGCATGACTGTTTCGGACGCTTCCGGAAGGATATTGAGCGGGCAGACCATATCGGCATTTTACGCTTCAATACGCCATGCCGAGCCGCTTTTTGTGGGCCTCAACTGTTCCTTGGGGGCTAGGAAAATGCGTCCCTACATCGAAGAGTTCGACAGGCTTGCCGAGTGCTATACCCATTGTTATCCGAATGCCGGATTCTTGAAGCCCCTTTCAAATTTCGAGTACGAAGAAACTCCGAAGGAGACCGCCGCTGCGCTTTCCGAAAGCGTAAGAGACGGGCTTTTGAACATGGTAGGAGGCTGCTGTGGAACCACTCCGGAGCATATCAAAGCGATAGTTAAGGCATGTTCTTCGTGCGCTCCGCGCCGCCCAAAAGAAAGGAGAAGGTCTTTGGTTT
This sequence comes from uncultured Verrucomicrobiota bacterium, assembly GCA_949283955.1. Lineage (GTDB taxonomy): Bacteria > Verrucomicrobiota > Verrucomicrobiia > Opitutales > Intestinicryptomonadaceae > Merdousia. Next base: position 15,033 of record CASDUP010000047.1, on the reverse strand, counting down.
TGGCAGGGCTCGAAACCTTTGAGCTCCCAGAAAAAGACGCGCCGTTTGCTTTCGTAGGAGAGAGGGCGAACGTGATGGGATCTCCAGCATTCAAAAAACTTGTGGCGGAGGGAGACTTCGACGGTGCTCTGAAAATAGCTCGCGCTCAGGTGGAGAGCGGTGCGAATTTGTTGGACGTAAATTTCGACGCTCCCATGTTGGACGGAGCAGCCTGCATGGAGAAGTTTCTAAATTTGATAGCTTCGGAGCCGGAAATCGCCCGCGTTCCCGTAATGATAGACTCTTCGGATTGGAACGTGCTTCTTGCTGGGCTGAAATGCGTCCAGGGCAAATGCGTGGTCAACTCTATAAGCCTCAAGGAGGGCGAGGAGAAGTTTGTGGAGAGGGCCCGCGAGATAGCAAAATTTGGGGCGGCCATGGTCGTGATGGCTTTCGACGAGAAGAAAATGGCCGTTTCCCAGAAGGAGAAAGTAGAAATTTGTTCGCGCGAGTACGATATACTCACTAAAAAAGTCGGCATTGATCCCTCGGATATAATATTCGACCCGAATGTTCTCACCATAGGAACGGGCATTCCCGAGCACGACAACTACGCTGTGGATTTTATAGGGGCCGTTAGGGAGATAAAATTGAAATGCCCCGGGGTTCGCACGAGCGCAGGTGTCAGCAACGTGAGTTTTGCCTTTAGGGGAAACAAGCCCGTCAGGGAGGCTATGCACTCGGTGTTTTTGCGACATGCTCGCGCTGCGGGGCTGGATTTTGGAATAGTCAATGCCGGAATGCTCATTCCCTACGACGAAATAAATCCGGAGTTGAGGGAGCTTGTTGAGAACGTGGTTTTGAACAAGTTTCCCGGGGCGACGGAGGCTCTGCTTGCCAGGGCGGAGGAATTTAAGGGAGGCCCATCGGAGATTCGCCCGGAGAGAAGGGACAGATGGAAGGGCTTGTCGTGGGAGGACAGGCTGTTGAGAATGTTTGTTAAGGGAGAAGAGGACAGGGTTCCCGAGGTTGTGAAACACTTTTTGGAGGAATGTGGCGGAGACCCTCTCAAAACGATAGAGTCTCCATTGATGGGAGCCATGAAAAAGGTGGGGGATCTTTTCGGAGAGGGAAAGATGTTTTTGCCCCAGGTTGTGAAGAGCGCCCGTGTGATGAAGAAGGCGGTGGCGGAGCTTGAGCCGCTTCTAAAAAAGTCTTCGGACAATTCCGCAGAGAAGAAAAAAATCGTTATAGCAACGGTAAAGGGAGACGTTCACGACATAGGAAAAAATATAGTTGGAGCGGTGCTTTCCTGCGGAGGCTTCGAGATAAGGGATCTCGGAGTGATGGTGGAGGCGGAACGCATTTTGGAGGCTGCAAAAGATGCGGATTTGGTCGGATTGAGCGCCCTCATTTCTCCCAGTTTGGACGAAATGGCGAACACTTTGTCGCTGTTGGAAAGGGAGGGAGTAAGGGTTCCTGTAATGCTCGGAGGGGCGGCCACTGGCGAGACGCATACGGCTGTCAAATTGGCTCCGCTTTACAGCGGCAGCGTGGTTAGAGTTTCCGATGCGAGCGTTTCCACGGGAGTGGCGAGAGCTCTGACGGGCGGCGATCCGACTTACAAAGTAGCCCTCGAAGCGATGCACGAAAGCGTTAGAAGTCGCTATTTCGGCAAAGTCGAAAAAAAGGCGGGGAGTTCGGGAAAATATGTCTCGATAGGCGAAGCAAGATCGAAGAAGGCTGCCGCGGATTTCTCGAAGAGATTGAAACCTCCCTACTTTGGGGCAAGGAATGTCGAAGTTTCTCCGGGGGAGTTGGAGAATTACTTTTCGTGGTCGGACTATTTCAAAGAGTGGGATTTGAAGGGGTTTAGATCCCTTGTCGACTTGAAAAAATCGGAGGATTTGGAAGGCTTTGCAAAGGACACATTGGATGTCCTAAAAAGTCTGTTGAAAATTGCCAGGCCAAAGCTGAGGGTTGGATTTTTTGGGGCAAGATCCGTCGGGGACGACGTCCTTCTGTTTGACGAAGGAAATTCCGAGATTTGCAGGCTCAACTTTATAAGGGATCAAATTCCCGACTCAAACGGGAAATGTCTGTGCTTGTCCGACTTTATTGCCTCCGATAACAAGGGGGATTCCGTGGCGCTTTTTGCGGCCACTGCCGGAAAAGAGGCGGACGAATTCGTGGGGAGCTTTTCGGGGGACGAGTATTCCCGGGCTATATCGAGGGCTCTATGCGACATGTTTGCCGAGAGCCTGTCGAAAATGGCCCAGTCCAAGATATTCGACGCAGCCGCGAGAAGTTCCGGGTTCGATTTCCCCCGTGGAAGAAATTTTGGAATTCGTCCCGCCGTGGGTTATCCCGTATATCCGGACCACTCCGAAAAGAAAAAATTTGAGAAAATTCTGGATATGGATTCGGAGATGGGAATAGGGCTGACCGAGAACTTTATGATGGTTCCGGCTTCGAGCGTGTCGGCCCTTTGGATTTGCAATCCGTCGGCGAAGTATTTCTCCGCGAGGGGGGATTTTGACCAGCTTGAGGATTATTCGTCGAGAAAGGGAATTGGGGTAGCCGAGGCGCGCAAATACGCGGGTGGTGCATTTTTGAGGTAGGAGTTTAATGAAGGCAAAATACGACACAAGCGACATACCGAAACAGGCGCCGGAAAGATTCGATTTCGTGGTGCCCGTCTGCATGCTTTTGCTTTCGCTTATAGGGTTTGCCTTCATATATTCTGCCCAAAGCTACAACATAGAGGATATACCCATAACAAGGCAATTCTGGATAAGGCAGATAGTGTTTGTGATATTGGGCTTTTGCGTTTATTTCGCTGTGGCGAAAATGGACTACTCTGTTCTTTTCGAGCACGCCCATGCGGTTTATATTTTTTGCATTATTCTGCTAGTTCCTCTCGCCTTAAAGGAGGTGTTCGGCATTCCCATACCCCTGGTCGAGAGCCGATACAACGCCACTAGGTGGATAGATTTTGGAATTTTAAGCCTTCAGCCTTCGGAAATAGCGAAAATAGGAACCTGCGTTATGGCCGCAGCCATGATGGCTCGGGCAAATATCGGAAGTTTTCGCGAAAAGGGAATTTTCAAGACGCTTGGGAAGCTCATTTTTATATTTTTAGTTCCAATTTTATTGATTTTTCTCCAGCCTGATTTAGGCTCGACCCTCGTATTTTTTCCGATGCTTTTTGCGATGCTGTACATATCGGACATTTCGCGCAGGTTTTTCGTCGTGACATTCGCCCTGTTTGTCGCGCTGATAGCGTCTGTGTCCATAGACATATACGGCTACGCGAATTTCTTGAAGCGCGAAAATCTTTCCGCAAGAGACTCTGCAAGTCTCAATTCATACGGAAACTCCGCATGGTGCCTTCCGATGAAAGATTACCAGCGCAATAGAATATTGTCTTTTGTGGCACCCGACGTCGTAGATCCGGGGGGGCGCGACGTGAGTTGGAATCTTCGCCAGAGTCTCATTTCGGTGGGAAGCGGCGGGCTTACGGGCAAGGGGCATGCGGAGGGAACACAGGCCAAGCTCGGATACCTTCCTTCGAGCGTGGCGTACAACGACTTCATCTTTTCGGTAATAGCGGAGGAATCCGGCTTTGTGGGCGGTTGCGCGGCGATATTTTTAATGGGCATAATTGTCCTTTTCGGCTGCTTGAGAACCGCACAGCTGGCTCGAGATCCCTTCGGGCGTTATTTGTGCGTTGGAATTGGTGCCATACTGATGACCCATATTTTTATAAATGTCGGTATGACCATAGGCGTGATGCCAATAACGGGATTGCCGTTACCAATGTTAAGTTATGGCGGAACTTTCGTTTTGACGTGTTGTATTCTTCTGGGAATCGTTCAAAGTGTGTACGTCCACAGGAGGAAAATTTCGTAGAGCGGAAGTTTCGCTAAAAAAGCGAAACCCATGAAACAAGAAAATACGGATTACAAAGAAGACGATCTCACAAAAAGGCCGCAGGAGAAGACTGTCGCGCCGATTCCGGAGGAAAAGCTTGTTCTGGAGGCGAAACTTCGAGCCAAGAAACGTCCTCTGCTGGAAAAAATAGTGAGGCTGTTGAGGCGCGACAACGAGCCCTACAAGGAAATCGTCATAAATGTGGAACCCTTCGAAAAGCGCATAGCGCTCCTTAGCGATGGAGTGATGCAGAAGTTCGAGATAGAGCGCAATGGCGACGAGAGCATGGTCGGGGCGATTTTCAAGGGTAAAATTCAAAACTTGGAACCCGGCTTGAAGGCGGCGTTTGTCGACATAGGCCAGTCCAAAAACGCATTTTTGCACTATTGGGATATTTTTCCTAGCACCGTTGCAGACAACTCCTACGAAGTGGTCAGGGAGAATCGGAGCAAGGAGCAGAAGAAGAACGCGCAAAAATTTTCCACCAAGGACATACCCGAAAAGTTTCCCGTAGGCACCGAGATAATAGTCCAGATAACGAAGACCCAGATAGGGACGAAGGGCCCGAGGGTGACCACAAACATAGCGATTCCTGGAAGATATCTCGTTTTGATGCCCTATTCTGGGCAATGTGGAATTTCGCGCAAGATAGAGGACAAGCACGAGAGGGAGAGGATAAAGAAGATTCTTCGCGACATGAAAATCCCCGAGGGAATGGGGGTTATAGTTCGCACGGCAGGCGAGGGGAAGAGGTGGACTTATTTTGTCCGCGACCTTCACATGCTGCTGGATATTTGGGACCAGATACAAAACAGGATAAAGACCACTCCCGCTCCGTGCACCATCTACAAGGAGCCCGGGCTAATAGAGAGAACGGTAAGGGATTTTTTGACCGAGCAGACTGACAGAATTTTAATCGACGACAAGGACGAGTACGAAAAGATTCTGAGGAGCGTTTCGAGGATTTCGAGCAGGGCCAAGAACAAGATACAGCTTTTCAGGGAGAATATACCGATATTTGAGCGCTACAACATAGAAAACCAGATAGCGCAGACTTTTCAAAGGAGGGTGGCTCTTCCTTCCGGGGGCGAAATAGTTGTCGATGAGACGGAGGCCCTGGTAGCGATAGACGTAAATACGGGGTCGCATAAGGGCAAGGATGCCGACGGCAAGGATTTCATTTTGCAGGCGAATTTGGAAGCCGTTACGGAGGCGGCAAGACAGGTTAGGCTGAGGAATTTGGGCGGCCTTGTGATAATAGACACGGTTGACATGAAGAGCCGAAAGGACAGGCAGCTGGTCTATAAGAAGCTCAAAGACGAGATGGAAAAGGACAAGGCAAAGAGCCAGGTTCTTCCTATATCCCAGCTTGGAATAATGCAGATGACCCGCCAGAGGCACGCGCAGAGCAATGCGAGCGGAATTTATACTACTTGCCCGTATTGCGGGGGGAAGGGCGTTGTGAAGTCGGCGAGGACGATGTCGGCGGAGATTCAGAGGAGGATAGTTGCGGTTTGCAGGTCGCTTCGCTCGGCGGGCTTGAATTCGGACATGTCGAAGGAGATATCCTTGCTGATCATGTTGCATCCGGAGAATTTGAAGAGGTTGCAGACGGAAGATTTCGAGCACCTCATAAATCTGGAGAAGGCGTACAATCTCAAATTGACTTTCAGGGCGGATCCGGCTTACCATCTGGAAAACTTCCGGATTCAAGACTCCGAAGGCAGGGTTTACAGATAGTTGCGAAATGCTTGGAAAGATAGTAAAAGACGGTGTCGAGTTAAGGCGTTGGACCCGGGGTCCGTCGTCGTTTTTGGCGAACGTGGAGGAGGGCGCGCGAATACTGAATTGGAACCTCACAATGGGCGACGGTTGCATTCGCGACGTTCTTTATTGGGGCGAAAATTACCCCGAAGGTGGAGAGGGATTTGCCTCCGCCGAGGGAGGAATGAAAATCGTGTTTCCCTTCGCCAAAATGGGTAAGGGAGTCGACGAGGGATATGCTAATTCTGGAAGATTCGAATGCGAGGAGGAGAACGACGTGGGGTTCAAAGCCAGGTTTGTTCCATCGAAGGATATGGCGGATTATCCCGAAAATTTCGAATTGAAAGTGTCGTACCGCTTCGACGAATTTTCCCTCGCTTGTTCCATGCGTTTGGAAAACGGAGGAGACAAAGACGTGTTGTGGGGAGGAGGTGCGAGAATGTTCTTCGCGCTGCCTTGGCACGACGGTTTGACGCGCTCTTCTTACAGGCTTTTTTGCGACTCTAAAAAGGCGTTCGAATCGGACGTGTTCGGAAATTTGTCCGATAGCGTCTCCCTTCTGGAGGAGGATTGCGAAAGGCTTTCGCGCCTCGACAAGGCGAGGGTTAAGCTGAAGACTTCAATGTTCAGGCTCGGGCCGAGAAACGGAGAGGAGGATCTGCTCGTAAAAATAAACGGAGGAGGGAAGCCCGAACCGGGAGTATGCGTGGTCACTTCTCCGAATTTGGGCGAGAGTTCCTATTGTTCCGTTTGCGCTCTTGCGGCGCTTCCTAACGCTTCAGCCGAGGCGGCAAGAAAAATCCCTCCGAGATCTTCCGCGAGTTTTACTGCGGAGATAAGCTTTGCGTGATTTTCCTATGCGGGCGGTAATACAGAGGGTTTCGCGGGCGAAAGTCGAGATAGTTGGGAAGTCGGAGTACGCGGAATGTTCGGTTCCTTCGGTGAGCGGAGAAATATCGCGGGGATTATTGGTTCTTGCTGCGGTGGAAAATTCGGATTCCGAATCGGACGCCGAATGGCTGGCGTCGAAAATAGTAAATTTGAGGATTTTCGAGGACTCCGAAGGTAAAATGAATCTGGGAGTTTCCGACGTAAAAGGGGATATTTTAGCCGTGAGCCAGTTCACCCTCTACGGAAACGCAAAAAAAGGAAGCCGGCCTTCCTACAACAGATCGGCCCCGCCCGCGGTTTCCATTCCGCTGTTCGGAAAATTTCGGGAGTTTTTGGAGCTGAAACTTGGAAAGCCCGTCAAAAGCGGAGTTTTCGGGGCGATGATGAACGTATCGCTCGTAAACGACGGTCCAGTCACCATAATATTGGATTCCAAAAACAGGGAGTTGTAATTCTCCGGCGGGCTTGTTGTGTTGAGGCGGAAAAATTTTGTCCGAATGTGGAGCATCTAAAAGGAGCTTCTTTGTGGAGGCTTAAAAACTGTTCGAGGATTTTCTCTCCTGCATGGTATAAAAATTTCCTTCCGATTATTCGAGGCGTTTCGATGGGGGGTCGGGTTGTTTTGGAGTAGCTGAAATTTGGGGAAAATGCTTGATTGCCACGGTGAAATATGGGAGCATGGGCGGCGATTTTTTGACGACATGGCTACCAGCAATCTTGATTACGACTTTTCCGAAATAGAGAAGTATTGGCAGAAAAAGTGGGACGAAGAAAAGACGTTTGCCGCGAAAAGTTTCGACGAGACCAAGAAGTCGGGGAAGTACTACATATTGGACATGTATCCATATCCTTCGGGGGCGGGGCTCCACATAGGCCATCCAGAGGGATACACGGCTTCCGACATACTTGCCAGGTACAAGTGGGCTAAAGGTTTTAATGTGTTGCATCCGATGGGTTGGGACGCCTTCGGACTTCCTGCCGAGCAGTACGCTGTAAAGACGGGAACGCATCCCGGAATTACTACGGCAAAAAACATAGACAATTTTAGGCGCCAGATAAAGAGCATAGGATTTGCGATTGATTGGGACAGGGAGATCAACACCACGGATCCCGACTATTACAAATGGACGCAGTGGATATTTTTGAAGCTGTTTAAAATGGGCTTGGCGTACGTCGACGAGAAGCCAGTGTGGTGGTGTCCGAAACTGGGCACGGTTTTGGCGAACGAGGAGGTTGTGGACGGCAAGAGCGAAGTTGGTCACCACCCCGTGGAGCGCCGCAAATTGAGGCAGTGGGTTTTGAAGATTACAGCCTACGCCGACAGGCTTCTTGCGGGCTTGGACAAGCTGGATTGGCCGGATTCCACGAAAAGGCTTCAGGCGAATTGGATAGGCAGGTCTGAGGGTGCAGAGGTGGAGTTTGAGATAGACGGCCTTGAAGGTGAGAAGCTAAAAATTTACACGACCCGTCCTGACACTCTTTACGGTGCGACTTACATGGTTGTGGCTCCCGAGCATCCGCTTCTTGAAAAATTGACAACTCCCGAAATGAAGGAGTCTGTGGAGTCCTATAAAAGAAGCGCTGCCGCAAAGAGCGACTTGGACAGGACGGACTTGGCTAAGGACAAGACGGGAGTATTTACTGGTTCGTACGCCGTGAATCCGTTGAACGGAGCCAGGATACCGATTTGGGTGGCAGACTACGTCTTGATGAGCTATGGAACAGGCGCCATAATGGCCGTTCCAGCCCATGACGAAAGGGACTATGATTTTGCCGTAAAATATTCTCTTCCTATTATTCGCGTCATAGACGGCCTCGACTCCGAAGGAGGGAAGATTCCGCTTCCGTTTATAGGGTCCGGAAAGATGGTTAATTCAGGGGAGTTCGACGGGACTCCGAGCGGAGAGGGAAAGAGGAAAATAACGGAATTTTTGGAGTCGAAAAAAATCGGTTCAAGAGCCGTGAACTACAAATTGAGGGATTGGTTGTTTTCGAGGCAGCGCTATTGGGGAGAACCGTTCCCGATAGTGTGGGTTGGAGAGGCAGCCTACAAGGCCGCATGCGACTCCGGCGCTTTCGAGCTTCCCGAAATTCCCGTAAAGTATTCGGGAGACGGCGGGGAGACTTTTTACGCATTGCCTCTGTCCGAGAAACAGCTGCCTCTTCGCCTTCCGGAGATAGAAACCTACCAGCCGACAGGTACCGGGGAGAGTCCGCTTGCGCACGCAACGGATTGGTTGTCGGTCAAAGTAAACGCGAAGACGGGCGAGGTGGTTCCCGCTTCCTCGAATCCCTCCGGTGAAGATTGGTTCGACGGCAGGCGCGAAACAAACACTATGCCACAGTGGGCCGGATCTTGCTGGTATTATCTTCGCTATTGCGATCCCCGCAATTCCGAGGCTCCAATCTCCAAGGAAAATGAGCGCTACTGGGGCGGGCCTGACTTCTACATAGGGGGCGCGGAGCACGCCGTATTGCATCTTTTATACGCCAGATTTTGGCACAAAGTTTTGTTCGATTGCGGAGTAGTATCCGAGGACGAGCCTTTCAAGAGATTGTTCCATCAGGGAATAATATTGGGAGCCTTGGAATATACCGCGTTTAAAGATGGGGAAAAATATGTCAGCGCTGACAGGCCCGAAGGAGTTGAGGGTTGCGAACGTGTAAAAGTTTCCGAAGAGGAAGTGGAGAAAGTCGGTTCGAAGTTCGTGCTGAAGTCGGACAAGGGAGTAGCCGTGGAGGCTCGCTCCTTCAAGATGAGCAAGAGCAGGGGCAATGTAGTCAATCCCGACGACATTGTAAAGACGTACGGAGCGGACTCCTTGAGGCTGTACGAAATGTTCCTTGGCCCGCTCGAAGACCAGAAACCGTGGAATACCAAGGGAATCGAAGGCGTATCTCGCTTTCTGAAAAAATTCTGGAGGGAGTTCATAGACAGGGAAGGAGGAGTTTCAGAAAAAATATCTGCAAGCGCTGAAGATTCTCCGGAGTTTGCCCGCATATTAAACCAATCCATAAAGAAAGTCGGAGAGGACATAGAGGGATTGCGCTTTAACACGGCTATATCTCAGATGATGGTTCTGCTGTCGGCTTTGCAAAAAGAAAAGAGCGTTTCGAAACAATCTGCGGAAAAATTTGTCCAAATTCTCGCGCCCTTCGCCCCCCACATATCGGAGGAAATTTGGAACAGGCTCGGACATTCAGGCAGCGTATCCAAAGCGCCTTGGCCAGAGGCGGACGAATCGAAGCTTGCTTCAAACACCGTAAAAATTGCTGTTCAGGTGAACGGAAAACTTAGGGGTGAAATTGAGGCTCAGCGCGGCGAAGCGAAAGAATCGCTCTTGGAAAAGGCGAGAAATTTGCCCAGAGTTGTCGCCGCGATGGAAGGAAAAAACATAATTCGGGAGATTTGCGTTCCGGAAAAAATTATAAATATTGTCGTAAAATAACGCCATGAGGAAATTTTTTCTTGTATCTGTTGTAGCGGTGGTCGTCTCGAACTTCGGGGCGTCAGCTTTCGCTGGCCTCTCAAAAAGCGGCGCGCGTCTCGAAGACGAGGGGTTGTCGGAGGGGTTCGTATTTCTGTCTTCAATGAGGGGAAATCCAAAATTTTCTGTATCGGGAAAGCCTGCCGATTTGAAATCGGGCGATTTGGTTCCTTCCAAGGGGTTTTCCGCCGAGTTTGAAAAGGGAGAAAACGCGGTGTTGGTTTTTTCGAACAGGTCTTCGGTCTATGTAAAAGGCCCCGCGAAGATGGAAATTGAATCCTTCAAACAGGGAGCTCCATTTAAGAGTGCGCTTGAGGACGAAAGAGAAGCTTCGAGATCTGTGGTTTGGCTGAAGGTTTTTGGGGGAGATTTTTATTTTTCGGGATTGGAGCCCCGGGAGACGAGTTCGTTTAAGCTGGAGACTTTGCTGGGAACCTTTGTAGTAAGGGCCGTTTCCTACAGATTGTCCTGCGTGGGAGACGAACTCGAAATATCGATTTTGAGCGGGCAGACCACCTTTCATCCCGCCGGCGAGGGGAAGTCGGTGTTTATTAGAACGGGACAAACGGCGCTGGTCAAGAAAGCTGCGAACGGATCCTGCGAAGTTCGCCTAAGGCAGATGCCCGTGACGGCCGAAAGGAAATTTTCCGAGGATTTGGCCGTAGCCAGGTTTGCAATTTCCACGGCAAACTTTACCTTTACCGAGGACGGCAAGTTGCAGGTTCGAAAACTGTTGCCTACCGATTTCTTTATAGGGAGGGCGAAGTACGACTACCGCAATTAGTTTTGTTTCGCAAAAACGAGATAGCATGGACAAAAAAATATCCGCGTTTCTTCCGGAAGATTTCGATCCGGCCGCGACCCTGATGCTGGTGGCGGGAAAGGGAGCGTATCCAAAAATTGTCGCGGAGTCGGCAAGGGCCTCCGGAATAAAAGTGAAGTTGCTTTCATTCGAAGACGAAACCGAGAGCGATTTGAAGGAGTCGTTTTCCCCGGAGGACAAGGCTGAAGTAAACGTCGGCCAGTTGGGGGCTTTTTTGAAGTGCGCAAAGAGATTCGGAGCCAGATACGCAGTAATGGCAGGCCAGATTACCCCCAAGAGGCTCTTTAGGGGCTTGAATCCGGATTTCAAGGCGATGTCCATTCTAATGCGGCTAAAAAGGCGCAATGCTGAGACGATATTCGGTGCGGTGGGCGATGAGCTCGATAAGATAGGAGTGACTCTTTTGGACGCGAGGAGCTTTTTGGACGATTCCGTAATGCCAGAGGGATTTTTGACATCTGGCGGATGGAAGATAGAGGAAACCCATCTTGAACACGGAATTAAGATAGCTCGGGAGTGTGCCAGGCTCGATATAGGGCAGGGCTGCGTGGTCGCAAGGGGAAGCGTGTTGGCGGTGGAGGCATTTGAAGGGACCGATAAAATGATAGAAAGAGCGGGAAGTTTTGGCGCTAAAGACGCTCTTTTTGTAAAGACGGTAAAGGCAAACCAGGATTATCGCTTTGACGTTCCTGTGGTGGGAACAAGGACTGTTGAGAAGCTCGCTTCCTCGGGAGTCATGAACGCGGCGCTTGCTGCGGGCAGGGTGATAATACTCGAGAGAAATAAGGTTGAGAGCCTCTCGAAAAAACTCGGAGTAAAAATTTTTGGATACAGATGAACTCGGAAGTCGAAAGAAGAAAAAGTTCTCTTAGAGACGAGTACGGATTTTTTCCGAACAGCGAAGAGTTGTTCGAATACATAGTTTCCGAGAATAAGGGGAAACCTCCGCTCGAGAGCGAGTATAAGAGGGAAGAGTTTTTGGTGAAGGGCTGCGTTTCGAGTTTGTGGCTGGTTCCATTTTTTGATTCGGAGAGAAATGTGTGCCATTTTAAGAGCGACGCGGATTCCATAATAACCCGAGGTGTGGCATCCATAGTGTGCAAGCTGTACGACGGGCTTTCTCCGGAGGAGATTCTTAGTCTTGATCCATCGGTTTTGGGCGAAGTCGGAATAAGTTCGGCGCTTTCTCCCAACAGAAGGAACGGTCTTTCCCAGCTTTGCTCTAGAATATTCTCCTTTGCAAAAAGCTGTTCGGAAAAATAGTTCGTTTTTCTCGGCGCGGGGCTTTCCGAAAGATGTTTTTTAACGGGCATTGCAAAAAAATCTTCGAAAAGTGCGCTTCTGCCTGGGAAGAACCAAGTATCGCCGGCCCGATTTTAAGCTAATTATCTATTTACATTCTTGACGCTTATCGGGGTACGTAGAAAATAGGCGGTCTTTTAAGGAGTCTCGGCGGGCATATTCCGCCGCGCGAAAAAGGCACACGTTTAAGTACAAATGGAAAAGAACATCGAAAAAGTAAACGACACTAGAAAGAAAATTACCTTCTCTTTCACTGCGGACGAGGTTTCGCAGGAGAAGGAGAAGACGGTTTCCGAATTTCTGAAGGAGGCGAGAATTCCCGGTTTTAGGCAGGGACATGCTCCGCGAAACATGATAGAAAAGCTCTACGCCAACGGAATAAAATCCCAGACGGAGAGGGCGCTGACTTCGAAGGCGGTCGATAGCATGAATTCCGACAAGTCGATGGACATCTATGCCGTAGTCGACGTAAAGAGCAGCGACAAGGACGGGGCTTTGGAAATGACCTTTACCGCCGATGTGTATCCCGACGTAAAGCTTCCCGAAAATCTTTCGGAAAAAGTGGAGTTGCCCTCGGAAGAGGTCGACGAGAAAGAGATAGATTCGGCAGTTGAGTACCACAGGAACCAGAGGGCTAAATACGAGGTTGTGGACCGCGAAATAAAGAAGGGCGATTTTGTCCGCCTGAATTATTCCGGTTCGATTGACGGCGCAAAGATTTCCGAAATAGCCAAAGATCTTGCGATGTTTGGAGACCAAAAAGGAACCTGGGAGGAGGCTGGAAACGCCGAAGCTCCCGGAGTTCAGGGAGTGGTCCAGGGAATAGTCGGAATGAAAAAGGGCGACAAGGCCACGCTCAAGCATGAATTTCCAAAGGAATTTCCGAATGCCGGCCTGGCTGGAAAAAACGCGGACTACGAAGTTGAGATATTGGAGGTTCGCGAAAAAATCCTTCCCGAAATAGACGAAGAATTCTTGAAGTCCTTTGAAGTGAAAACTCCGGAGGAGCTTCGCTCCAAAATAAAGGAGTCGATTGCCCAGGAGAAGAAGCAAAACAACGAGATTTTCAAGCGCCAAAAAGCCGTCGAGCAGCTGATGGCAAAGTGCGATTTTCCCATTCCCGAAAGCGCCTTAAACGACGAGAAGCAGGCGGTATTGGAGGACATGATGGCCCGTTTTATATCTTCTGGAGCGAAGAGGGAGGATATAGAAAAGCACAAGGAGGAGCTCTTTGAGACTGCCGAAAAGGAGGCGGAGGGCAGGGCTAAGATGAGGATATTGCTCAATCGAATCGCGAAGGCCAACGACGTAAAGATAGACAACGAGGACATGAGCAGGGTTTTGTGGCAGGAGGCAATGAGAACCCGCACGAAGCCCGAGGAGCTGATAAGGCAGCTTCGCAAGGATCCCGAGCGCCAGAATCGCATGAGAAGGGACGCTCTTTTGCAAAAAGCGATTAACTTTATCGCTGAAAAGGCCGAAGTATCCATAAAGAAGTAGAAAGAATTTGCCGCCTTCGGGAGAGTGTCCTGTGGGGAGGCAAGTTGAAAATTGAATTGGCAAATGGGAGAGTATTACATACCTAACGTGTTCGAGCGCGACGGGAGAACGGAGCGCACATGGGACGTGTATTCGCGACTGTTGAAGGACAGGATAGTGTTTATTGGAACTCCGATAACTGACGGGGTTGCGAATGCGGTTGTGGCGCAACTTTTGTTTCTTCAAATGGAGGATTCGAAGAAGGACGTTCACATATACATAAACAGCCCCGGAGGTTCTCTGACGGCTGGAATGGCGATATACGACACGATGAACTTTCTCCATTGCGATGTCGTGACGTACTGTGTCGGCCAGGCGGCCAGCATGGCTACGATATTGCTTTCAGCGGGGACTAAAGGCAAAAGGTACGCCCTTCCGAATTCCCGCGTCATGATACACCAACCCTACGGCGGGGCTACGGGACAAGCTTCTGATATATCCATAGCAGCCAAGGAGATTCTTCGCTGGAGGAAGAAGATAAACGAAATTCTTTCTAAGAGCACGGGAAAATCCGTAGAGCAGATAGAGAGGGATTCCGACAGGGATTTCTTCATGACTGCCGAAGAGGCGGTGGATTACGGAATAGTCGACAAAGTCATAGCCAACAAACCCCGCGACATCGCTTAGTGCGGGGAGTGTTGGAAAAATTACGGAAAGAAATCCGATTATATGGCGGGATTAAAAGTGTGCAGTTTTTGCGGAAGGGCTCCGACAAAGGACAGGGTTCTTATAGATAGCGGAAACGGGGCGGCCATATGTTCGGAGTGCGTCGAGACGCTCGATGGAATGCTTGCCGTGCGTAAAAAGGCTGAAGATAGGTCTGGGGGGGATATAAATTTCAAGCTAAAGACTCCCTCGGAGTTGAAGAGAGAATTGGACAAGTACGTTGTCGGGCAGGAGGAAGCCAAGAAAGTTCTGAGCGTTGCAGTGTACAACCACTACAAGCGACTGAAGTCCGAACTGCTCTCTAAGGGAAAGTCTGACGAAGAGTTCGAGGGCGTTGAGATAGACAAGAGCAACATTCTCTTGATAGGGCCAACCGGAAGCGGTAAGACGTATCTTGCTAGAACTTTAGCAAGAATGCTAGATGTTCCATTTGCGATAGGGGATGCTACGACCGTCACTGAGGCGGGATACGTCGGAGAGGATGTGGAAAACATAGTTCTCAATTTGCTTCGGGCCGCCGACTACGATGTTTCGAGAGCCCAGTGCGGAATCGTTTACATAGACGAGATAGACAAGATAGGCCGCAGGACCGAAAACGTCTCCATAACCCGCGACGTTGGAGGTGAAGGAGTGCAGCAGGCTCTGTTA
>CASDUP010000046.1 GCA_949283955.1 uncultured Verrucomicrobiota bacterium | reverse complement strand
CTAATAAACCATGCCCCCACCATGGTTCATAATAAAAAACTTTTTTTAAGAATACCGAAATCGCATTCACTTCGCACTTGAAACAATGAAAAATCGTTCCTCAACGCTAAAACCATTCGCTCCCAACGAAATTTTATTCGTTTTAAAAAAATCTTACACAAAATCCCCACCACAAAAAAAGCGACGACATCTTTTTATAAACCATGCCCATACCATGGTTCATAAAAAAACTTTTTTTGCGAATACCAAATTTTCTACCGCCTGAAGCGCTTCCTATACTTTAGCGGAGTTAGATTCAATACCGACCTGAAATCCCTATTCATGCTGCTTTGGTCGTAAAAGCCGCACTCCTTGGCTATCTGGGGAATGGGAGTGGAGGTTCCGCGGAGAAGTTTGCATGCCACGTTCAACCTAACTTTCTTCAGATATTTTATTGGGGTCGTTTTGAAGAAATGCTTGAAAACCCTCTCTATCGAACTGACGGACATTTCGGCAACACGAGCAATGTCGTCTATGGAAATTTTATTCATGTAGTTGGCGCGAATGTGGGCAAGAACCGCAGACACTTCTGGATGGCCGCGATAAATGCTCTCCTCCGACCGAATAACCCTAGTAATTCCAGCAAGCCCTATCACATCTCCACTCTTTGAAAATATTGGTATCTTGCTCGTGAGGCGCCAATCGGGAATAAAGTCGTCCGAGGGAGCCAACTCGAATCTGTCTAATATAGGCTTTTCCGTCTTCATAACAATGCGGTCGTCCTTCATTATGCTATCGGCCATAAACCTCGGCATTATGTCGGCGTCGGTCTTGCCTATGATGTCGTCGGCATTCGTGAGACCGTAAACCCTTAACATGTTGTCACAACAGCTTATAAATCTACCATCCGCATTTTTTAGAAAAAAGTAGCTGTTGGGAAAGGTCGAAAACAACTTTTCCATAAATTGCCCGGGACGTATTTCTTGGCAGAACTTTTCAATCTCCTCAGCAAAGTTTTCTGACGTTTTTTTACAATCTTGCATATTGACCTTTTATTAGACCCAAATTGTTTGATATTTTCAGCCATACTTGCATGACATCCCTTAAAATGCAAGTTAATATAGAAAAATTTTTATTTTGATACCTGCAAAAAAAATTGAATTATTTTGTATTTTTCATATTATTGGACGCAAATGATGAATGTTTTTACAAAAATATTAAAATTTGCAAAAATCAGCAAAAAGAAGGATCTCGGCAGGGCGGGAGAGTCGGCCGCAGCCCATTATTTGCGCAACAGCAAAAAAATGAAAATCTTAAGAAAAAATTTCAGGCACGGTAAATTTGAAGTCGACATAATAGCCTTGGACGGGAATTGCCTTGTTTTTGTGGAGGTAAAGGCGAGAGTGGAAGGTTCTCTTGTGAGCGGATATTACTCCGCCACAACGCCAAAAAAGCGCTCGAATATAAAAAGGTGCGCAAAAAAATACATCTCAATGCTGGATAAAAAACCAGATTTTTGGCGTTTCGACGTGGTTGAAGTGACCCATTCAAAAGAAGGCGAAATTTTGAATATATCGCATTTCGAAAACTTGGGACTTTGAATGGGGACCTTCAAAAAATCGCCAATCCGAAAACTGTAAAAGATGAGATTTTTCTATTCCCAAAAACTATTGAAGTTTGTCGGAAAGCCCGTCCGAAACGCCCGCCCCCAAAGCCGAAAGAACTTCCCCGGCAAGATAGATTGAACCAGTGGATATTATCGTCTCGCCCGGCCCGATTTCGCGGCAATCGAAAGGTTTCACATAAACCTCGTCCACTCGGCGATTGAGAATTTTTTCGCGAGGAAAAGATGGAGGAATTTTTTCGCGCAATTTTTCGAAGGATAGAGCTCGGGGTTCTTTCGGCTCGAGAAGAATGATTTTGGAGGCGTATTTCGAGACTACCTTCAGTATCGCCTCCGCCCTCGATTCTCCCAATACCCCTACAGAAACAACCGGCTTGGAATTCCCGTTTGACGACAAAAACCGAACCAAATTTTCCTCCAGGACTTTCGCCCCCTCGGGATTGTGCGAGGCGTCCAAAATAAGAGTTTTACCTTTCGACAAATTTATTCTCTCCCAGCGGGCACTCCATGAAACATTTTTCAGAGCCTCTAAAATTTTTTTATCTCCCTCTTCTCCCTTGAGCGGAGAAAAAATCCCACCTCTTTCCGATAGCGTTTTTGCCGCAAGAAACGCGACACCCGCGTTTATCCTTTGGAAATTTCCCTCAAGCGATGTTTGGGGAAGAGTTTTCATGTCTTCCGCTTTCAAAACCCTTGCCCCCCTTCCCCCGGCTATCTTCAATATAACCCTCTCCGCCTCGCACGGAAGCTTACCCAAGACGACGGGAACCCCGTTTTTTATTATTCCCGCCTTCTCGAAAGCTATTTCCTCCAGGGTGTTCCCCAAAAATTCTGTGTGGTCCAAACCTATCGAAGTTATTGCGCAAACCTCCGGGGAAACCACGTTGGTCGAATCCAATCTGCCTCCTAGCCCCACTTCCACGATTCCCACATCGACTTCATTCCTCTCAAATTCGAGAAATGCCGCACATGTCATAAATTCGAAAAACGACGGATATTCCCCGTTTTCTTCAAAAAGTTTTCCGCACATTTTGCGGATTTGAAACATGTCGGACATCAATGCCTCCTTTGATGTCGGCTTTCGGTCTATTTGTATTCTCTCCCCTAAATAGAGAAGATGCGGGGAAGTGTACATTCCGGTTTTTATTCCGCAAACTCCGCGCAACACAGCTTCCAGCATCGCGCAGACGGAGCCTTTCCCGTTTGTCCCCGCAACGTGGACAACGGGATATTTTCGCTGCGGATTTCCGAATGCCCCGCACATTTTTTTAATTCTATCCAGGGAAAATTTCGACCCCGAATTGCGAAGCTTATATAAAAAGTCTTCGGTCTCCGCAAAATTGAAAAAAGGCTTCACTGTTTTACTATTTAAAGCCGCGCGGCTTCTTTGTTGTTTTGAAAGCGGACAAAAGAAACACGCCCGAAACAAATGTCAACAAATCTCGCCGGAGATAAAAACGGCTCGCGCAGGAAAAATTGAATGCAAAAAAAAATCGATATAAATTGACTATTTTTTAGTTCGCATAGATAAAGGGTGGCTAAAACGGGCGGTAGCGCAGTTGGTAGCGCATCTGCTTTGGGAGCAGAGGGTCGCGAGTTCGAATCTCGCCCGCCCGACTTTTCAAGAAGATTTCAAGGAAGCCTTCGCGAAGATAGGTTTGTTATAAGGCGGCGCGAGTTGGGCCTTGCAATAGGCAACCTCTTTTGGAGCCGCCGCTTAAAGCAAGAACCTATCTTGCCAAAAGTAGCTCTGCTTCTTGAGCGAATATGCTTTTTGTCCGTTGCATTTAAAAATGAGGCATTGCTGCTTTTTGCAAGCATCGCTGGCTTGCGGAAGCATAACTCCGGCATCTTTTCTTCAAGCTACTCTTTTCTTGACAAAGTTATCAGGCGGGAATCTCCGTCGGCAGAAAAGTTTAAAATATACGCTCCAGATGGAATGGATATTCTGTCCGCCCACTCCACGCAAAGTATTTTGGGAGAAGGTGCAATTTCGTCTAAAAGCAAAGCGTCGAACTGCTCGGAGGAATCCAATCTATACGCATCGACGTGCACAAACGACCCTCCGCTCGGAATATTGTAAAAAAGGCAAATATTAAACGACGGACTTTTTACTCTCGCGGGCACCCCGAGAGCTTTCGCCAACGCTTTTACGAAAGTTGTTTTTCCCGCTCCAAGATTTCCTATTAGAGCCACGAAGCAATCCGAAGGAATGATGGAGGCAAAATGCCCCGCGATGGCCTCGGTCTCCTCGGGAGACGAGCTTCTGAGGCCTCGTTTAAAATCCGATTCTTCCATTCGGCAAAAACGGCGGTACCGCTGCTATCCTATCGACGAACAAAACCTGGCTATGCGCTCCAAGCCTTTTTCAATTACCGAATCCGACACGGCATAGCTGAATCTGACGTAGCCTTCCGCGCCGAACGCAATTCCCGGAACAACCGCCATAAGTTCCCTCTCCAAAAGTTTGGAACAAAAATCCGTCGAGGAAAGCCCGAACGAAGATATGTTCGGGAAGAGGTAGAATGCTCCCTTCGCCCTATTGCACGAAATTCCTTTTATGGAATTCAATCCGTCAAGAAGCGTTATTCTGCGCTTGTCGAACACGGCAAGCATCGCCTCGAGCGACTCGCGGGCTTTTTCGGGTTCCCTGAGGGCTTCCAAGGCTCCGTACTGGGCGAAAGTCGTTGCGTTAGAGCACATCTGGCTCTGAAGTTTTCCCACCGCCGAGGCGACATCGTCCGGAGCGCACAAAGTTCCTAGCCTCCAGCCCGTCATCGCAAAAGACTTGCTGAATCCGGAGGCGATTATGACTCTTTCCCTCGCCTCGTCCGAAAAACTAGCAGGACTGACCGCTTCGACACCGTCGTACAGAAGTTTCTCGTATATTTCGTCGGAAAGAATGAATATGTCCCTGCGGACCGCAAAATCTACAATCTTGCGAAGTTCGTCGCGGGTATAGACGGCTCCGGTCGGATTGGAGGGGCTCGTCAATACCAGCATCTTCGTTTTTTCGGTAACCACATTCTCCAGCTGCTCCACGCTCACTTTAAAATCCGAGGCGTCGCTAGTCTGCACAAATACGGGAACTCCCCCCGAAAGCTTTACCATTTCCGGATAGCTTACCCAATACGGGGCGGGAATTATCACTTCGTCTCCCTGTCCTATTACCGCCTTTATCGCTATGTAGCAGGAAAATTTTCCCCCGGGACTAACTATTATGTTGGAGAACTTCGTCCCTTTGACGTTTTTCGACGCCGAATAATAATCGGCGAGCCTTTCCCTGAGCTCCAAAAGTCCCGACGACGGAATATACTTCGTCTTTCCCTCAGCAAGAGCCTTGGCGCAAGCAGCTTTTATGAACTCCGGAGTGTCGAAATCCGGCTCCCCCGCACCGAACCCGCACACATCTTTCCCTTCGGCCTTTAGTTTCTTGGCGGCCGCATCAACCGCAAGCGTCGGCGACGGAGATATATTTTTTGCCCAATCTGAAAGTCTCTGATTCATCGGTTTTTTATTTTCATTCCCCCTAAAACTTCACACCCGGACAATTCTTCGCAACAATTTTCGAAATTGCCGACAGAACAATCGCCAAAAGCTACATTTTTGTACATTTTTTTGCGCCCGGTATATTTTTTTCGATTGAGCCCGCCAAAGAATTCGCCTTCGCGTAGCATTCGACTCCGATTTTCCCCATCTCTTCGAGCTTTGGTATAAAACGAATTTTTTTCGAAGGCTCGAAAATGGTAATCACGCACGAACCTCCTAGCCTAAAAAATCCGAGCTCGTCACCTCTGGAAAATGAATCTCCAAGTTTTGCGGAGTTGATTATAGTTCCGACGTTTGTTGCGCCTATTTCCACAAATGCCACCATTCCGAATACTGTGGATTCTATCACGTTCAGAACTCTTTTATTTTTCCAAAATATGGACAAATTTTTCTTAACCGCAAGCGGACTTACTGAAAACAATCCGCCTTTTATTTCCCTTCTTGCCGCCAGCACTCCGCCTACCGGAGCGTGAAACCTGTGGTAGTCGACCGGGCTAAGCCTCGAAACCAAAGCGGATCCCCCCGCGAATCTCGACGCAAGCTCCCTCGAACCCAAAAATTTTTCCAGTTTAAAAATCTCGCCTTTCACGTAGAGCTCTCCGCACTCCGATACGTTGTCCAAAGCAAGATGCCTTCCGTCGGACGGAAACGAGAATGCAAAATCGTTCCCCTTTTCTGCCACCGGCCTTGCTCCGTCTTTTAGCTTCCGGGTGAAAAATTCGTTAAAGGTGGAAAACTCCTTTTTGAGAAATTCCGAAGCGTCTATTCCGTTGTCGGAAACAAATTTCTCCACCACGTTCGAACTTATTTTTGAATCCGCCCACTTGCCGCATACGTACGAGACCAACTTCCGCTTTACTATTCCCCACGATGCCAATTTTCCGACAGGGTTGGAGTATAGGAACCTGAGCATTCCCTCCGCTCCCACGTTCTCCTCGGCGAACTTTTCCTTTTCCAAATCGTAAATTTTTAACGGCATAAAAACCTCATTTCACAAGCAAGCCCAGGCGCTCCCTCAGAGAGGTTGAACGCCTCGCCGCCTCCGCGTTTTTCACCCCCGACGCCCACGCCCATTCGTCTCCCACAACAAAGACCTTTTTGCGGGCCCTCGTCAACGCCGTATATAGCAGGTTGCGCCTCAGCATCACAAAGTGCTGCTTTAAAATCGGAATTATTACGGCGGGAAATTCGCTGCCCTGGGATTTATGTATGCTTATGGCGTAGGCAAGCTGCAAGTCGGCCAAATCCGAACTCGAAAGCTCCACCTTCCTACCGTCAAAATCCGCCACTATGGGAGACTGCTCCGCTATTCTTCCCATATCACCGTTGAAGAGCTCCAAGTCATAGTTGTTTCTCGTCTGCATCACCTTGTCGCCCTCGCGAAAAACGCCGTTTGCCACGGGAACTCCGCGCGGATTTAGAGAGCTTCGCAAAATATCGTTAAGGGCCCCTATTCCGGCAGTTCCTTTGTGCATCGGAGCCAAAACCTGCACGTCGCTGAACGGATCCAACCCGTACCAATACGGAATCAAATCCACCGACAATCTAACGCATGCTCTCAGGCATTCCTCCGGCGACGAAGCCCGCACAAAATGAAAATCCGCCGCCGGATCTATCCCTTCGAGGGAGGTCGGCCTAAATTCGTCTAAAGAGGCGTTTCCAGAAAGCATGTTGTGCGCTACCACCACTATGCCGCTCCGCGAACCTTGCCTGAATATTTTTCTAAGCCTTGAGACGGGAAAACATCCAGACTCTATGGAATCCCGCAAAACATCTCCCGCACCCACACTCGGAAGCTGGTCTATATCGCCTACAAGAAGCAAATGCGCGTCGGAAGGTATCGCGGAAAACAACGCCGAAGCAAGCCTGCAATCCAGCATGGAGGCCTCGTCCACAACGAAAAATTTTCCCTCGAGAGGCCTTTCCGAATTGTGGTAGAATTTTCCTCCTCTTTCGAATTTCAACATTCTGTGAATCGTGCTCGCGGGCAATCCGGAACTCTCCGACATTCTCTGAGCCGCCCGCCCCGTGGGAGCGCAAAGCTTAGGAGGACATTTTTTTGCGGACAAAATCTGGCATATCGCCCTAAGTATAGTGGTTTTGCCCGTGCCCGGCCCGCCGGTTATAATGCTTACTTTCGACTTCAACGCCGATAAAACCGCCATTCCCTGCTCTTCGGCGAAATCGAAGCCAGCCTTTTCCTTCGCCCAAGCCAAAGCCACTTCAAATTTTATGGGGGGCAAGGAGGAAACACCCTTCGATATTCTCGCCAGTTGACTCGCTATTTTTTCCTCGGCAAAATCGAGGGAGGCGCTCTCCAAAACTCCCTCCGAAACTCTTTTCAAATCTCCCGATGCAAGAAGCCTGCCCAACCCCGAAGCGCACACTCTTCCCTCCGCCCCAAGAAGCGAAGCAGATTTCACAATCAGATTCCGCTCGGAAATGCACGTGCTTCCCTCCTCTTCGGCTTCGGAAACCACATGCATGATTCCGGCGTCCACCCTCTCCGGGCTTTCGCTTGGAACACCCAGATTCAGCGCTATCCTGTCTCCCGTTTTAAACCCTATTCCGTCTATCTCCCTGACAAGCCTGTACGGCTCCTCCCTTACCACGCGGGCCCCGTCCGGGCCGTATTTCTTTATTATCCTTACGCAAGTTCCCATTCCGACTCCGTAAGTGCGCAGAAAAATCACCACGTCCCTAAGGCACTTGTGTTCCGCCCACGACTTCCTAATTTTGGCGAGCCTGTTCTTGCCTATTCCGGAAATTTCCGACAGCCTGGCCGATTCCGAATCTATTATTCTGAGAGTATCGGAACCGAATTTAGCCACTATTTTTTTCGCGTACCCCTTCCCCACTCCGTCTATCAATCCCGATCCCAAAAACTTTTCCAGGCCGTACACCGACGACGGAAGTTTGGTTTCGAATGACTCGACTTTTATCTGGTTTCCGTAGCTTTGGTGGTTGGTCCAAAGTCCCGAAACTACTATGGTCTCTCCGCATTGGAGATCCGGCATTATTCCCGTTATCGCTATCTCCTCCGAAGGCCGGGAATGGGTGCGCATTTTTGCTATGCAGAAATTTGTCTCCGCGTTAAAGTAGGTGATTCTCTCGACAGTGCCCTCGAGATTTTCCACCGGACCCTCGGGACGCGAAAAGGTCGAGTTCGCCCGCCTGACGAACCTCGAACCCGATTTTCTCGAAAAATTCATCAAAAAAATATTTTGTTCGAAAGTTCTTTAAGATTGGAAAACACTCCCAATGTTCCGGAGCACTCCTTCGACAATATCTCCGCCGAATGGCTGCCGGTGGAAACAAGGGCGCTGTCCATTCCGGCATTTTTTGCGGCGAGATAATCGTACGGGGAATCGCCCACCATCAGGGCTTCCGACGCCGACAATCCCATTTTCGACAGGACAAATTCCGTATAGCGTGGATCCGGCTTCCTGAACGATTCCAATTCCGTTCCAACCGCCTCGTCGAGATATTTAGAGAAGCCCAATTTGTCCATAATTTTCGAAACTCCGCTCTGCTGCTTGTTCGAAAAGCACGCGAGTTTCAATCCCAATTTTTTTAGGGAATCCAGGGTCTCCTCTGCGAAGGGCATCGGAGCAAGCCCGTCGAAAATCACTTCGGGAAATATCTCCATGTATTTTTCTCCAATCCTCTTCGCCAAGCCAAGCCTATCCTCCGGAAGGAGCTTTTCTATGGTTATGAGAATAGAGCCCCCTATCACCTCGCGAACCTTGCCTAGATCCGGGGAAAATTCTCCCAAACCGAGGCTTTCGAACGACAATTTCAATCCCTTTGTTATCGCCACGCAGTTGTCCGCAAGCGTTCCGTCCAAATCGAACAACACTCCTTTAAATTTGCCTGTTCCCATAAAAATCTCCCATTTCAAAAAACTTCGCATCGGGAAAATTTCTCTCCAGATGCCCCCTGAGATATTCCACCGCCGAAGCCGAAACCTTGGGATCTTCCGGGAAATAGGTGTTGCAAATAAACGAGTGTATTTTCAATCCTCTCGAAGCCGCCGACTCAAGCGCAAGAAGCCCCCTGTTTATGCCTCCCAAAAGCGATGTTCCAACTATGACGACCGGAAGCGAGTTGTCCGCGGCATAGTCGGCGCAAAGATACCCTTTTTTAAGGGGAACGAGCAGCCCCCCTACTCCCTCTATGAGAACGTCGTCGAATCTCGACTCCAAAATTTTTGTGGAATTTTCCGCTAGCTCCGGGTCGAACTCTACTCCCTCCATGGCGCACGCTATATGCGGCGAAGCGGGAAATTTCAACACTTGTGGGCAAGTGATAAATTCTCTGTCTTCCCGAAAAAGCGGAACTTCCATTATTCTGCGATGCTCCTTTATATCTTCGGAAATTCCTTCGCAACCCGTTTGGATCAATTTTTGGGTTATCACGCTCCTGCCCTCCGAGAGCAGTTTTTTCGCCAACCAGCCGGTCGCCGCGGTTTTACCCACTCCGGTATCTGTTCCGCTTATGAATAAAGTAGCCATTTTTGAAGTCTCAGTGGCAAATAAAATCACCGATGGGGTTTCCGCGCAAGAACGTAAATGGGATTGTACGTCAAAACCGCCTTCCCGAAAGAATTTAAAGGATATTTGGAGCGAAAATCTTCAAGCTTCCCTCTCGTCCAAAAACTCGCAAACTTTGAATTTACTCCGGTGGCTTTCAAATGCCTCAATACCGAAACGGGGTCGCCAAATTCCATCTCTTCCTCTTCCGAAAGTACAAACTCCGTTTCAAAACCATTTTCCTCGAGAAGATTTTGAATCTCCTCCGCATCAGAATAATTTACACCGCTTAGAAACGGAAGCAATTCTTTTAAATTCTTCTTTCCAAACGTGGAAAACGCGAGGAATCCCCCGTCTTTCAACAAGAATTTCAACTTAGAAAAAAGTGCCTCCCTATCTTCAATCCAATGGAAACACGACGCCGAAAAAATCGAGTCGAAGCGAAGATTCTCAAAGTCCATCGACAAAAAATCCCCCGCGAAAATCCTGGCGCTTCCTTTCCAGCGGGACGCCGCCAATCCGCATAAATTTTCCGACAGATCGTTGAGGCACAATAGTGATTCGCCTTTTGGGGAGAGTTCGCCGGTTAAAAATCCCACCCCGCAACCAATCTCGAGAAAATTTTTTCCACAAAAAGCCTCCGGAATCTTCCTTTCAATAAGTCCCGCAAGCTTGCGGGCTATTCTTGATTGAACCAAGGCTTCAGAAGCATAGCTTTTCGAACTCCTCTCAAAGCCCTCCCTTATTTTCGAAGAATTCTTAAGGAATAAGAGGGCCTCCTCTATTAGCTTCGGATTTAAATGGCCCCCCTCCCGTTCCGAAAGCCCTTCTCCGAAAGCCCTCCGCAAATTCGAAATGGGAAATATCGCGTCATTTTTGGAGGCGAAAGCCCGCGCGAAACCAACCCCCGATAAGTCCTCCGAGAAAAACTTCTCCGCAAAACTCTCCAATTCCCTCTTCAATTCGGAAGCGCTTCTGCCGGAAAAAAATTTTTTCAGACCGGAATCTCCTCCGCAAGCCCTTGAAAAAAACTTGTCCGGATCGCTGAATCCCGAAAGCGTCATGTTAAAAATTTTTCTGGGAATTCCCAAAATATCCGAAACGGGAGTTGTCGATCCGCACACGGCAACCCCCGCTCTCGCACCCGACATCTTGCAGAATTTAGCTGCCGCCCAAACTCCGAAAGACCAACCCGAAGCCTCCACTTCGGAATACCCCAACGCTATTTTTAAAAGTTCGGAAAAGTCGATTTTACGATAGTCGAAAACCAAATACGCGTCGCCGTAAAATAAATCCGGGCGCAAAACCTTGGCGAAATTTTTCCCGCAGGCAAATCCCGCAAAAAAAATCTGGGCCCTTCTCCGTCCCCCGCCGGATATCTTTAAAATTTCCACTCCAATCCCTCCAATGCTCCCGATATCAAACCCAAACTTTCCGACACGTCCTCCAGGGAAAAATCCGCATTTAGCGAAAATCTTATTCTCGACGAATTCGGGGGAACCGTCGGAGGCCTTATTGCTGGAGCGAAAATCCCCGCAGCGAAGAGTCTTTTCGAAACCTCCGACGCATTTTCGGACGATCCTATCACCATGGGAACAATCGCCGATCCTCCGTACTTCACGCCCGACTCCTCCAAACCAACCGCGAACTTCTCGAAAACCAATCTCAGGTTTTCCCTTTCGGAATCCATCTTCAAAATTTTCGAAACCGCGAATTTTGTCCACATCGCGTTGATGGGAGGGAGAGCCGTCGAAAATATAAACGGCCTGCACTCGTTCACGAGCAGATCGCGAAACTCCCTCGAGCAAATCGCAAAAGCACCGCACGAACCAGCCGCTTTTCCGAGCGTGCAAAGCAACACATCTACATTTCCCAAAACTCCATCTCTAGCGCAAAGTCCCAATCCGCCCTCCCCGTAAAGCCCGAACGAATGTGCCTCGTCTATGTAAAGCTTCGCCCCGAACTCCCTTGCCAAAGCCGACAATCCCCGCAGGTCGGACAGGTCCCCGTCCATGCTAAATACGCTTTCGGAAACTATCCACACGTCTCTGTATTTCGGCCGGTCGCGCTCCAATATCCTTCTTAAGGCGGACAAATCGGAGTGGGGATACCTCTTGAAATCGGCTTCCGACATTCTCGCGCCGTCGATTGAGCTCGCATGGACGAGCTTGTCGCAGACAATCAAATCTCCCTTCCCCGCCACAACCGGCAAAATTCCGGAGTTTGCGCCAAATCCCCCGTTAAACATTAGGCACGAACACTCCTCCGCCCCTCCGTTCTCCCTCCTTCGGGCTTCGGAATAAATTTGAGCCATCCAAGCTTCGAAATCCTCGTGAAAAATCGACGTTCCTCCGAGAAGCCTGGACGAAGTGGATCCCATTAAAAAATTTTTCCTTGAAGCCTCCGGCAGGACCGACTCCAAAAACTCCTCCTGAAAATCCTTGCGCGAGCTTATTCCAAGATAATCGTTAGAGGCGAAGTTGAAAAACTCCCTTCCTCCAATCGAAACCCTCGAGCCGCGCGGAGACGCTCCGCGAGTGCTTCTAAACAACCCGGCTTCCCTTATTTGCTTAAGTTTTTCTCCGGCGTTCATTCCTCCGATGCCACCCTTACCATCGCGTTTGCTATTTTCTCGACATCCCTTGATTCCGTCACAAAAGGAGGCATGGTATAGACGAGCTTTCCGAAAGGCCTCAACCACACGCCCTCTGACTCGAACTTCTTTCTGCACGATTCCATATCTACGGGTTTTTTCGTTTCTATTACCCCTATAGCCCCCAAAACCCTGACGTCGGCAACCCCTTTAAAGTTTTTCGCTTCCGGCAAAATTTTCGAAAGAATTTTCTCTATTCTGGCTACGTTTTCGAGCGATTCCGGCTTTACCGCAAGTTCCACGCTCGCGTTGGCCGCCGCGCAGGCGAGCGGATTTCCCATGAACGTCGGGCCGTGCATGAATGGAGCACCGTCAAAGGACGATATCCCGTCTGCCACTTTATCCGAAGCAAGCGTTGCAGCAAAGCTCACGTATCCCCCCGTGAGCGCTTTCCCCAAACACATTATGTCCGGAGACACCCCCGCATACTCGCACGCGAAAAGTTTTCCGCTCCTTCCAAAGCCTGTGGCTATTTCGTCGGCTATCAAAAGTATCCCGCTTTCGCGGCAGAAATCGGAAATCGCACGAAGGTAGTTCGGATGGTAAAAGCGCATTCCTCCCGCTCCCTGCACGATAGGTTCCAAAACCACCGCCGCTATTTCCTCCAATCTCGATTTGAAACATTCCAAAATATCTTTTACGTCCCCTTCGGAATTCCATTCCGCTCCGAATGGAATCTCCGGACGAGGCGCAAAAACTTGCACGGGAAGCCCCCCGAAAAGTCTGGCATGCATTCCAGTCACTGGATCGCAAACTGACATCGTGTGCCAAGTATCCCCGTGGTAGCCGCCTCTGATGGTAGCAATAAGGCGCTTCTTGCCGAAACCGCGCGCGCTCCAATATTGAAGCGCCATTTTCATGGCCACCTCCATCGCAACCGATCCGCTGTCCGAATAAAAAACCTTCGCCAGGCCTTTGGGAACTATCTTCAAAAGCTTTCGGGCAAGTTCCACCGCCCCTTCGTGGGTAAATCCCCCGAACATAACATGGCTCATCTTCCCAAGCTGAGCCTCCACCGCCGCATTTATAAAGGCATTGTTGTATCCGTGAACTACCGCCCACCATGAGGACATTCCATCGACAAGTTCGCCGACCCCCTCCACGTCGAGCTTCGCACCGCAAGCTCCCCTCACAATTCTTCTCGACGGGGGCTTGGAAACAGAAGCGTAAGGATGCCAAACATGCTCCCCGTCAAACTTCAATAATTCTTCCGCGTCCATCTCAAAAAAATTTAAAAATCGAATCCCATCTCCCTCAGAGTCGAAAAGTCACCCTCCACCCCCGAGCCGACTGTAGTGAGCATGTCTCCCATAAGCATTCCGCTTATTCCGGACATCATCGCCTTCCTCTCGATTTCCTTGAATCCAAGCCTTCCCGCGGCGAATCTTATGTGGGCTTTGGGATTTGCAAACCTAAACACCGCAAATGTCCTGAGAATTTCGTCGTTTGGCAGCGGCTGAAGATTTTCTAGAGGAGTTCCCTTTATAGGTTGGAGAACGTTCACCGGAACGGACACCGCTCCAGCCTCCCTTACTGCCACTGCAAGCTCCGCGCGCTGGGCGCGCGTCTCGCCCATTCCGATTATCCCTCCGGAACAAATTTCAAGCCCCGCCCGGCGGGCAAACGATATGGTTTCAAGCTTGTCGGATATGGTGTGGGTGGAGCAAAGCTCGGGAAATTTGGACGGAGCGGACTCCAAATTGCAGTGGTAGCGGGTCATTCCGGCATCGGCTAGCATTTTTAGGCTGCCGAAATCGAGAAGACCGAAAGATCCGCACAGCTCCACGCCGCCTTCGTTTTTTAAAGCCCTAAATATTTCCGCCGCTCCCTCCACATCAGCCTTTGAAAGCTTCCTGCCGCTCGCAACGAGTGAAAATCTCCTAATTCCCCATCTCTTAGCCCTTAAAAAATGCCTCATCGCCTCCTCTTTGGACACGAGCGGATACACCGCCGACATTCCCCTATTCGCCGCCGACTGGGCACACCATTTGCAGTTCTCCGAACATCCGCCTGATTTGGCGTTCATTATGGAGCAAGTGGAAAAATTCCCGCCCAAAAACTTTCTCCTAATTTCTCCTGCCGCCGAGCACAACTCTTCCAATTCGCAATCGGAAAGCTCCACCGCCTCCCCAAGCGACACCTCTCCGCCGTCGAGAATTTTTCGAAACGCCGACTTTACGATTTCGCTACGCATATCCATAAAAAGAGCGATTGAAAAACCTCGAACCCTCCCTGTCAAACGATAACGGACAATCCCCTTCTCAATCTTTAGAGCAGCTTTCGTCAATCCCGCAAAGTGCTCTTTTTATAAGCCAAAATTCGCTTTTCCATTTCGGAGAACAGCTCGAAAGCCGGCAGGTATTCCTCCTTCGGAATAAATATGAACCTGTCGGAATCAGGATTGCTTCCCAACGCTTTAAGCGCGGAGAGCGGATAGCGCATTTTGTGCTTCAAAGCCATTTCCAAAATAGAATGGACATCTCCGTCGTCTGCCAATATTCCAGCCATGCAATAATTCAAAGCGCGGCTGTCGGGATTTTTTTCCAGAGCTTTGGAACACGCATACTTGGCGTACGAATATGCCCCTATGTTCTTTAAAAAAGCTACAAATCCAATGGCATCGTCTATTCCCATATTGTCTTTCGACACCACGCGCTCCACGCGCGCCCTCGCGTCCGCCACGTCGCCTCCCAAGGCCGCTATCGCCGCCTCCAACTTCTCCGACCTGCCGTCGGAAGCCATGAGTGAATTGTCGTAATGCAGCCTCTCAAGGGCAGCCGACGCCTCGCGCACCTTCCCCGTAAGCAGTAGCAAATTGAGATTCGACTCCTTCACCACCGAAATCAACCCCTCCGGAATGTTCTTCGAAGAAAGAAGTTCCTCCATCAAAAATTCCGCCTTGTTTTTCTCTATCACTCCGCACAATTTCTGAACGGCCGCACCGTTTGACCCGTATTGAGCCAAGTATTTTTTCGTCTCCGCAAGGCTCCCCTCCACATCCCCGTTTTTTAGCATAGAATCTATATTGTACGCCACGGGATCGTAAATCTCCCCGAGAAGTTCCGCCGTCCTGCGGGTGCTCTCGGCAGACTTGGGACAATCCATCTCTTCGTAAAATTCGGACAAAGCAAGATACGCATGGGACTTGTTTTTTGTCTTTCCCGCCAAATCCTCCATCACGGATATGGCCTCGGCCTCCTTGGACTCGTCCCAATTAATCGACGCCAACACACGAACGTATACTTCACCCGAGGCAATTCCGTAGTCCTTTAAAATCTTCAACGCCTTGTCGTTTTCCATCAGTATCATGTACGAAGCCGATGCGTTTGAAGCCATAAACGCAGCCAGATTCATGTCGTACGGAGCAGATACGGAAGCGCATTTTTCGAATATCTCGGCTCCAGCAAGCGAATTTCGAAGCCTCGATAGAATTCTAGCCATATTCGCAAACGCCATCTGGATCTTTTCGGAGTCGAGAAGTCTCGCCTTCAATATTCCGTTGAGAAGTTTGTATCCGTCCTCCCTGTGCTGCGAGGAGCAAAAAAATGTCGACAGGCATAGCGACAAGTATTCCTCGTTGCGCTCCATAAAGGCGTTCTTCAACTTGGCGTAAAGAATGTCCGCCGCCTCGTCGACATTGTTGAACCATGCCACGGATATGTACGCAAGATCCATTCTTGCCTTGAGGTTTTCCGGAGACCTGACAACTCCTTTTCTCAGGCTTGACAAAGCTCCGTTGTAATTTCCGTCTTCAAACATCGCCTTTGCCTCGGCTATGTTGTATTCGCCCAAAGATTGGGTGAGCTCATTTCTTGCCCACGGAGCCTTCACCACTTGAAAGAACGACAGTGTCTTGTATTCCCTGAGGTACCTGTAAAAGCAAAACACCGCAACGCTTCCGAGAATCCACATAACGGCAATACCCGCCAGAGAGAATAACGAAAGCCTCTTCCAGTTCACCCTTATCTTCCACCCGCCTCCCGAAAACTTTCGCTCGCGGTAAAGCAGGCCGAAAAAAAACGGAACTACCAACTTTCGGGAATGGACCCTGGCGGCGCGATTTATTGCCTCAAGCCCCTTGTATTTTCCTTTGTATGGCGAATGTTTGGAAGCCGCGGCATATTGCCTGCGATTTTGATGTTTGTCGTGGTGCGTCATGAGGGAAGCATGCTGTTGCTCAATCCTAAGATGCTCAACACTATGCCCACCGCAAAAATGAACACAAGAAGAAAAGCCGTTCCCAGCGCGACGCCCGCAAGGGTTCCCGTGGAGACTTTTATCCTGATGTTTAGCGAATCTGTGTGAGCCTTGTGTATCTCCTCAAAGGCTTTAACCAGGCTTCCCGTACGTTCCCCCACAGCTATAATGTCGATATCCTCGTCCCCGAGCAGCTTGTACCTGTGGAGCGCGGCCGCTATGGGAGCCCCGTCGTTTACCGCAATGCGAAACGACTGGAATCTGGACCTCATTTCCTCGTTTTTCAAAGACTTCTCGGATAGCCTAAACGCCTCCGTTGTGTTTACTCCCGAATCGAAAAGAGTGGCAGCCAAATTCGAGAACCTGCAGATTTCGGAATCGAATATTATTTTGCCGATTATTGGAAGTTTCAGAAAGAAGGAATCGGTGGCGGATTTTCCCCTTTTGCTTTTGCGCCAAAACTTGACCGAAAAAAATACCGCCACTGCCAGCACTAGCAGAAACGGACCGGCGGACGTGATGAAAGAACCTAAAAAATTCATCATCTTCACCGGAAAATTCTCTTCCGCTCCGAGATTTTCCATCATTCCCCTTATCTTGGGAAGCATGAAGAACACGAAAAGCGCCACCACTCCGAACGCCAGACAGCATAAAAAAATCGGATACGCAATCGCGGAAATAACCGTGGCCCTAAGTTTTCTTCGCGATTCGATGTAGTTTATTATATTGGCAAACACGAACTCGAGATTGGCCGTGCTCTCCCCCGCCTCGACCAAATGCACCACGCATGGATCGAACATGTTCGGATATTTTGATATTGAATCCGCGAGGGTTTTTCCCTCCCCCAAATCTTTATATAAGTTTCTCGAAAGCCTCTTTAAAACCTTATTCAGCGACCTTACGCTCAAGGATTTCAAGGCGTCGCCTACGGGCATTCCCGCGCCGCAAAGCTGGTGCAACTTCCTTATCAAGGCCAGCGCCATGGCCTCTCCCCCCCTCAAAGCTTTTTCCTCTCCCTGCTCGTCGGAAACTTGGGAACTTTCGCCCGTGGAAGAAACGCTTATCGGCCTCAAACGCATTTTGGAAAGCAGTACGAGCGCGGATTTCCTGTCGAAAGCCTCCAAAACTCCGGAAGTCACTCCTCCTTTTTCGTCTATGGCCCTGTATCTGAATTCGGGCATTTCACTATACTCCCTCTTCGCTGAGATTCGCGTAGTACATAATCTCGTCCATTCCAGTAATGCCCTTCTTAACAAGCTCCCAACCGCACTCCTGAAGAGTTCTCATTCCGTGCTTCGAAGCGACCTTGGCTATTTCCTGCGAAGGCTCCCTGCCCACTATCATAGAGTGCAAATCGTCGTTCATAACGAGAATCTCGAATATCCCTACTCTTCCGAAATATCCGATCTCCCTGCATTTGTCGCAACCCACAGGACCCTTTATTTTGTCAGCAAACCTCAACTCCGAATCGGAAATACCCAGAGCCCTAAAGCAGGACTTCACCCTTGAAATATCCATATTGGCGGGAGCCGAACACGAGCATAACCTCCTGACAAGCCTCTGGGCGAAAATCATCTCTACGGAAGAAGCTATCAAAAACGGCTCTATATCCATGTCTATAAGACGGGTAAGAGCTCCTGCTGCGTCGTTTGTATGGAGTGTGCTCAAAACCAAATGCCCCGTAAGGGACGCCCTTATTGCAATCTCCGCAGTTTCCCTGTCTCGTATTTCACCCACCATTATGACGTCGGGATCCTGCCTTAAAACCGACCTCAAAACAGACGAAAATGTCAGACCTATCTCGGGATTTACCTGGGTCTGGTTCACTCCCTCCACCTCGTACTCGACCGGATCCTCCACCGTTATTATCCTGATTTCCGGAGAGCGAAGCCTCCTTATGAAAGCTGTCAATGTAGTGGATTTTCCGGATCCGGTGGGCCCAGTCACCAAAATTATTCCGTGTGACCTCGAAAGCGAAGCCGTAATTTTCGCCTCGTCCTCTGGTAAAAATCCCAAATCCTCTATGG
This sequence comes from uncultured Verrucomicrobiota bacterium, assembly GCA_949283955.1. GTDB lineage: Bacteria > Verrucomicrobiota > Verrucomicrobiia > Opitutales > Intestinicryptomonadaceae > Merdousia. Next base: position 26,726 of record CASDUP010000046.1, on the reverse strand, counting down.
TCACGGGCTGCGACTTTTGGTTTAAAAGCCTTAGGGAAATACTTTCCCCGTACATGGTAGGCAGCGACGAAACTCGTATGTCTATCTCCTCCCCTTTGCGCGTCGCAAAAGCTATTCTGCCGTCCTGGGGCCTGCGCTTCTCCGAAATGTTGAGGCGGGACATTATCTTGATTCGGGAAATTATAGCATCCTTGAACTTTACCAAATTTTCGGGAAGACTGACCGGAACGAGATTTCCGTCTATTCTGTACCTTATTGAAAGCGACTCGCGGCGCGGCTCTATGTGAATGTCGGTCGCCCTGTCCGAAAGCGCCCTCGATATTATCTCGTTCACAAACTTTATTATCGCGGCGTTTTCGTCCTCCTCTATGTCCGAATCCGAAACATCGGAAAAATCCGAAACGTCCCCCTCTTCGAGACTGACCGCACCCACTCCGAAACTTCCAGCTATTTTATCGGAAAGCAGCGACGGCAAAGCCAATATCCATTCCGCCCTGCGACCCATGAGGGCGTAAACCCACCTGTCCATGTCGCTCGACGGAGGCCACGGAACGGCTATCCTCAGTCTGCCTTCGTCGGATTTTAACGGGAGGCACTGGTAGTCGTGCATCAATTTCAAAGGCAGAACCTTCTCCGGATTTTGCGACACCTCGATTGCCTTTTCAAACGGCATCTTAGCAAGCGAGGCGATTTTAGAGCATATCTCCGTCTCCGTTCTGGAAGTGTGCTCCAACATGTACCTCACCCTCAATTCGGGAGGTTGCAGGCGGAGCTTGTCCAAATCCGATTCCGAAGAAAAATCTAAGAATGCGGACTTAACCTTATCGAAAAAAATATCTTCCCCTTCAAACATCTCTATCTGGCCGCTCTAACTTGGGTCGAATTCCTACCTTGAATGACTTGCGCGTTGGCTCGGCGAAACTGCCTAAAATACTCTATTCTCTGCTCTCTCGTCATGCCCCTTATCTGCTCCCGAGTAAGCCTCTTTGGAGTTCCAGACGCGGATTTGACCGCGGCAACCATATTCGGAACCGGAGCGGTTAATGGATCCCTCTCCTTGAGAGTGAGAGTGTAGGTGCCCAAATCGCTCGACACGCTCACGCTGTTGGTCTCATCGTCAAAAAATTCCACGCCAAAGGGATCATCCGTTCCCCTAAGGCCGAGTTTCATGGTGTATGTTTTTTTGGAATCGGAATCGTTTACAACGAAAAACCATTTTCCATCGACGCAATAAATACTCGTCAATGTCATGCCCTCCGGAGCTTGAGCCGAAGAACTCTGCGCCCCTTGAGCTCCTCCCGAAACGCCTCTTACTCCGCCTTCCACATCTCCAAAGGGACTGCGAGCATTTAACCGGGCAAATATTCTTTCCTTATAAGTTGGTTCGATTTTTTTCTCCGGAAGCGGCGCCGCCACTTGGGAAGTTCCGGAAGATTGTTCGAGACCGGAAGATTGGGACCCGCCCTGAGCTTCCGATTGGACATCGGCAGGAAGCTCGTTTTCGATTGGAGGCCGAACTCCCACCGGAAGTTTTTGCCCGGCTTCGTCCAAAACTTCCGGAGCATCGGAAAACTCGCGCATAGGCTCTATGTCCCGAGGATAGGGAGCATCGTCTAGCTCAGGCCTCGGCAATGAACCGTCCCGATCCTCCTCCTCCGTCTGCGAGTATAAAAACATAGAAGCCCCGGCAAAAATAGAACACGCGGCCAAATATTTGAAGAGACTTTTTGAAAAGTGTTTCACCTTATTCCTCTCTTGTTCCTCGGAAAACTCGGTACCTTGCTCTCTTCCGTTTTCCCTCGCCCAGACGAATCGATATCTTTGGTCCCCTCATCGCTCCCAGACGAACCCTTTAAATCGCCTTCTTTATCTTGAACGGACGAATCGCCATTTTGGGGATCAAGAGAAGATTTCACATCGAACCTTCCCGTCTTGATAAAATTCTCCACGTCTTCCTTAACAGGCGAGTTCTCCAAATTGGTTTTTGCCACGGCATCTTGGGCCCGGGCGCTGTTTATAATCGTAGGCCTTATAAACATTATCAGCTCGGTGCGCTCCAAACTTTCCTTCTTGGGCTTAAACAACTCTCCTATCAACGGTATGTCTCCCAAAAGATAAACGGAACCCTCCTGGTTCGTAGTCTGCCCCTGCTGAAGCCCAGCCAAAACTATCATGTCTCCGGAAGTGGCGCTTATAAAACTCTCCGCTTCCCTCGTTCCAACAATCTTCTGGGTGTTGGAATCGATAACCGTCTCCTCGACTACGGAGGAAACCTCTTGGTTTATCTCCATCTGTATGACCCCGTTGTCCCCTATGAACGGAGTGACCTCCAAGATTATACCTATGTCCTTCCACTCTATCGTGCTGCTTGTCGACGGATAGGTGCCCGTATTGTACGTCGTTGAACCCGTGACGAAGGGATACCTCTTAGAAACGTTTATTCTGGCTTTTTTGTTGTGAGTCGTCACAACGCTAGGAGCCGACAAAATCTTTACTTTGCTGTTCTCCTTGGCCACGTTAAACACCGCGTCAAACCCGTACTCGTCGGCAGATATTTTAAATGCCGGATTTTCGCCCACCGAATAAGTAGAAGTCGAGCCGCTCCACCCACTCTTCCCCGTGGTTGAATCTGCGAGAGTACTATATCCAAGCCCAAAAGTGGAAAGCCCGGAAACTTGCGAGCCTGTCAACGTCACCTCCGTTATAATTACGTCTATCTTAACCTGAAACAAAACGACGTCTATCTTCTCTATTATTCCCTTTATCTGCTCGATGTCTAGCGGAGTTCCGTAAACTACTATCGAATTGCTTCTCTCGTCGGCGGCAATCGTTACGTATTCGCTAAATTGCAAACCCGCAGCTTCCCCGGGATTCACCAAGGTCGAAGGCTTCTTAGTAGCCGCAACCGCGGTTTTCGCTCTGGCGTTTGCGGTGGTGTTTGCCGTTTTGGCCTTCGTCTTCTGGTTGCTTTTTACCGCGGCCTGCTGGCCCTTGACTATTTGGTTCAATATCGACTCAACGTCTTTTGCCTCTCCTTGCTTGATGTAGAAAACTTCGCTCCGCGTGATGGGTTCGGCGTCGACGTCCAATTTCTTTATGAAATCCTCCACATATCTCAGATTGCCCTTCTGGGTAAACACTATTATCTGGTTTGTCCGCTCGTCCGCCTCAAACGTGGTTTTTGAAAAATATTTTTTTAGAGCGTCCCCCTGCAGGGAAAGAAGCCGCTTTTTCATGTCTTCCGCCGACATGTTCTTCAATGTGATAAATCCCATTTCCTCCGCTAAATTCGGAACATTGTCGATGTTGTCCAACAGCATTTCTATTCTCTGGTGGTTGACCAGCGTGTCAGTCAGCAGGAAGGAGTTGCTCTGCGGAAATAGGGCTACGGTAGAAATTCCGTTGGGGCTTACGAAAGCAGCGAGAGTTTGCTGAAAGGTCTCCACGTCCAAATATTGAAGCTTGTACAACTTTGTGTAGAAGGCTTGGCTAGGCGGAAGATCCGAGGCCCTGCCTTCCAAAAATTCCGGAGATTGCGAATTTACCCCCGTCACGGGAGCGGCCTTGAAGAATTTATCCCCAAGAGGAGTGAGGGCTATCCCGTTCATGGACAAAAGGGACTCGAAAGCTAAAATCGCCTCGCTTCTCGGAAGCGTCCCTTCGCTTGTGAAATTTATTTTCACGTTCGGCAACTGAGGAGACTGAATCGACACTCTCCCCGTGAGAGCTTCGAGAATTTTTATCGCCTGGACGGGGGACTCGTCCACCAAATGGAAGGGCCCCTGAGGAGAGTCGTCCTTCTTTAGGCTTTTATCAAGCATTGCCGAGGCGCGCGAAGCGCCCCCATTTCCCTCCTCCGCAAAAGATACCGCGAAGAAAGCGCATATTGCGACAAAAAACAAAACTCCCCTTTTCATATTTTTATCCGAAATATTGGAATGCGACAATTTCAAGAGTACTATTATTAAATAAAATCAAAATCAAGCCCGTAAACCGAGTAAACGTTTTTATAAGACAAAAGTTTCACAAGCCTTCCCATAACACGAAAAATTTTTACGCTGCGGCAAAATAATCCATTTTAAAGGGAAAAAGACAAATATCTCCCGCAAAATCATCAGGCAAACCCCGCCAAAAAAACGTTTCGATTTACTTCGGTTCTTCGCTGAAAGCTCCGTATTTGCTGCGAAATTTCAACCTCCAATCGAAAAAAACCGATCTCGATTCGTCAAAATCAAAATTCGCCGCAAAATTTGTACGCAATAAGAGCGGAAACTTTCTATGAAAATTTCTCTAAAATAGCTTGAAGGTTGATACGGAAGCGTCGCCCTCCCCTACGGAAGAAAGCTCCCCTTCTTCCCTCGTGTTTGCCATTAGAGAACCTGTAGCGTGTGAAAGTTTTGCTATGGAGGTTGCCAGCAACGCGCGCGCGGAAACCTCTCTTTCCCTCGCGGTAGCCAACTGCGACTGGGCGTTTAGAAAATCCGTAAGCGAATTTACCCCGTTTTCGTACCCTACTTTCATGGCGTCGAACGCCTCCTTCGAAGCTTCAACCGCCGCTTTGGTGCTCTCCACCTGCTTCTCCGCGCTTTTGTAGGAGTGGTAGTTGGACCATATCTCGGAGATAATCTCTATCTCGGCAGCCTTCAAAGCCTGCGCCTGAGCCCGCTCAGCAGCTCGGGCGCTTATCAAGTTGTAGGTTTTTGCAAACCCCTCGAATATGCTCCAACTTACCGACAATCCCGCCGTATAATTTTCGTCGGCGCTCCTGCCCTTTGTGGAGTAGTCTATGTATTGGGCGCTACCCGTCGCGTTTAACTGGGGAAGAAAACTGCGCTCGGCCGATCTCGTGTCAGCCTCGGCTTTCCTCAAATTCGCGTACGCTGCCAAGAGAGTCTGACGAGATCTCAGCGCCTGCGCTACCAGCTCGTCTATTTTTTTGGAAGTGTCCGGACTGGAAGGAATCTCCATATCCTCGGAAATATTTTTCAATTTCACCACGCTAACACCCAAAACCGACGCCAAATTCGCCCTGGCCGTCTCGACCGCCCCCTTCGCGCTTTCCAGCGAATATTCGGCGTTTCTCGCGTTGGCAAGAGCGTTCAGCATATCCTGCTTGTTCCCGACACCCTCCTTGAACCTCGCGTTTGCCGAGTCGTAAGCAGTTAGGGCGTCTTGGAGGCTAAGTTCGGCCGCCCTCACGCTTCCCTTTGCCGAATAGAATTCGTAATAGGCCACGTTCACGTTCAAAACCACGTCTTGAATTATTTGGTTGTAGTCGAAATTCGCCGCCCTCAGAGCCTCCTTCGCCGAAAGAATATCCGCCTCGCGCTTTCCGAAGTCGAAGAGAAGCCAATTTATTTGAGCCGACGGACCGTAGCCCGTCTCGTAATACGATCCGACACTTGGAATGGGAATGGACCCGAACTTCACTTTGGACCTGTAGATTTGCGCCCCCACGGAAACTTGCGGATAGTAGGCCGACCTTGCCACTCCGACATTTGCAGCATATATCTTGGATTGGAACCAATAGGTTCTTGTCTGGGTGTTGTTTTCGAGCGCTATGTCCATCAGATCCGTAAGATTGAGCGGCTTCCCGGATTCCATTCGCTCGTAGGAGGTTCTTATGTCGGAAGGATCCTTTTCTTTGTTTTGAAGCTCCTCCTTTGTGAGTATTTTATCCGTGGCTATTTGCTCCGGAGAAATCTCCTCGTTAGGAACGGCGCTCTTGGGAGCCTTCCAAAATACCGACGGAGACTTCGCCACGTCCGTTCCCTCCGAAACGCACCCGCACAACAAGGCGAAAATCGCCGTCCATATAAAAAATTCAGTTTTCATTTTCTATTTGCGTTTTTTTTAATCGCCCGGCGACTGACTTACGTCTCCCCTCGCGAAGAATGGAATTTTGTCAAGGACGCGGGTTTGCAGCCAGTCTATCCAGACGTAAACCACGGGAGTAATGTACAGCGTCACTATCTGCGAGAACACAAGCCCTCCAACAACAACCACTCCGAGCGGTATTCTGCTTTCGGCGTCCGCCTTTCCCCAACCAAGCGCTATGGGAAGCATGCCCATAAGGGCCGCCATAGTTGTCATTATAATGGGCCTGAACCTCTCCATGGAGGCCATGTGAACCGCGTCCCTCGAACTCATTCCGGCAGCTTCCCTCATTATGGCAAAGTCAACCATCATGATTCCGTTCTTCTTCACTATTCCCATCAGCATGAAAATTCCTATCGCCGAGTATATCGAAATTTCCATGTCGCCAACCCAGAGGCATACAAGCCCCCCGAACACGGCTATGGGCATGGCTATCAAAACCGTTATCGGATGCAGATAGCTCTCGTAGAGTATTCCGAGAATGACGTACATCACGAACACCGCAACAAAGAGCAAATAAAGCAGGCTGTTCATCGTGTCCGCAAACGTCACCGCCTCTCCCACGAACATGCCCTGTATGTCCTGCGACAAAGTCTCTTTTGATACTTCCTCTATCCACTTCATCGCCTCGCTTATCGCAACTCCGTCGCGCAAGTCGAAGTAGATGGTCACCGACGGAAAGTTGTTCAAGTGGTTTATCGTCACCGGGGCAAGGGCCGTCTCCGTAGTAGAAACCGCGTCGAAGGGAATCAGCGACGAGAGTGTGTAGGCTGTATCGTCGCCGTCCGTTCCCGACAACGGGTAAACCGGCGATCCTCCCGTAAGAACCGAATCCGGCTGGAACATTATGGAGCCGAGATTGCCCGCGTAGGCCCTGTCATCTTTGTTCGCCTCCATCACGCTCCAATATTGTTGGAACGGACTCTTTATGAGATAGAAGAAGAGCTTCGCGTAGGCGTCCTTGAAGGCGTTGGAATAGTTGTTGGCAGAAAGCCCTATCATGGCGGCCTTGTCCCTATAAGGCTTCAGAGTAATCTGGGGATTGTCCAGATACAAATCGGTCTGCACGCTCGAGAAGAGATTCTTGTTGGCCGCAAGCTTTTGGTAGAGCTTTTGGGCAGAAGAATACAGGCTGTCCTGGTTCATGGAAGTCAGGGCGTAGGCGTATTTCCCCTGGGTTGTGCTGGTTGCTCCAGTCGAAATTTTCAGGGTCGGCTGCGGCTGGAACGACGCCACTATTCCAGGAATTGCATTTAACCTCGAATTCACCTGGTTCGAAACCTCCTGAATGGGAGGCCTCTTGTCCTTGTCCTCCAATATCACAAAACCAAACCCCATGTTCTGGTTTACAAACCCCGTAACCCCCGAAACCAAAATGTAGTTCTTGATTGCCGGATTCTTCTTGAACACCTCGGAAACCTTGTCTTGAAGTTTCCCCAATTCCTCCGGAGAAGAGCTCGTGTTGGATATGAACGCCCCCTGCATAAATCCGCTATCTCCTATGGGGAAAAATATCTGGGGAAGCTTCATGAACAGATAAACCGTTCCCGCAAGAGAACCCGCAATCACCAAAAACGCCAACAAGTTTTGGCGCAACATCCATCTCAAAGTGGGATCGTATATTTTTAGAAACGCAGCCTCCAACTTGTGGGAGAATTTTTCGACCGCGGTTTTGTCGGAGAAGTTTTTGGTTCTGGGCTGGAGCATTCTCGCGCACATCATCGGAGTCATAGTCAGGCTTATCAAACCCGACATCAAGGTGGCTATAACTATGGTGACGGAAAACTCCTTGAACACCCTTCCCATGATTCCGCTCATGAACACGAGCGGAATGAACACCGCAGCAAGGGACAATGTCATGCTTAAAATTGTAAACGAAATCTCCCTTGCCGAATTGACCGCCGCAATATGCGGAGTCTCCGAATAATCTTCCATTCGCCTTACCGTGTTTTCCAAAAACACGATCGCGTCGTCGACCAAAAATCCGATCGCCATCGTCAAACCCATCAAAGACAGATTGTTGATGGAAAAATCGAAGAAATACATGAATATGAAAGTAAGCAAAATCGAAAACGGCAACGCCACCGACGGTATCGTGGTATCTCTTATCCTGCCGAGAAATCCGAATATCACCAGCACCACCAGCACAAACGCTATAATAAGAGTTTCCCTTACGTCGTCAATGTTGGCTATAATCAACTGCGAGCGGTCGTAATACTCGTTTATTTCCACCGACGAAGGAAGCTCTGTGCGAAGCCTCTCGAGAAGTTTTCTCAATCCCGCGACTGTCGTCACCGCATTTCCGTCCGGACGCTTTCTGACACCCATTCCCACAGTCGCGTAGGCGGGGCTATCTGGAAGGTTTCTGCTCCACACGTTGAGATTTAAGGTATCATATTGTATCTTGTTTATGGCCTTTGCTATGTCTCTGAGAAATATAGGCGAGCCGTCTTTGTATCCCACTACCAGCTTCTCGTAGTCCTCCGCCTTATCAAGCTGGGTGTCCGGAAGCAACACAAACTGTTTTCCGGGACCTTGAAGATTTCCCGTCCCATAAAGATTGGTCGATTGAGCTAGAGCATTTTTTAAATCGGTAGTAGTGAAACCCAAATTGTACAACTTTTGAAGGTCGACTTCAAGCCTGACGGAATTAGGCGCGCTAAATATATCTACTTTTGACACGCCCGGAACCATGTTTAACTGCTGGGCAATTTGGGTGAAGGCGTAATCGTACAGAGAACCGGCAGTCATATCCCGACTCCTTACCGTGAGAATAAATATCGGCATGTCGTTGGGATTGTCCTTCGTGAAAGAGGGTGGAGAGGGCAAGTCTGAGGGAAGATTTCCCATCGCTCTTTGAATGGCGCTCTGGACGTCGGTTGCGGCGCTGTCCAGAGTCTTGGAAAGCGAAAACTGGAGCACGAGCTGAGTGGCCCCGAATGTGTTTCGAGAGGTTATCATCTCGATTCCGGGAATCTGCATGAATTGCTGCTCAAGAGGGCTGGCAACATTTGAGCCCATCACTATGGGATTGGCTCCCGGATAGCTCACGTTTACTTGAATCACCGGATAGTCGACGCCCGGAAGGTCGTTGACTGGCATGGACTTGTAGGCAAAGATTCCGAAAAAGGCCGCCGCAAGGGCAAGCAAAACCGTCATGACGGGCCTGTTTATGAAAACGTCCGAAATGGAGCTTTTTTTAAGTCCTATTTGAGCGGCTTCATAGGACGCCTCCACCGCCGACTTCTCCCCCGCAAGCCGCACTTCGCGCGAAACTCCCGTGATTCTCTCCGCCTCCTCCTGCGGGGTTAGTTTTCTATTTTCTCCGTTTTCGTCAGACATGGCAATCTCCGTTAAAACTACATGTTATTGGAGCCGTCCTTGGAGGCCCCGGACGAAGCGGAAGCTTGTTTTGCGAAATATTCGGCTCTCAGCTTTTCAGTTAAAACGGACGATTTCTTGATAAAATCGCTCGCGCCCTCCGGAGTGCTTATGACTTTCCCGTCAGGACCGTATATCGCCCCGTTATCGGTGGCCCTGTACACGAAGGGCCCCGCCTGCAACATCAGGTGAAGAACCCTCTGGGCAATCAAATCCCCTCCCTTGACGTCTCCGCTTATCATTCGAAGCCCGCCCTCGTACAACTGTCCGGATTCCACCCATACCTGCTCCATTCTGTACACACCGCCCTCCACGGGGCGCGCCACGTACACGTACTGCCCAAGAGTGCCCGTCTGAACGCACACGTCGGGAACTAGAACTGCGTCTTTTACCGTCTCGAGATAAAGCACGACCTTCACCGGCTGGTTCGGCCAAAAGAGATGGTCTTTATTTTCAAGCGAACCGCGCAGGATAGCGGTTCCTGTGGCGTAGCGAATCTTGTTGAGAACTATGTCGGCAGTGGCAAGGCGGGATTTTTTGTCGGACATGTCGTCCTCGATGTAGCTTACCAAAATTTTTAATTTTCCGCCGCTGGACTTCATGAAATTCATCACGTCGTTCAAATCCTGGCTTGCTATGACAAAATCAACGTAGAGGTTGTCGACGTCCTCTATGGTAGTGATGGGAGTGCCCGCCCCCGCCTGAACCACATTTCCAACCGTTATGTTGTAAAATCCAACTTTTCCGTCGACCGGAGCTTTGACGTCGCACCAGTCGAGCTTTATCTTGGCGTCGTCGAGAACGGCCTGAAGCGACTCGACATTTCCCTTGTCCATTTCCACTTTTGCCAAATAGGAGTCGAAGGTTTGTTTATCGACATAGTTATTCTTCGCCAAATTTCTATTTCTCTCTACCTCGAGCTCGTCTATCTTCAACTGCGCCTTGGCCTGCCTAAGATTTCCCTCCGCCTGCCTGACCGCCGCCTCGTAGGGTCTGGAATCAATCTTAGCCAATACCTGGCCCTTCTTTACGAAATCGCCCTGGTTAAAGTTGATTTTTACTATCTGGCCAGAAACCTGGGGTACTACATTTACGCTCTCGCTTGCCGCTATTGTTCCAAGGGACGACACGTACTTCGGAAGAGTTTTGCTTACCGCCTCCGTTAAGACTGCTGGAGTCGGGGGCCTCAAAATGGCCTCCTGCTTTTTTTCGCAACCGCAAATCATAAAACAAACGGCCGCCGCCGAAATTGTAGCGATTTTACAAACATCGTTCATAACTTTTTCTCCGAATCTAATGTCGATCAAAGTTTTTTAGAAGGCATGATTCATACTTATTTTCTTGTGGTCAATACATATTACTATCTGGATTGAGACAACAAATAGAGGAAAGTTTCTTGCATTATGCTATTTTTTTGAAGAAATTTTTTATTTTCCGCAAAAATTCAAATCCTTCTCCCCTCCTAAAAAAATCCAAGTTTCCAAGAATTTTCTCCGGAAAGCGAAAAAACAGAATGCAAAAGATATTCTCAAATATCTCTTTTTAGAGCCCGCAAAACCGACTATTCCTCCCTACCTCAAAAAAACAAGGAGCTTTTTGCATAAAAAAAGCCCGCGACAAAAGCCGCGGGCTTTTCGTTTTATTTCCTGTCGAGAAGAATTTTCAGCATTTTCTTCGCCGATTCCGGAATAACGGTTCCCGGCCCGAAAACAGCGCTTGCCCCGTGGTCGAATAGGAACTGGTAATCCTGGGCGGGAATGACTCCTCCCACAATTATCATGATGTCCTCTCTGCCGAGCTTTTTGAGCTCCTCGACGAGAGCCGGCAGCAAAGTCTTATGCCCAGCAGCTAGAGAACTCATTCCTATTATGTGGACGTCGTTTTCCACCGCCATTTTCGCCGTCTCCTCCGGAGTTTGGAAGAGCGGCCCGATATCGACGTCGAATCCGAGGTCGGCATACGCTGTCGAAACCACCTTCGCACCTCTGTCGTGCCCGTCCTGTCCCATTTTGGCTATAAGAATTCTGGGCTTCCTTCCTTCCCTGCTCTCGAACTCCTTCACCATCTCGGAAATTTCTTCCACAACTTTCATATTGCCTCCGTCCTTGGAGAATTCCTTTTCGTAAACTCCGCTTATGGAGCGTATCTGGGCCTTGTACCTGCCGAACACCTTTTCGCATGCAAGCGAAATCTCTCCGAGACTCGCGCGGGCCTTAGCAGCCTCCACCGAGAGAGCAAGAAGATTCCCTTTTCCGCTGGCAGCGCAGTTCGTAATCTCCTCCAATATCTGGCGAACCTTGGCGTTGTCGCGGTTCTTGCGGAGAATTTCGAGCTTCTTGATTTGGGCTTCGCGAACGGCGGAATTGTCTATGTCGAGAATGTCGAGCGCCTGCTCCTTTTCGAGCCTGTACTTGTTCAAGCCGACTATGGTTTCGGAGCCGGAATCTATTCTCGCCTGCCTCCTTGCGGAAGCTTCCTCGATTCTGGACTTCGGAATTCCAGCCTCTATGGCTTTCGCCATTCCGCCGTATTTCTGAACCTCCTCTATGTGCGACCAAGCGCGTCTGGCAAGAGCCTGCGTCAAACTCTCCACGTAGTAGGAACCAGCCCAGGGATCTATCACGCGGCATATTCCAGTCTCGTCCTGAAGATAAAGCTGGGTGTTGCGCGCTATTCTGGCGGAGAAGTCGGTCGGGAGCGCTATCGCCTCGTCGAGGGCGTTCGTGTGGAGGCTCTGGGTATGCCCGAGAGCAGCCCCCATAGCCTCTATGCAGGTGCGCGCCACATTGTTGAAGGGATCCTGCTCCGTCAGCGACCAACCGCTCGTCTGGCTGTGGGTGCGAAGAGCCAAACTCTTCGGATTCTTCGGATCGAAGGTCTTGACTATCTTAGCCCAGAGCATTCTGGCAGCACGCATCTTGGCTATTTCCATGAAATAGTTCTTACCTATCGCCCAGAAGAAACTCAAACGCGGAGCAAAATCGTCTATGTTGAGCCCGGCGTTTATTCCAGTGCGGAGATAGTCGAAGCCGTCGGCGAGAGTGTAGGCCATTTCGAGATCGGCCGTGGCACCAGCCTCCTGCATGTGGTAGCCGGATATGGATATGCTGTTGAACTTCGGCATGTTCTTCGAGGTGTATGCGAAGATGTCGCCGATAATCTTCATGGAGGGAGTCGGAGGATAGATGTAGGTATTTCTAACCATGAACTCCTTCAATATGTCGTTCTGAATGGTTCCGGTGAGCTTCTCGAGGGGAACACCTTGCTCCAATCCCGCAACTATATAGAAGGCAAGAACTGGAAGAACCGCCCCGTTCATAGTCATGGAAACGGAAACCTGACCGAGAGGTATCTTGTCGAAGAGAACCTCCATGTCCATTATGGAGTCAACCGCAACTCCCGCCTTGCCCACGTCGCCTATAACGCGGGGATGGTCCGAATCGTATCCCCTGTGAGTTGCCAAGTCGAACGCTATCGACAGCCCCTTCTGGCCGGCCGCGAGATTGCGTCGATAGAATGCATTGGACTCTTCAGCCGTCGAGAATCCGGCGTACTGGCGGACAGTCCACGGGCGAACCACGTACATAGTGGCGTAGGGACCGCGGAGATTCGGGGCTATGCCGGCGGTAAAGCCGAGATGCTCCATGCCTTCGTAATCCTTCGCGGTATAGAGGGGCTTGAGCTGTATCTGCTCCATGGTGTCTATGAGCAGATCGTCTATGTTTTTGCCCGTCTTTTGCTCGAGATTTTTCTGCCAATCGCCCAGCGACTCCGAAGCCTTGGGCGCTTCAAACGCTATTTTTGTAAAATCGGGATTTTTCATTTTCGGCCTCCTCCTTATTTGAGAACTCCGAGCGCCGCCATCATGGACTTTAGCGTCTCGTAATTGTTGCTCTTTATGCTTATGCTGCCGTCAAGCCCCGCCTCCTTGTACGAGGCTTCGCACTCCGGAGCGGGAATTCCCGCCAGCAAAACCGTGGCTTCCGGAGAAACCGCCTTTATTGCCTTCGTCACAGCCGGAACGAGCTCCGGATAGGTGGCGTCGGTGGAGCATATAACTGCGTACTTAGCTCCGCTTTCCTTGAACGCCTTTGCGGCATCCTCGGCCGTCTCGAAGCCGTTGGGATAAATTACGTCGAACGCTCCCACCTCGAAGAATCCGCGTATGAAATCCGCCCTTACCTTGAACTGAACAAGGGGACCCATCGTCGCGAGGAATACTTTCGGGCCCGAACCGGTTTTCGCTTTGAAATCCATGCTCGCCTTGCGGAGAGCCTCAAAGTGCTCAACGGCCCTGTGTATATTTAGGGGCTTTACCGAAGTTTCACCTTTGCAGGAGCAGACGGCATTCCCGAGAGCCTCTATGGACGCCCCGCAGGAAGCGGCCTTTACCAGAACTTCCATCAGTTCCGCCCCGCTCTTTCCCTCGGAGCATATCTCGACGTCTTTCCTCGAAGACTCTGCCAAACCCGCCAGCTTCTTGGCAAGCGCCCCGCAATCCCTCGAAGGAACTTCTAGCGGCTTTTCCGTCATGTTGGCGTAGTTGTTGGTTCCAACTATCGAACTGCGCCTTCCGTCTATCAATTTCTTCCTTCCGGAGCACACGGAAGCTATCTCGTCCTGGACAAATCCCGCCTCGAGAGCCTTCTCGATTCCGCCGAGCTCCTCGATTTTCGAGAAGAACTTCCACGAAGCCTCCGCGACTTCGCGGGTGAGTATCTCCACGTAGTAGGAGCCTCCCGCCGGATCTATCACGTCCGTAAGATTGCACTCCTCCTGGAGAATTATCTGCTGGTTGCGCGCTATCCTGCGCGAGAAGTCGTCGGGCCTGCGAACAATCTCGTCGAAAGCCCCCACCGTCATTCCGTCGCAGCCCCCTATCACTCCGGAGAAGGCCTCCGTTGTGGTGCGAAGCATATTCACGTACGGGTCGAAAACCGTCTTGTTGTAAATGGAAGTGCGGACGTTTGCGCGAAGCTTTTGGGACTCGGCATTTCCTCCGAATTCTGAAACCACCTTGGACCAGAGAGCCCGCGCGGCGCGGAGCTTTGCTATCTCCATGAAGAAGTTCGATCCGAGCGAAAAGCGGAAGCGGACAAGAGGAGCGACCTCGTCTATATCCATGCCGCGGGAGAGCATCTCGCGGAGATACTTGACTCCGGTTGCCATCGCTATTCCAAGCTCCTGGACGGCGCTCGCGCCGGCGGAGGAATAGGGCATCATATCCACGCCTATTGCCCCGAAAGAGGGCATGTTCTTGGAATTGTATGAGGCAAGGGCGAACATTTCGTCGAAAGCGCACTTGAGAGAGCGGGAAATTTTACCCGACTTTGCCAGGTCCGAAATAGGATCGAAATATATTCCCCCCGAGAATTTTTTGCCGGGCTTGGACGCGTAGAGCAAAGCCGCCGCGTCGGCTCCCGCCTGCGAAGTGTGGATATTAACTTCCACGCACTCCACCTCGACCCCGTTGAGGGCGTCGGCAAAATCCTTAGCCGTGGAAACGGCAAGACCTCCCGTGCAGAGGGATTTTTCGTCGGCCTTGTCGGCGTCCTTAGAATTGGCGGAGGCCTCGCAGAGCACTATCTCGACCGAATTCTGACCCTTGTTGAGAGCGTCGAGAAGTATTTTGTTAAATTCCGAAGGCACTTCCTCGAAAATCTCCTGGGAAATTTTCCACGGAGTTTTCCTGTACCCTTCGGCGTTGGTTCCGCGAATGTAGCCGTCAAAGCCGGGAAGACCCACGTCGAAATCCACGTCTTCCTTGCAGTATATCGGCTTGAGAGTTATACCCTCGGGCGTTTTGGTGAGCATCTTTTTCTCAAAAGGCGCACCCTTGAGGAGTTTTACGGCCTCCTCGTTCCACTGTTCATAAGTGGGAACGGGAAATTCCGAAAACAGTTTTTGGTTTTCTTCTTTCATTGTTCGGGATTTTTTAGGTTTCTAAAAGCCTCAAAACTTGCGATTATCTAAATTGCCTTCCCTCTTTCAAGTTTTTTCTGAAGCAAACTCGAACGGATTTTTCTCCCAAAAACGGAAATCCTAACATTTCCAAATCCCCCCGAAAGACGGCAAAACTTTTAAATCAAACCGAGAGCCATCTTCCCCTCCTCCGAAATCATGTCGCTATTCCACGGAGGATCCCACACCACGTTTACTTTCGCCTCCTCTATGTTCGGAAGAGACTCCAGCCTCATTCGCAAATCTTCGGCTATCATAGGCCCGAGAACGCAGCCCGGAGCAGTAAGAGTCATATCGGCCTCCGCGCAATACTTTCCGTCGTCGCGCTTTAGCACCTCGAGCCTGTACACTAGACCTAAATCTACCACATTCACGGGAATCTCGGGATCGAAAACAAGTTTCGCAGCCTCCCTCAAGTCGTCTTCGGTTGGAGCATCAAAGGCTTTTGGGGCATTCTGGGAGACTTTTCCGCACAACCCGTCCTCAGAATGAGTAGAAAAAGACGACAGCGCTCCCATGTCTCCCTTGGCTATCAGAGCCGCCCCAAACAAACCGAGAACTTCGCACCCCCCTGAGGCTATTTTTGCCGAAAAAATTTTAGAGCCCTTCAACAGAATAACCGACTCTCCCGACGGGCACAACACCGCCCTGCAATCTCTCAAAAGTTCCGCTTCCATAATCTACACTAGGGCCAGATTGTCCCTATGAACCGCCACATCTTTGTGGCCCGCCCGTGAAGGATGGACCTTCATTTTCTTCGAAATTTCCTCCGAATCCATCTGGGCCAGACCCCTTGCCACGACCTCCTTCGAATCCGCGTCGACTATCTCCAGCATATCGCCAGACTTAAAAGTTCCGGAAATTTCGGAAATTCCCGCCGGAAGCAGCGAACCTCCCTCTTTGAGGGCCTTCGCCGCGCCTTTGTCCACGAACAGCCTTCCCGTTATCCTTCCAAAATACGCCAGCCATCTCTTTTTCGAATTCATGGACGAAGATCCGCTCTTGGCGAAAAATTTTGTTCCCGGATTTTCCCCCCTCAATATTTTAGATATGGGATCGGCAAGCGCGCCAGAAGCTATGAAAACGTCGCAACCGCTTCCCGTGGCAATCTCGGCGGCCTTTATCTTCGTTATCATTCCTCCGACTGCCGTAGCGCTTTTTGTTCCGCGGGCAAGCGACCTGACCGAATCGTCTATCTTCCTGACTTCGCGAACGATTTTTCCCCCGTCGTCGAAATTTGCCAAACCCTCCGCAGTCGATAAAATCGCGAGCGCGTCCGACTTCGACAGTGCCGCAACAAGAGCGCTTAATACGTCGTTGTCTCCGAACTTTATATTCAACTCCGCCGCGCTCACACAGTCGTTTTCATTTATTACGGGAACTATTTTTCTTCTGAGCAAATCGTCCAAAAGCTCGCGAGTCGCCGCATTTCTGGATCTGGAGTCGACGTCGTTGCGAGTCAAAAGTATCTGAGCCACGCTCAGCCCGAACGGAGTGAAAAGCTCGCCCCATGTCTGTATGAGGACACCTTGGCCGACAGCAGCGCAAGTCCTAAGAGTGCAAATGTCCTTTGGCCTCTTTCGCAAGCCAAGCTTCCCCATTCCGAGCCCCACCGCACCGGAACTAACCAGTATCAACTCGGTTCCGGACCTCTGCGCGGCCGCTATCTCAGAGCAAATACCGCCCATGGCAGACAAGTCGAGCTCGCCTATTCCGCTCGTGAGGACACCCGTCCCCAGCTTAACAACCATTCTTTTGTACGCAGCCATCTCGACACCGAAACCCGCTCCAAAGCGCGGTTTTGCGAAAACAGCCTCCAAATTGCAAAACTCAAACTTTTTTGAGTTCGCTCTCTTTGTTTTCGAAAGCCTTGTTTATTTCGTCGATTCTCTTGTCGGTGAGATTCTGTACCTCTTTCTCAAAACGCTTGAGTTCGTCCTCCGTGACAGCGCCCGAAGATTTCATCTTTTTGGCGGCATCTAGAACGTCCCTCCTTATGTTTCTGACTCTCACCCTTCCCTGCTCTGCCATCTCTTTGCAGACCTTGGCCAATTCCACCCTCCTCTCTCCGGAAAGCGGCGGCACGGGACAGCGAACCGAATCCCCCATGACAGCAGGAGTAAATCCTATGTTGGCGGCAAGAATCGCCTTCTCGACGTCCTTCAATATTCCCTTGTCCCAGGGCTGAACGCGTATCGTGGAACTGTCGGGAGTGGTTATCGCCGCAATGTCGCGCAGCCTCGAACTCGTTCCGTAGGCTTCCACCATCACGTTCTCGACCATGGACGGAGACGCCTTGCCGGTGTGCACGGTATCGAATTCATGATAGACAAATTCGACGGCCTTGGCCATCTGAGCATCGGTCTTTTTGATTTCTGCCTGTATGTCCATTTATTTCCTTTTGTTGTTTCCCTTAGACTAAAATTAGCTCACCAGAGTCCCTATGCTCTCCCCCGAAACCGCCCTCAGTATGTTCCCGACATCGTTCATATTGAATACTATTATCGGAATCTTGTTGTCCATGCACATCGAAAACGCCGTCGAATCCATGACCGCAAGGCGCTTTTCAATCGCTTCCAAGTATGGGATTGTGCCGTACTTTACGGCGTCGGGGAACTTGTTGGGATCCCTGTCGTAAATTCCGTCGACTTTCGTAGCCTTCAGAATGCAATCTGCCCCGACTTCGCTCGCCCTGAGAGCCGCGGTTGTGTCGGTAGAAAAATACGGATTGCCGGTCCCCGCGGCAAAAATCACTATCCTTCCCTTCTCGAGATGCCTCACCGCCCTTCTCAAAATGAAGGGTTCCGCCACTCTCTCCATAGGTATTGCCGTCTGAACCCTGACGGGAACACCCTCCTTTTCAAGGGCGTTCATAATGGCCAGGCTGTTTATGACCGTGGCAAGCATTCCCATGTAGTCGCCGGTAGTTCTGTCGACTCCGCTCTTGGCTCCGCTCAAGCCGCGAAATATGTTGCCGCCCCCCACCACCAGGCATATCTGGACTCCGAGAGCGTGAACCTCCTTCAATTCAAGGGCCAAACTGCCGAGTATCCTCGAATCCAACGCCTCCCCCGACGCCGAATTTTTGAGCGCCTCTCCGCTCAGCTTTAAAACTATTCGTTTGTATTTGGGATTCATCTGATTTTCCCAAAAACATCTCAAAAGGCGCTGTTTTTTTCAACACTTTTCTGTATTCGTTCGAAAATTCGGACTATTTTTCTGAGGGCATGACTGAAACCGAAAACGGTTTTTTGCCGAAAATCCTCTTCGAACATTCCTCCAATTCTGCGAGAGTCAGATTTTGGTATCCCGACACTATGGTTCTGGCCAGTTCAATCTGGAAGGGCCTTGCCTGAGACAAATCCAAGACATTTTCGCACCAGTAGGAATTTTTTCTGAGCCCAGCCTCGACCTGTTTCAAGAGGGGAAGTTTGGCCCTTTCGAAGGAGTCTTCGTCTATTTTTCCGCGTATTTTTTCGGCGCACTTTTCGAGCTGCCCAGAAACCTCCGAGTTAAACTCCGGAGCGACCATGGTCATAGCCACGAGAATGCCCCAATCCTTGACCCAGTCGCTCGACGAATTGTACGCAAACGGACTGTAAACTTTTCCCTCCGACTCGCGTATCTCCTTTCGAAGAACGTCGTCGAGAATTTCCCCAAGCAGGCACGCCCTCCGCAACTCCTCCATCTCCGACTTGCCGCAGCTCTTCCAAATTTTGGCAGCCACAGATCTCGGCTCCCCGTTGGAATCGTAGGCAATGTCGACCCTCGAGCCCTCCCCCACAGGAGCTATCTCGCACACGGCGTTCTTTTTCGATTCCTCTCTCCGCCCACCGCTTCCGAACGTCTCGGAAAAGAGCTTTATTGCGCTTTCCGGATCGACCGCACCAGCCACGGAAATTTCCATGTAGGATTTTTTCAATATCGGATCCATCCACTTGGAAATGTCGCCCATAGAAATTTTCTTAAAATTCTCGAAGTTTCCCGGAACCTTCGAAAGCGACGGCAAATTCAACAGCTTCAACGGGACAAACGACAGGCTCGCCGCTGGATTTGTGGAAAGCTCGAGATATGCCCTCTCCGCGCGTTTTTGCAGCACGGGGAGCGAATCCTCCCTGAATGCTGCATCGCGGATAAAAGTTGCCGCCAATCTAACCATGTCGGGGAAGTCCCTCACCGTAGTGCTGTTGGCTAGGAAAAACGAATTTCCCCGAATCCCCGACATTATCGACAGCTTTCTGCCGAACTTCGCCGACTGCAACTCCGAAGCCGTCTGCATTTTTGTTCCGCCCAACTCTATCGCGGAAACGGCAAAATAGTATTCCGGAGAGGGCAAGTCCATCAAGCCGTTCCCGAACGATATTCTCGTTATAATTTCGTCCTTTGCGAAGTCGGTCTTCTTTATGTTCAGCCGAACTCCGTTTTCGAATCTAATCCTCACTATTCCAAGGTCGGCAAGCTCCTCCCTCGAAGCGATTTTTCCCGGCTTCCCGAAGTCGGAAAATTTGAGGCTTTGAGGCGAAAATTCCGAAGAAGGAAGAGTCGAAGATTTCGCCTCCGAAAGGGCCGCCTCAGCCAAAGCGTTCCCGTCCGCCGACTCCGCCGCGTCAGATATGAAGGTTTTTATTTTACCCGATCCGAACCACTCCCTCAAAATCTCGACCGCATCGCCCAAACCAAAATTTTCGAGTGATTTTTTCGCCAATTTCAAGTCGAACTCTGGAGTTGTGTAAACCTCCTCGTCCGCGTACGCCGACGCCAGCTCGTCCGCCACCGACGGGCTCCGCATGGTTTCCCTCGCCTTGGCCGCATCCTCTATTTCGGAAAAGAGTTTCTTCTTCGCCTCCTCCACCTCCGCGGCCGATACCGAAGGATACTCAAGCATTCTTCTATAAACCTCCGCCAACGCATCTCCAACCTTGCCCACCGGAGACTCCGCGCCCACAATGAAGCATGCAATTTTGGGGGCCAAAAAATAAAAAGTCGAATAACCCGAGGTGATTTTCGAATCGGGGCGCGAGGAAACCCTCAACATGCGCGCTCCTATAATGTTCGAGACGACCCTCATCTTGTAGTAAAATTCCCTTCTTGCGGGAGAATCCCCCAAGTTCAACTCCCTCGCAACGCTGATTCCAGCGTACGCCGACGACGCGTTCGCAAGGCCGAAATAAACCGCCCCCTCCGAAAAATTCCCGGGAGTAAAATCAAAGCTGGATTTTTTTTCGGGAACATTTCCAAAGTACCTCGGGCGGACAGAAGAGCCCTCAAAAGGTTTAAGATCGGAAAATTTTTTCTCCGCAAGGGCTATCATTTCCTCCGGATCTACGTCCCCGACAATCACCACCACCATATTCTCGGGCCGATACGTCTCCCTGTAAAATTTCAGAAAAGCGTCCCTGCCGGAGGAAAGTATTACTTTCTCCTCGCCTATGGGAAGCCTGTCGGCGTGGGAAACCCCTCCGAATACCTCCTTTATCTCGGCTACGGCCCTCCTGTATTCCTGGGATTCCCTGGCTTTCTTTTCGGCTATTATGACCCCCCTCTCGGACTCTATGTCCTCCGCGTCGAAATTTATTTCTCCCGCATAGTCCCTCAACAAAGTAATTCCGTCTTCAAGAAGTTTTTTCGAAGTGTCGGGCATGTCGAGCTTGTAAACAGTCTCCTCAAAAGAAGTGTAGGCGTTCGTGTCTGCACCGAAAGCCATTCCCAACCTCTGAAAATACTCCACCATGTCCCCCGAAGGAAAATTTTTGGTTCCCTTGAAAGCCATGTGCTCCACGAAATGCGCCAGGCCGCGTTCGGATTCCGATTCGCACGCCGAACCGCGCTTGACTACCAGCCTCATCGACACTCGGTTCGGAGGTTCGGAATTCTTGTACGCCACTATCTCAACCCCGTTGGGAAGCGTCTTGGAATGCAAATTGGGATCTACCGCCAGCCCCTCCCCCCGAGCCAGCGCGGAAGCGGCGAAAAATGCCATAATAAGAACCTTTCTCATATACTTTCTATGTTGAAATTCACTTTGAAACCACCCTAAACACGCAATCGTCCGAAAAATCCAAGACTCTGGGAGGCTCGATGGCCATGTCGCTCCTCCTCGAAGAAAAGACAAGCTTAAAGCCCGCCTTGTTCAAATCCTCCTCTACCTCCTCCGAAAGCGGAGAATGTATAAACAGCTTCCCTCCCGAAGCCTCGTAGCATATATCCCCGAATTCGTCCAGTTCGGAAGCCTGCTCGTTCCTGCTCCAAAGCTTCCTCTCCCTCTCCCAATACGGGGCGTTTCTCTTGACTGCCCTGTCGTGGGTGGTGAATATGAAAACTCCGCCCGCCTTTAAAATCTTAAAAATTCCCGAAAGAACCTTCCGCCTGTTTTCCCTCTTCGGAATTTGCATCAAACCATTAAATCCGAATATTACCGCATCGAAGGAATTCTCGCAGAATCTCTCGTCCGCTTTCAAGGCGTCGAGACATTCGCTCTCCGCCGAACTTCCCAACTGCTCCCCGACCAATTTCGAAGCCCTCACCATCTCCGGAGAAAAATCCGTAGCCAAAACGTCCGAATACCCTAGTTTCGAAAGCCCGTGGGCTATCCTTCCAGCCCCGCAGCCAAGCTCCAATATTTTCGAGCCGAGATTCGGGACGAACTTTTTTACCACAATCTTTTCCGACTCCCAAAGCCCCACGCGCACCGCCGCCAACATGTACTCCTCGACAACCTTCGGAAGTTCGAAATACTTTCTGACGTCCTCCGGCCTCATACGATTTTTCCCCTCGACAAGGTATCGCCGTTGGCAAACGTCAAAAATTCGTCCGGATTCGGAATCTCCAGCCTTCGCTCAAAAGCGGGCAACGCTCCTTTCCCAAGGCGGATTCGTGATTTGTAAATGAAAGCGTAATCCGCAGCTCCGGCTTCCATCAGAGATTTATACACACCCGCTCCGCCCTCCACCATGAGACCGGCTATTCCCATCTCGCAATATAGCCTCGACTTCAACTCTTCCCAAAAATCCGCCTCGCTTCTCCTGTCCGCCGAAAGCCTCATCACCTTTACCCCCATGTTCGACAGCGCCTCCTCCCTCCTTTCCTCCGCGTCCGAAGCGCACACCACCACCGTCTCGCGGGAATCGGAGAACAGATTAAAGGACCTTATGTTTTTTGCCTTGTGAAAATCCGCAAGAGTCAAGTGGGAATCGAGAACAAGCCTGGTTCTAAATATCTCACGCCCGTCAGAAAATCTTGCCGACAGCGACGGATTGTCCGCCACCACCGTGGCAGCCCCTACTCCTATCGACGGAAAATGCTCCCTCCATTTCATCAAATTCTCCCGGGCCTCATCGCCCGTTATCCGGGTCCTCACACCCCTCCTCTCAGCTATTTTTCCGTCCGAAGACATCGCGCACTTCAACGCCACAAGAGCCTTCCTGTGCGTTATCGAGTAGTTGAACACAAAGTTCATCTTCTCCGATTTCTCCCTCAAGACTCCGCATTCGCATACGATTCCGGCTTCCCTCAAAATTTCTACGCCCCTCCCGGAGTGCTTCGGATTCGGGTCGGGGGCAGCCACGACCACCTCCTTTATCCCGGACGATATGATGGCTTCCGTGCAAGCCCCAGTTCTGCCCTTTGTAGAGCACGGCTCGAGAGTGACATACAAAGTGGAGCCCCTCGCCGCCTCCCTTGCCTCAGACTCCGAACACTTCAAAAAACTCCCCACCGAACGCAGGCACCTTATCTCCGCATGCTCGCCTCCGTCTTTCAGATGGGCTCCCTCTCCTATCACCTTTCCGCCCTTTACGAGAACCGCCCCCACCATGGGATTGGGAAGCGCCCCTCCCCAGCCAGACAAAGCCAGAGACAAAGCCCTCTCCATATATTTTTCTCGACCGGACATAATTCGGAAAAATCTCTACCCCCTAACGTATTCGTTGAATTTCTTTTCGTATTCGACGGAAGTCCTCTCTCCGTGCCCGGGCATTATCGAAGTGTCGCCGGGCAAGGTGTAAATTTTTTCCTTAATGCTCCTCTCCAAAACGGAGAAATCTCCTCCTTCGAGGTCTGTGCGCCCGACACTGTCCCTGAATATCAAGTCCCCGACAAACACCACCTTCTCTTTCGGCAGCCAATACGCCACGCTGCCGTCGCAGTGCCCGGGAACATCGAAACATTTTATCTCCACCCCGTCTATGTTTAGCTCGTCCCTGTCTCCGACTTCTACGTCTATCTTCGCAGGATTGAAACTTCCGGAAAAAGCGTACTTTGAGTGGGAATCGGGAGACTCCAGCAAATCGCGCCTCACGGGGCTCGCGTAGACCTTCGCCCCCGTCTTCTTCGCCAAAATCCCCGCGTCCCAAACATGGTCGAAATGTCCATGCGTTATTAAAATCGCATCGAGCTTCCTTCCGAGTTTCGACAAAACAGACGGTATCACCTCTGACGACTCGTGCGGGGCATCGACCAAAATTGCACCTTCGTCGGGCAAAATCAAATACGAGTCCACTCCAAGCGGACCAAGTTCAAACACGCGCATCTCCATATTCGGAAGTATCGGAATTAATCGGCGTAGTTGTAGAGCTTCAACCAGCCTAAATACGCCCCAAACCAATTTTTGGCTGTGCTATCTTCCTTTAGAGAGCTTCCGTCGCCGTATCCATGGCCGCCTGTCGGATATAGATGTATTTCCGATTCAACCCCCGCGTTTTTGCACGCCAGATAATACGCTATGGCGCTGTTTATATAACGCCTGTCGTTCTGAGACTGTACGATAAACGCCTTGGGGCTGTCCTTCGAAACAGGCGCTATGTCCGCCAAGCGGTACTGGGCGGAATAGTCGGAGGGAATGTCCTTGTCAAAATTCTTCTTGTTCCCGGAAAACCACCTTTTGAAAGTGTAGGAATCCAACCACGCCGGATATATCAGAGCCACAAAATTCACCTCCGGCGAAACACTGTCGATTTTGTCGAGAGGTTTGTAGCTCTTAAAATCGCTATTTGTAGCAGTCCTCGCGCTAAGATTGGCTCCGGCGGAAAAACCCATTATTCCGATTTTTTCGGGATCCACATTCCAATTTTTCGCGTTCGCCCTGACTAGCCTGACAGCCCTCTGGGAGTCCATCAAGGCGCTCTCAAACTGCGAGGGAACCCTATATTTCAAAACTCCGGCGCTAATTCCGTTCTTCTGCAAAAGCTTCGCTATGTTTATCCCTTCTTTCTCGTACGCAAGGACAGAATATCCCCCCCCTGGGCACACCACTACAAACGACGTCGGCTTATCGGATTCCGCAAAGAAAAATTCCATAGTCGGCGACGAAACGTTTGACAAATTCTTTGTGGTTTTTCCGTTTCTTACAATAAATCCCTCCGGATCCTTCGGGGCGCTTCCGGGCATCTTTACCCCCTCCCATATTTTCACAACGGACGGCTTCTCCGCCGCAAATGAGAAAATCGACGCTAAAATTAAAACAAACATTGTCGCGAGTTTTACTTTCATATCATACCTCCTGTGAATTTTTAAAAATGCTACACTGCTATGGGAGCTTTTATAGACGGGTGGGGATCGTATCCTTCGAGGGTGAAATCCGAATACTCGAAATCCTCCAAATTCTTTTTGTCTGGATTCAAGCGCATGGTGGGAAGCTGCCTCGGAGTTCTCGACAACTGCTCCCGAACTTGGTCCAGATGGTTTTTGTAGATGTGGAGGTCACCAAATGTATGGACAAATTCCTTTGGTTTGTACCCGCAAACCTGGGCAACCATCATCGTAAGAAGAGCGTAAGAAGCAATGTTAAACGGAACTCCGAGAAACAAATCGGCGCTGCGCTGATACAACTGGCAGCTGAGTTCGAAATCCGAAGAGACGTAAAACTGAAAAAGGGCGTGGCAAGGAGGAAGAGCCATTTTGTCGAGCTCCCCGGGATTCCACGCCGAAACTATGTGCCTTCGTCCAAAAGGATCTTTTTTCAGCCCCTCCACTAGATTTTTTATTTGATTGACGCTTCTTCCGTCCGAAGTTCTCCAGTCGGTCCACTGGGCTCCGTATATTCTCCCCAAATCTCCGTTTTTATCGGCCCACTCGTCCCAAATCGTCACGCGGTTTTCGTTCAGATATTTTATGTTGGTGTCGCCCCGCAAGAACCACAGAAGTTCGTATATTATAGACCGGGTGTGGAGCTTTTTGGTTGTAAGCAGCGGAAATTTTTCGGAAATGTCGAAACGGGCTTGGGCTCCAAAAACTCCTATGGTTCCAACTCCGGTTCGGTCGGAGCGCGGAGAACCCTTTTCGAGAACCAGCCTCAATAAATTCAAATATTCGGTCATGAAGTTCGAGTAAACGTCGGTACAAAACACTTGCAAGCCAAAATCGGGAAAGCTGAAAAAAACGGCAAGTTCGGAAAAACGGGGCAAATATTGTTGACAATATAAAGCCCGCTTCTAAGCTCCGGTGCTTTGTATTTAAGCCGAAATAGCTCAGTTGGTAGAGCAACGCTTTCGTAAAGCGTGGGTCGTCGGTTCAAGTCCGACTTTCGGCTCTTTTTTTTGCCAATTCGCCCTCCGCCGGTAATTCGGAAACAAAATGGGGTGTTAGGAAAATCTTTGCGCTTTGGCAACCTCCTACGCCCAGCTTACTCTCTAAGCAAGCTATCAAATTCCGCTTGTCTTGCAAACTTCGCTTCCTGGAATAAACGACCAATCGCCGGAAAATCCAAGCAAGACGCTCTAAAGACGCTATGCTTCCATAAAAAACTTGCCTTCATCGGGCAATAATGCCGCCTTTATTTGTCGAATTTGTTTGAAAATTTAAATTATCTTCGCTGTCCGCTATTCCGGCATGATAAAAAATAGCCCAAAATAGACGGGAGTCGAATTTGTCCTTTAGAAAAAAATTTGGGAAACTTTTCTAAAAATCTGGTGTCGTTATGGCATGAAAAGAATACTGTCATTCATTATCGCCTTCTCGTCGCTTGCGGCTTTTTCCCAAAGCGGCAAAATTCCCGAACCCAACACAGCCTATTACTGGTTCGTAAATTCCCAAAATAAAGTCGGCGAAGAGGTCACCGTAAACCTCAAAAGCGCCGTCCCCACAAGCGAAGCTTCGCTTGCAAACCAATATATCTGCTTCGAATGCGAAACAGTCTCCGACAGCGGCAATTTCGGGGGAAAAATCAAAGTTTTGGTTCCCCCGTGGAAAATAAACGAATTCTTGAAAAATTACTGCCCCGCTTCCGGAAGCGACAAACCAATTCCTCTAAACGCTCAGCTTACTCTATTTTCATGGAGAAGCGGCCAAATGGAATACCTGCTTGTGGTAAATCAATAAGTCGTGAGAATACTTCCCACCCGTATCGTGCAAAAGCGGACGAATCGGGTTGCATAATAACTTCGCTTCCTTTGCGGGGACCAAAACAAAAGCCTTCGCAATTCAAAGATAAGTTATTTCCATTCTCTATGCGCCAATTCCCCCTACCAAACCGCAGTTCGTCGCGAAAATAAAAAAATTTTTAAACAAAAAAT
>CASDUP010000045.1 GCA_949283955.1 uncultured Verrucomicrobiota bacterium | reverse complement strand
ATTTCCGCTCGGACAAGAACGACGCCGGCAAAGATGTATTTTCGATGGTGTTTGCGCAGCACGGAAGGCCGAACGACGGGCACGGAGCGGACGGCTGGGTTAGGATTCTAGAATTTGATCCCGACGGCGAAACTGTGAGGGTGAGCACGTTCTCCCCCTACTTGTTTATGTCGATGGATTCGAAAGCCAGGTCCAGGCCTAAAAACGAAAAGAACGAATTTTCGTTTAAAATACAATAGCTTGGAACCGGATTTTCCTTCGCGTAGGGGAGGACTTTCTTGGATTTTTCTTTCCCTTTTGTATGTTTGTTTTTTCGAGCGCGGATAAGCTTTTTTTGGGCTTAGTTTATCCGCACTCTTTTTCGTCTCGGGAGTGGCAGAAGAACATTCGGCCCTTTGCAGGTTTATGCGCCTTCTTTTGCGGAGCGGTAGAACCCTGTTTGCTGCCGAACGCAAGATTAGTGGAAAGAGCGGGGGGAGAATGTAGGGCGGGAGGGAATGATCAGGCTTTTCCTTGCACGAGGGAGCGAACTATTTGCCCTTTGTTTGCAGGCTTGCCTTTTTTATTTTTGCGGACTTTGCCGAGTCCAAGACGGACGTCACAAAATGCAGAGGGGCGTCTTTGTCGGCGAGTATTATTACGGCGGAATTCTCGCTTTTTTCCGCTATTTGGGAGAATCTTTTTTCTATGGATTCCAAATCCGTCTTGTTCCCGTCGATAAAGTAGTCTCCGTTCTTGTCGACGAGCACCCTCGACGGCCTATCCTCCGATTTCAGCTCGGTTGCGGTTTTCATTTCCGGAGGGGTCACGTCGACGGCATAGATTTCCTTGAATTGCATCGTCAGCAGAAAGAAGAAAATCAGAACCGTGAGCACGTCCACCATCGGAACTATGTTCACTTCGACCTTTCTTCTTCTCCTTCTTCTGAATTCCATCTATTTGTCCCGCTTGCCTCTTATGGCTATGAGCCTTTCCACGCAAAGGTTTATCTTGGAGCAGAGAGTGTCTATTCTGTTGTTCAAATAGGAGTTTCCCGCTATAGAAGGAATGGCAATAGAAAGCCCTATTATGGTGGTGGAAAGCGCGAGGCCCACGCCCCGGCTTATCGTTTCGGGGGAGGGCGTTGCCTCCGCAAACACCGTCACAAGACCGGCTACGGTTCCCAAAAGTCCGAGAAGGGGGGCTGCGGAAATCACCACGTCAAGCCAGAACATTCCTCTTTCGAGCTTTCCCATCTCGAAATTGGCAAACGCCTTCAGAGCCTCCGGATCGGGATTCGAT
The DNA here is from genome assembly GCA_949283955.1 of uncultured Verrucomicrobiota bacterium. Lineage (GTDB taxonomy): Bacteria > Verrucomicrobiota > Verrucomicrobiia > Opitutales > Intestinicryptomonadaceae > Merdousia. The sequence goes on along the minus strand of CASDUP010000045.1, from coordinate 15,869 downwards.
TCCCTGTCGAAAAGCACTATCCTTCCTACCGTGGATTTCTTGTCGCCCTTGATTTCCTCGGGCTTGTCCGAAAACAGAGCCCTCGCGAGCGCCCTGGGCAGAACTTTCGACATGCGCAGGGATATCAGCCTCTCTACTATTATGTAAACCGCAAGCAGAGAACACAATCCCAGAGGCCAAATAAACGCTCCCGATCCTTCGAGTATGAATTTCATTTACAGTCGCTTTTCAAAGTAGGGAAGTTTCTCGGCTGTCTCTTCGATTTTCGACGAGGCGTCAAGCAGCTCGGATATGGGATCCCAAGTTCCGTTCATGAGGGCCGCGCGGGCGGGTTCGCTCATGGAACACTTGAAGGATTTCCCTCCGCATTCGATTTCCATGGAGTCGAGATTGACTCGTATGCTTGCTTCGGGATCGGACTCGGTAAGGGCTCCAATCTCGGCTATGTCAGAGGCCGAAGCGCACACGCAGGGAATTCCGAGCGTGGTGGCGTTTCCGAAAAATATCTCGGCAAAACTCTCGGCTATTATGGCTCGAAATCCGTAGTGCCAAAGGGATTGCGGGGCGTGCTCCCTCGAAGATCCGCAGCCAAAATTCGCCCCGGAAAGCAGTATCGACGCTCCGGAGTGGCGGGGATCTGTGAGCGGATGCTTCTTGTCGGATCCGTCCGCATTCTTGCGTTCGTCGTAAAATGCGTATTTCCCAAGCCCCTCGAATGTCACGCACACCATGAAGCGAGCCGGAATTATTCTATCCGTGTCTATGTCGTTTCCGGGAAGGAAAACTCCCTTTCCCGCAACTTCCCTTATCTTTCTTAATGCCATTGTTCCGCGATTAGAAAATTTTTTTCACCCTTTCTCAACAAAAATTTTCCGTGCAAGTTCCCGTTCTTCCGGAGGGAGTTTTTTGTTGTTTTTAAAATTACCATCGATTCAATGGTGGAACAATGCGGAATTCCAAGAAAACTTCGTACAGAAACCTCGTTATATCGGTGATGCACGAGATAAGCGGAGCTTTGGTCAGAATGCGCGACGTTTCCGAACTTTTGAAGGAGGTTCTAGGAATTCTCGAAAGACAGATGGGCCTTGCCAGGGGAACGGTCACTTTGCTCAGGGGCGATGTTCTCGTGATTAGGGCTTCGCACGGGCTCACTCCCGAGGAGCAGAAAAGGGGCGTTTACAGAATAGGAGAGGGAGTGACTGGAAAAGTAGCAAAAGACGGAAAGGCGAGGATAGTTTCCGACATGAGTTCCTCGAAGGATTTTCTCAATAGAACCGAGTCGCGCGAAGTTTTGGAAAAGACTGCTTTTATATGCGTTCCGATATTGAGGGACTCCAAGGTAATCGGGACATTGAGCATAGACAGAAACACGGCTAACGCCTCTGTAAACCTCGAGAACGACAAGAGGCTTTTAGAGACGGTGGCAAACGTAATAGCTTCGGCGGTGTCTGTTCTTTCGCAGGAGATGGCGGAGGCGGAGCGTTTGAGCGCCTCAAACAGGGAGCTCAGATCGAGATTGGAGGCGGAATCGGGCGTGGCGTCGTATTCGAGCGCGGCAATGCTGAAGGTTTTTGAGCAGGTGAACTTGGCATCGGAGAACCAGGCCCACGTTCTGCTCAGGGGCGAGGCCGGAGTTGGAAAGGACTTCGCTCTAAAAACTATTCGCAACAGTCCCATGTGGAAGGGAAAGCCGTTTTTTTCCGTAAACTGCGCGCCGCTTAAGGATACTCTGATAGAGAGGGAACTTTTCGGTTTTGAAAGATTCAGGGAAGGTGGTAAGAGAATCGCCACAAAAGGAATGTTGGAGCGGGCAGAAAACGGGGGGATAGTGTATTTGGACGCTATGGGAATGATAGGAAAACCCCTCCAGTTGAAAATTTTGAGGTACATTACGGACGGAACCTTCAAAAGGGAGGGGGGAAGAGAGGAGCTTAGATCCCGCGCGAGGATAATAGCTTCTACCACCGCAAATTTGGAGGAGAGGTTGGCTTCTGGCATAATAAGGGAGGACTTTTATTTTGCGATGAGCGTATTTACCATCTCCATACCTCCGCTCAGAGAGCGGAGGGCGGACATACCGAAGCTTGCCGAGCATTTTTTAAAAAAATATTCCACTCTATATTCCAAGAATCTCCGCGGAATATCTCCCGCTGCGATGAGCATGATGTGCGCCTACCATTGGCCCAGCAATGTGCGTGAGCTGGAGAATTGCATAGAAAGGGCGGTAATAATTTCCGCCACAAAAGAGCTCAGGGCAGCCGATCTGCCCCCCTCTTTGCAGACTCCCCAGTCGACCAATTCCGCGAAAATCCATTCGGGAAAGTGGAGGGATTTCAGGAGCGCCGTGGAGGACTTCGAGCGGGAGATCATACTAAACGCTCTTGCGGCTAACGGGGGAAACGCCTCTGCCACAGCCAGGCAGCTGTCCATCACGAGAAGAATACTAAACTACAAAATTGGAAAGCTCGGAATTAGGGCGAAGACGTTCAAGTCTTAAACAGGGCTTTGTCCGTTGGCGGGCGAAATGGTTGTAGGGATAGCGCTTTGAAAGCCGCAATTTTTTCGGTCGGGGAGACGGTATTTCAGCCGCATGGGGAAATCGGCGAAGGCAAATTTTTTAGGGGAATGTTCGAGACCGGTTTACAATTCGAATTCGGACTGTTTGGGAGCTTGGTAATCCTCGCGCAATTTTTTTAGAAAACTTTTCCGGTGGACGGAAGATGCCCCGCAAACGAGCAGTTCCTGGAGGTGGAGGGCGGTTCCGTATCCCTTGTGCTTCGCGAAATCGTATCGCGGATATTTTGGGGCAAGCAAAGCCATGAAGTTGTCCCTCGATACTTTCGCGACAATAGACGCCGCGGCAATCGCCAAACTTTTTCCGTCTCCTTTAACGACTGCCATGTGGGCGAAGGGGAGTTTTTTCATGGGCTTTCCGTCGACGAGAAGTGTGGCGCGGGCCAAATCTACAGTCATCTCTCCGAAGAGGGTGTCGGCTCCCTTTGAACGCCTCATTCCAAGTGACATTCTGTCGTTTAGCGCCGATACAGCCCTCTCCATAGCCAGCGCTGTCGCGTTTAAAATGTTTAGGGATTCAATCTCCTCCACGCTCGCGAAGGCCGCTTCAAAATCCAAGTCTCCCGACGACTTCAATTTTGTCAGCCTCTTTAATATCTCTTCGCGCTTTTCCGGAGACAATTTTTTGCTGTCGTCTAGTTCCGATATAAAATCTAGTTTTTTCTTGTCCGAAAGCAGCGAGTCTTTTATTGCCGCCGCCGCGGCGCATACCGGTCCCGCGAGGGCCCCGCGACCCGCCTCGTCCACTCCCACTACAAACTTTCTTCCGGCTCCGTTGAATTTGTCGAATTCCGCCAGCTCAAAAATTTTGTCTCTTGCTTTGTCCGGCATTATTTTTCTTCCGGGGATTTTTTGCCGCGGACGAAGGGAGCCCTTTTCGGGGCTTCTTTCCCCTCCGCTTCGAACGCTGTCTTGAAGTGGAGCTTGGCAAACTTTCCCAAATTTTCTCCCCCGAATTTTTTCACTATATTTTCCGCCTGCTCCTTCACCTTGGCTCCCGCGCCCTTGAGTAGGGGTTCGCCAAACTCTTTTGAAAGTTTTCTGAGGGCGTAGATGTAGGTTGCGCGGGCCACGATGGAGGCCGCGGCGACAACCGGATCCGATTCCGCCTTGGTTTGCAGTTTCAGGGTGAAATTTTTTACCCTGAGCTGCCTTTGGACGAGAGGCTGTTTGGTGAATTGGTCGAGCATTCCCCACTCGACGTGCCTCCCGGAGAGCTTGTCCTGTTCGGCGAGGGCGTTTTCTATGGCGCGGGCGTGCATCCAAGCGAGCATTTTATTCAGGTTTCCGAACTTCAAGTAGAGCTCGTTGTATTTTTCCATATTCGCGTAGCTGACCTTCGCGATTACGTTCGGAGTTTTTGTTATCATTTTCGCCATTTTTATGGCCGCGTTGTCGCTGGAAACCTTCTTCGATTCTTTCAGGCCGTTTTTCGTCCACTCTCTGACGGCATCGCCGTCCGCTATGACGCAAGCCGACACGAGCGGTCCGAAAAGATCCCCCTTGCCGCTTTCGTCTATTCCGGCGTGCGGCTCATACCATTCCGGATGGGTCACGTCGTCGTATCCGAACTCGAAAACACCTATGATTTCGGGCTCCAAAACAAACTGGACAAAATCCTCCGTTCCCTTTCCCTGCACCACAAGCTTGCCGGAATTGTAGAACACCACGTTCACGTCGCGGCTCTTGTAGGCGAAGCGGGCGTACTGGACTTCGTACGGCGCGAACAAATGCTTGTCGAGCCAATCGTCGAGCTTGTCCGCCTGGGAGTCGTCGATTTTTCTCGTGTACAGGGTTTGCTTTTTGGGCTCTTCGGGCTTTTTTCGAAAATCCATAACTTTAAACGGAATGCACTGTAAATAAATGGGAGTTTGATTGACAAGCCTTTATCGCCGTGCGTTTGCGCTTGCGCTTTGTTTTCGATTCTTTCAATGTTCGGGGAAACAAAACACGTCGAAACGCGGACATGAACAGATCTTTGATGATAGTAATTTGCGACTTTCTGATTTTGAGCATAATCAGTCTGGCGAAAATTGACTCTCCCGAACCCGATGTAAAGCCGGCGCTGGAGGCGGCGCAGGCGAAGTCATTCGCGGATTCCCAGATGCTGGACATGCTTAAAATTTCTTTGGAGAAGGAGAAGGAAAGGCGCGAGGAATTGGGCTCGGACGTCAGGAAACTCGCGGCGGCGGCCAAGGAGAGCGCGCGCCAGTCGGAGCGCCACAAGAAGGTTATAGAGGCGAGGGAGAGCGAGCTCAGAAGGCTTGTAAAGACGAAGGATTCGCTCGAAAGGGAGCGCGAGGAGATATTGAAGAAGAGCAGGGAGCTCGAGGCGAGGGTAGAGCAGGGGGATAGCCGCAACAGGGATTTGCAGATGGAAATATTGGCTGCCAGCGCGAAGCTAGAAAAATCCTCCGAGGAAAGGGCGAAACTGGAAAGGGAGATAGGGAATTTGAAGACCGTGGATAGCGTTTCGAGGATAAAGCTCGAAAATGCCCAGGCCGAGCTGAAGAAAAACAAAGAGAAGCTTGAAGGATTGCAGGCCGAGAGGGAAAAATTGTTGGCGGAAAAGAACGTCATAGAGCTGGAAAAGCAGGCTTTATCCACCCAGTTGGAGGTTGCCACCACTAAAACCGCCATATACGAGGAGAACCTGAAGCGAACCCAGGCAATGGTGGATATAGAGAAGACGGAAAAGTCCCAGATTCTCGAGCATGCCGAAACTCTCGCTGCGGGAGTGGGGGATCTGTCGAGGGACGTAAAAGCTTCAAGGCCGAAAACTCCAAGCGAAATTTTCTCCCAAATAAAAGGCAAGTTTGTGAGCGTGGTGTTCGATTTCGAAAAGTTGGGAATATTGTCCTCTACTAAATCTTCCTCGGAAGTGAGGGCCCTTCCGGTTCTGTTCGGATCGAGGGTTCTTCTGGTGTTTTCGGCAAGTTCCACTCCCTTAAAGCCCACATTCAACTCATATTTCGAGCCTGAAAAACTTTCCGTGAGGGTTCTTGCAAACGGAATGGATTTTTATCCTGACAAGGTCTTCTGCCTAAAGGAGGATCCCAGGCTGCTTGCGGTGGAATTGTCGGCGGATTTCGTAAAAAAATCGGGAATTTCCCCGCTTTCCATCTCCAAAAATCCCTACTCCTTCCCGAATTGCGTGGTGATCGACCCGTCGAATTTTAGATACGGACAGGCACCGTTTAGGGCGGATTTCAACTCGCTCGGATACGCAAGGTTGGACGTTGGATTGATAACCTCCATATTTTCGGAATTCTCCCCCTCCGAGTCGGATTCAGTCATGACGCAATCGGGCGATTGGTTCGGAATAATGGCGGATTCTACCCTGGCTATAGTGGTGAAAGATGCGTCGGTCGACAGGGCTCTTCCAGTCGGGAGCGAATATGTACCGTCGGAATGCAAGGCGTTTGTAATATACAACTCTGCTAGGCTCCGGTCGATTCCAACGAGATTGCGCTAATTTTTGCCGGGAGGCAGTTTTTTCAAGGAGAGCTCCGGAGAGAGTGCCGCCGCTTCTATCTTTGCTGAAAAACTTTTATCGGGTCGGTTTGCTTTGCGCGCGGAGGATTTTCACGTAATGCGGCGCATGTTTTTCGGCGCCTCAAAATATTCTTTCCTTTCTGGCTTAACAGCAGTCCAACTTGCCGCATAGCCCTTTTATGGGCTACGCTTAATTTTGAAGAATGACAGTTTGGCAGAGCCGGTTATTTCTTTTGCTCCTTGATTCGCGAATACACTATTATCGCGGCACCCGCCACAAACGCTCCCAAGGAATAAAACGTTCCCCTGCTAAGGCCCATAATTAGGGATATTCCTTCGTCCGGTTCCCTAAATACCTCGCAAAATATTCTCACTGCCGCATAAACCACCAAAAACTCTCCGGACAACTGTCCTTTTGGAAGTTTGAATTTCCAAAATCTCCACTGGGTGTACAGCAGTATAAAAATTCCCTCTAGAGCGGCTTCGTAGAGTTGGGAAGGATGCCTTGCTGCTATCTGGTCCACGGGAATGCCCGGGGCGCTATTCGGAAATATCATTGCCCACGGAACATTTGAAATCTTACCCCAAAGTTCTCCGTTTATGAAATTCGCAATCCTTCCGAGAAAGAGCCCCGGGGCGCATATCGTCACAATTATGTCCGATATTTTCCAGAAGGGCTTTTTGTTGTTTCTGCAAAACAGCAACACCGCCAGCACAACTCCTATAAATCCTCCGTGGCTGGACATGCCGCCTTTCCATATTTGGAATGCGATAAGGGGATTGGAGACAAAATTTGGAAAGTCGTAAAAGAGCATGTATCCTAGCCTTCCTCCCAGAATTACCCCGAAAAGCAGGTAAGTCATTAGGGAGGAGTTGTCGTCGCTTTTTAAAGGCGACATTTCCTTTTTGGTGTAGATTTCCAAAAGGAGCATGGCGATTAAAAATCCCGCTAGATATGCGAGTCCGTACCATCTTATTCCCTCTACGGGCCAACCCTCCGGAAAGCGTATTGCGTACGGATTGAAATTTACGGTGTAGTATGCGAGAATTTGGTTCATTTGGTTTTTCCGGGCGGGGAAATTTATGTTTGAACAAGGCGAGTGTTTCGGACAATCTTGTAGCGAATTTTGGTTAAAGCAATGAAAGAATTCGATTTAAAATCGCTCGTTGAATCGCGGTTCGGAGAAAACTACGAATTGCACGAGAAATATGTGAATAGAACTTTTGCGAAGGTTCTCAAGACAATAGGATTCGACAAATGCTATAAGAGGGCCAAGGGAGCATATCTCTACGACGCCGAAGGCAACGAATATTTGGACTTTTTGAGCGGATACGGGGTATTTGGGATAGGTAGGAACCACCCCGTGGTGGGCAAGGCGATAAAAGATGCCATAGATATGGACTTGTCTAACATGGTCCAGTTGGATTGCGCATTGCTTAGCGGATTGATGGGAGAGGCGCTTGCAAAGAAGCTCGGAGGAAGGTTGGACGCGTGCTTCTTTTGCAATTCCGGAACGGAGGCGAACGAGGGCGCCGTGAAATTTGCGAGAATGCACACGAAAAGGCCTAGAGTTATCGCTCTTACAGGCGACTACCACGGGCTTTCATACGGGTCGCTTTCCCTTACTCCCTCTTCGCATTTCCAAGACGGCTACGGTCCGTTTGTTCCTGGATTTGAGAGCGTGGAGTGGGGAAATCTCGACGCGCTTGAGAAGGAATTGAAAAAGGGGGACGTGGCTGCCTTCATATTCGAACCCGTGCAGGGGCACGGAGTATTTATACCGTCCGGGGAGTACCTGAGGGGTGCGCAAGAGCTTTGCAGAAAGTACGGAACCCTTCTTATAGCGGACGAAGTTCAGACGGGATTGTGCCGAACGGGTAAGTGGTTCGGATTCCAGCATTGGGGATTGGATCCCGACATAGTTACGGTGGCTAAAATAATGAGCGGGGGATATGTTCCGGCGGCAGCGTTTGTGACTACTAGGGAAATACACCAGAGCTCATTCTCCTCTCTTGAGAATTGCGTTATCCATTCCACTACTTACGGCAGGAATAATTTGGCCATGGTAGCGGGGCTGGCCACTTTGAGCGTATTGGAAAATGAAAAGCTCGACGGTAATGCCGCAAAAATGGGAGCTTATCTTGCCGAAAAATTGGCTCCGCTTGCCAAGAAATACTCTTACATAAAGGAAATTCGCCAAATAGGATTGATGTTGGCAATAGAGTTTAAAGAGCCCGACGGATTCGCCCGCAAGCTGGCGTGGAAGGGGTTGAAGGCGGCAAACAATTCCCTCTTTACGCAGATGGTGGTGACGTCCATGATGGACAAGCACCGCATTTTGACGCAGGTTGCAAGCCACTCTCTCGACGTTGTCAAGATTCTTCCCCCCCTTATAATAACCGAAAAGGAAGCCGATAGGTTCGTGTCGGCTTTCGACGACGTCATGGACGGAGCCATGAATGTGACAGGTCCGCTTTGGAAGTTTGGAACGCGCCTGATAGCGGCTTCCAAGTCGAACAAAAAGGCGTGATATGGTAAGCTACGAAGAATTTTGCGGCGGAGTTTCCAAGATAAGGGAGCGCATAGGTTTGGCCGCGTCTAAATGCGGTTTGAATCCTGAAAACGTAAAAATTCTTCCGGTGACGAAAAACCATTCCGAGAAGGCGGTGGAGTATGCCTTTAAAAGCGGATTTTCCTCGGTTGGGGAAAACCGTGTGATGGAGGCCCTCGACAAAATGGGAATGTTGGACTTGCCGGTAAACTGGGAGTTGATAGGCCACTTGCAGTCGAACAAGGCGAAGTTCTGCGCGAAATTTTTCCGCGTTCAAAGCGTCGACAGCGCCAAGCTTCTCGAAAAGCTAGACAAAGCGGCCGAGTCGGGAGGGGTGGAAATTAGGATATTGTTGCAGATAAATTCCGGCAGAGATCCGGCGAAGTTCGGGGCCGATATAGAGGACGCTCCAGCCTTGGCGGAGGCGGCGTTAAAATGTTCCCATCTCAAGCTGGACGGGCTGATGACCATAGCTCCGCTTGTGGACGACAAAACTGCGGCGCGGAGGGCGTTTGCCAAACTTAGAGAAATAAGGGACGGACTCGAGGAAAGTTTCAAGATAAAGCTTCCCGAACTTTCCATGGGAATGAGCGGAGACATAGAGGACGCGGTCATGGAGGGCTCGACTATGGTGAGGGTCGGGACGGCTCTTTTTGGGGAGAGGGTTTATGCCTGAGAAAAAAAAATTTTTTACCTTCGAAGACTTAAAATCCGGCTTCTTCGAAGATGGCACAAAAAAGTTTGCCGTTTTGGGATGCCCGATAGGGCATTCGCTTAGCCCATTGATGCAGAATGCGGCGCTTGAAAGGATAGCCGAATCGGATCCGGAATTCGAGGGGGCGGGATATTTTGCCTTCGAGATTTTTCCGGAGAATTTGAGGGAGGCTCTCGACATTCTTTTGGAGAAGGGATTTTTGGGAGCGAATTTAACTATACCCCACAAAGTGGCACCTCTGTCGTTTTTGGAGGATGTGGATTTGTACGCGAAGTCGGCCGGGGCGTGCAACACTTTGCTAAACGACGGAGGAAAGTGGAAGGCGTTTAACACCGACGGATTCGGATTGGAAAAGGCTCTCCAAATTTTGTTCGAATTTTCCGCGGAGGGAAGGGACATCTTCATATTGGGAGCGGGAGGAGCGGCAAGAGGGGCTGCGTTTTGGCTCGGAAGAAAAAATCCACGCTCTCTAAACCTTTCCAATAGAAGTAAAGACAGGCTACAGTCGCTGGTTTCCGACTTGAGAAGTTCGGGGATAGACTGCGGAGAATTTTCCGTATCCGGCTTGAAAATTCCGGAAAATTCCGCCTTAATAAACGCCACTTCCATCGGGCTAGGGGCCTCGGACGGGGCGGTGGCGGACTTTGGCAAGCTTCCGAAATCGTGCGTGTTTTTCGACATGCCGTACAGGTTGGTAGGAACCACGAAATCGGTGGAGGAGGCAAGGAGGGCCGGACTGAGGGCGGAAAGCGGGCTGGCTATGCTTGCCTATCAAGGGGCGAAGTCGCTCGAAATCTGGACTTCGAAGCAGTTTATGGGGGACTTCATGTTCGAAATTTTAAGGAAAATATGATAGAGTCTTTTGAAGAGGTGTTGTCGAATTTTCCCTGGATTGCGGGCGCGTTCGTGTTTTGTATCGGGGCATGCGTGGGAAGCTTTTTGAACGTGTGCATCTACAGAATTCCGGCGGGGGAGTCCATAGTTTCCCCGCCCTCTCATTGCGCCTGCGGAAAACCCATAAAATGGTATCTGAACTTGCCGGTGGTTTCGTGGTTCTTGCTGGGGGGAAGGGCGTCGTGTTGCGGTAGAAAGCTTCCGTTTAGATATCCTCTCGTGGAGTCTTTGACGGCGGTTTTATATCTTTGCATGTGGCTTTTGTTGCCAGTCCAAACGGCTTTGGCGGGAGCGGTTTTCGTCCCGCTGATGATATTCTGCGCCTTCGTCGACATCGACACCATGACCCTACCCGACATGGCTACGGCAGGCGGCGCGCTGGCGGGAATCGCATTGGCTTGCGCTTTGCCGGAATCGAGGGGAATCCATATAGAGGGGGCTCCGTTTATAGCCCTTTGCATGGCATCGGCGATAAGTTCGATTGTGGGAGTCGTAGTGGGGGCGGGAGCGACCTATTGCGTGAGGCTGGCTGGGGAAATAGCTTTCGGGCGCGAGGCGATGGGAGAGGGAGACGTGATACTTGCCGCTTGCGTAGGGGCTTTCTGCGGTTGGCAAGGAGCCTTGTTCGCACTATTTGGAGGATCGGTGATAGGCTGTTTTGTGGTTATTCCAATGTTGCTGGCAAAAAAAGTATTCTCTTCGGAGAAGAAAAAAAAATCGAAGGATGGAGAACTGGAAATACCATTCGGGCCGTGGATTGCTCTTGGAGGAGTTTTGTATTTCGCGTTCTTGCGCGATGGAATAGACGCGTACTTTTTAGGAATACAGTCGCTGTTGTTCCAATAGCGCGGGGATTCGGGCAAAAGCGGCGGGCAATTCTTGCAAGGGGGGCCTTCGTTTACGGAGATAAATTGGGCGCAAAATTAACATCAAAAGGGTATTGTTCGGGATAATCGATGTTAAACGAAGGCGTAGCTTTATTTTTCGGAACCCTTCAAAATTTTTCGAATAGGGCGGCGGGATATTGTTGCTTAGAAAAAATTTTTTTTAGAGAATTTACGGGCTAAAATGGATTGGAAGCTGCATGCGGACAAATTTCACTAGCGGGCAATATGGAAGAGACTGAAATCTTTGAGACCCCTGAATCCCGATCCTACATGTTCAGATTGGAGACTCAGCGAAGGTGTTCGAAATACACTGTCAGAAATTACAGGGCGGCGCTGTCGGAGTGGTACAAATGGCTAAGCGAAAATGGCATTCGTGAGAACCAGATAACAAGAAAAACCGCGCGGAACTACGTCATAGAATTGGGAAGGAAGTGCGATTCTTCGACAGTCAGGAACAAAATATCGGCTTTGAGGGGATTTTACAAATTTCTAATCGAGACGAAAGTTGCTTTGGAAAATCCGTTTTCGCTGTTGAAGCTGCCGAAGCTTCGAGACAGGGTCCCAGTATTTTTGAGCGAATCCCAGATGCCTGAGCTTTTGAGCGCTCCCGCAGAAATGGAGGAGGAGGGTTTTGTTTCGCCGGAGAGGGCTATGAGGGAGGCTTTGGCTTTGGAATTGATGTACGGAGCGGGATTTCGAGTGAGCGAACTTTGCTCGTTGAAGTGGTCGAACATTGATTTTTCTACTAATTCCGCGAGAATATTGGGGAAGGGAAACAAAGAGAGGTTTTGTCCGTTTGGGGAGTGCGCGGCAAAGCTTTTGAAAAAGTGGAAGAGCGATTATAGGGCAATGCTTTCTTCTCCGGACGATTTTGTTCTCTGCTCCTCCGACGGGAAGCCGATGTATCCGAGGGCCGTTCAGCGCATGGTAAAAAAATATTTGGCAAGAGCGGGTCTTTCGATGGAAATTACTCCGCACAAATTGAGGCATTCATTTGCTACGCACCTTGCCAACGCGGGTATCGACTTGCGCTCCCTCCAGGAGATGCTCGGTCATTCGAGCTTGTCGACTACCCAGATATATACCCACCTGGCAACCAGGCGGCTAGTGGAGGAATACAGAAGATTCCATCCGAGGGCCAACGACACGGGCTTGTGATTTTCCGGCGGTAGATTTTTTGCTTTCTAAACAACCGATTCGGCTGGAGGGCGAAGCGCCCTCTATTTGCGCTGGAGAATTTTTAATTCGTAGTTTCCGGGTGTTCCGGAAAGCTTGCATTGGGCTCCGTACGCCTTGCCGAGGTTTTCGGATGTCATGACTTCCTCTATTTTTCCGGCTTTCATTACGGATCCCTTCCTCATTATTATGGCATGTCCGAATCCTTTCGGGATTTCAGCAACTTGGTGGGTTGCCAGAACTATTGCGGGAATGCTCTTGTCCTTAGAAAGTCTGTCGAGAAATTTCACGAAGTCCATTCTCGCTACGGGATCGAGCCCGGTGCAGGGTTCGTCGAGCAGCATCGCGACGGGTTTTACCATCAGGGCTCTTGCTATGAGAACCTTTTGCCTCTCCCCTTGCGATATGTAGGCCCATTCGTCGAAGGCTCGTTTTGCGACTCCGGTTTTTTTAAGGCATTTCATGGACTCTTCGACGAGCTCGTCGGTTATCTTCCCAAAGAAGTTTATCATGGCGAATTTTCCGCCTGCCACAACTTCCAAAACAGTTTCGTTGGGCCTTATGGAGCGTTCTATTCCGCTTCCTACGAGGGCTATTTTTCCCCTCACTTCCCTCCAGTCGGTTTTTGAGTATTCCTCTCCCGCCACCGACATGGTTCCGGAAGATGGTGTGTTGTAGGCGCACAGGGTGGATATCAGCGACGTTTTTCCTGATCCGTTCGCACCCAGAAGAACCCAGCGTTCCCCGCTTGCCACGCTCCAGCTCACCGACTTCAAAACCGGCCTGAACGTAGTGAAACTGACTTTGTTCAAAGACAGGATTATTTCCTTTGCATTTTTCGCTTCGCTTTTCATTATCTCCGAAAAATAAAAAGATGGAAGCCTTTGGAGGTCATTACAAGATAATATTGGCGAGCGCTTCTCCGCGAAGAATGGAAATTCTGCGAAAAAGATCCGTTCCGTTCGACGTCGTGCCCGCGCGGATTTCCGAATTGAACGGAGGTGAAAATCCACGTTTGGAGTGTTCAAAAAACGCCTTGATGAAGGCGGAATCGGTGGCCCGCGAAAATCCGGGCAGAACCGTTTTGGGCGCGGATACGATAGTGATTTTGGACGGGAGAATGTACGGGAAACCCCGGGACGGAGAGGAGGCGTTTTTGATGCTAAAAAGTTTGAGCGGAAGAATCCATTCGGTTTTCACCGCCGGGGCTATAGCAAGGCTCGAGGGAGGATTGCTTTTGTCGAGGGAGTTTTCCCTCGAGACGAAAGTGGAATTTAAAAAATTGTCCGACGAGAAAATAAGGGAATACATGTCGAAGGTGGACGTTTTCGACAAGGCGGGGGCGTACGCGGCTCAGGAAAACGGGAGCATGATAATATCGAAAGTCGAGGGGGACTTCGAGAATGTCATGGGCCTTTCCGGTGAACTTGCCGTGAGGGAGCTCGGAAATTTTTTCAAAATTCACGGTTTTGGCCGCGGGTAGATGCGAAGTGACAAAGAAGAGTTGTTTTCTCCTTATGGCCGCGACGACATTGCAGCTTCGGTTGTTGCGATTCTAACGGCAGTATTGTTCCATCTTGCTCTGTTTTTTCTAATTCCCTACGAAGTAAAGCCACTTCCCCCAAAGGGCGACGATTTCGACGATTTCAAAGTGGAAATATCGCCTCCCGAACTCGAATCCATTAGAAATATTCCCGAATTTGTGGAGGCAAATCCCCTCGCCAACCAGAGCGAGCCGGAACCCAATGCTCCGGAATCCTTCCAGAATCAGCGGGCCGCTGACGAGCTTCCCGATGTGGAGTCGAAGTCGAGAAAACCGTTCGTTGGAGGCGAGCTAAAAGACGGGAACAAGATAGTTTCAGGAGACAACAGCCAAGAAGCTTCGCCGGGAGATCTCGAGGAGATATTAAAAAGGCCTCTTGCCCCGCCATCGGGTGGAGAATCGGAGCAGAGGGAAAAACCTTCGGAAGTTTACGGGCCGAAAGCGGGCGTGGCTTCTGAGTCTTCGGGCAAGGTGGATCCGGAGTCTTCGGGCGTGGATTCGGTGGGCTCGGGAAAGGAGAACCAGGAATCTTTGGACAAGGAGGACTCGGAATCATTGGACAAACCGGAGAGCGGAGAAAACGTCATATTGATTCCGGATTCGAATGGGAGAAAGTCCTCAAGCGGATCCAAAAAATTGCCGAGAGCTACGGAGAGCGAAAAACCCGAATCCGGCAATCCGAAGACCGAGCGGAGAGCCGATCCGGGCATGCAGGAAAAAAGCGAGCCCCTTCCGGATCCAAAGCCGCGACCCCAGCTTTCCATGAGAACTCCGCAAGGGCCTTTGATGGACAACAACCAGAGAACTTCAGAGCAGGGAACGGTTGCGGTGGATTCGAGATTTTCGGAATTTGGAGCGTACCAGCAGAGAATGATAGAGGCGATTTCGAGGCAGTGGAATTTGCTTGCGTCGCAGTTCAATTTGACGGGAACGGTGAACACCCATGTGGTTATAGAATACAAATTGAACCCCAAAGGGGAGTTGACAAAACTGGAAGTCTTGTTTTCAAATTCCTCGCACACGGGCAGGGGGCTTTGCGAGCAGTCCATCTTATCCACAGCCCCCTACGGCGAATGGTCGCGGGACATGCTGGCAACGCTCGGTGCGCAAGATCAGTCGGTGCGAATAACATTCTATTACAGATGACGGAACTGGAAAAATTCATCGAAAATATTCCGCTTGCGGGCGGATGTTCGATTGTGGCTTGGCATCCGTGCGGGCTCGTTGCCATAAACAAAAGGGCCGGAAGAATGACCCACCCAAACCAAAACGACGCCTTAAAGGGACGCGTTTCGATGCTCAGGGCAAATTACAACTTTAAAGGGGAGTATTATTCGTGGGACGTCATTCCGCCCGATGAGGACGAGAGCGTGGTATCGTTCGAGCCGGAGAAAAAAAACCGGCTGTATCTCGTCAACAGGCTCGATTCGCCCACCTCCGGGATAGTGGTGGCATCTTCTAACGCCGAAGTAGCCGCGCTTGCCAAAGAGGAGTTTAGGCAGCGCCGAGTGGAAAAGGTTTATTATGCTATTTGCATAGGAAGACCATTTCAGAAATCGGGGGTATTTTCCGATAGATTAAAAAAGATGAGCGGAAGGGGATTTGTAAGATCGGCAGTTTCGGGAAGCGGAATGACCGCAAAAACCGAATATTGCGTGGAGGAAAACGACGCCAACAACGCCGGGTTGTCGCTAATAAAGCTTGTTCCCAAGACGGGCTACACGCACCAGTTGAGGGTCCAGTGCGCCCAGAGAAGGTTTCCAATACTCGGAGACGCCAGCTACGGAAATTTTCAGGCAAACAAGATGTTTAAGCGCCTCACAAACATAGACAGGCTTTTTCTCCACTGCAAAAGCACGTCTTTGCAAATAGAGTTAAACGGCAAGAAAATCGAATTTACTGCGGAGGCTCCCGTTCCTTCGAGTTTCGACGCCCTCATTAAATACAATTCATCGATAGCCAAAAATTTTGGAGCTCGTATCTAGGTTTTCGCCATGCTAAGAATGCTGTTGTACTCTTTCTACAACCCTCGG
>CASDUP010000044.1 GCA_949283955.1 uncultured Verrucomicrobiota bacterium | reverse complement strand
AGTGGGATCCGGAGCGGGTTCCTCCGCCTCTTCGGCGGCGGCTTCCTTGCCCTGGGTCTCTTCGACCACCGTCTCCTCAACCACAGTGACCTTAGCATTGGGGTTTACGAGCAACGGAGTCTCTCCCTTGTTCTTGCGCTCTATGTCCGCGTTGACGTCGTTCATCATTCTTTTGACGCCGGCGTCATCGGGGGCAATTTTTAAGAGTTCCTCCAACGCCTGCTTGGAGGCCTGCAAATCGCCGTTGTCGCGTGCCTGTACGGCCGCCACCATCAGGCGGATTTTTTCTTGGGTCTTTTGGTCGGCCTGTGCAAAGACCGACGACGTCGCACATGCGAGCAACGCCGCCGCCAAGGCAACCCGTTTATGGATTCTCGCTATCTTCATATTTGAGTAAACGTATTTGTAATTTGTTTTGAGGAGTTATTTAGATACTTTTTTTGGAAAGTTAAAGCTTTTTCTTTAAAAACTTTATTTATTATCTACGGACTCGATGCCCTTTTCCGACACCTTCATCGTCTGAGACGGAAGAGCGTTGTCGTTGGGAACCATCTCCACAACGGCGCTCCCGCCCTCCATATCAATCGATTTCACCGTAAATACCGCATCCTTGAACGTGGCGCTCTCTCCAGCTTTTTTCACGTGCCACGGCTTCCCGTCGACTGTGAACGTCATGCGCTTTTCGTCGCTTATGACGGTCGGCTTATTGGAATAAATGGTCACTTCTTTGCCTATATTCTTGTCGTCCAACACGACCGTAAATATGTCGGTATTCGTGTTGTCTTCGTTCTTGATGGTCTTTTTGTCGAAAGATTTTACTACGAGGCCGACGGGAACTTCTTTGCCCATAGTGGATCCCTCCACTGCCCTCCTTACGGTAATCTCTTTGCCTATCATTCCCATGTATCCCTCGCCCGTCACGCTGTCCTCCAGCTGCACGACGGGATCCTTCTCTGAGCCGAGATACCCTTTGTACTGTATGCGATAGGGATCGTTGGAAACTCCCGCATAGCGAAGCGGGAACGATTTCTTCTGCGACTCCTTCACATACGGAGATTCGGTTATGAAATTGCCGTCCTTATCCACCCAAATCTGGGGCGGAGTGAAAACTTGGAAAAACCATTTTCCCTCTTCGTCCTGCGGGACAATTTCGGGCCACTCTATTGTCTGAACTTTGAAGACGGGAACCTCCAGATTTTTCCACGGCTCACCCGTTGGACTTTTAGATAGATGTTCGCGCGCCTCCTTCTCCTGGGCGGAGAAGTCTTTTCCGTTGTAAAAGTAGTGGCCAAAACTCGCCACCGCCACGGCAAGACCCACTATGAAGAACAATTTGTCGTAATGTTTCATGTTTTATTGCTCCGTGTTATTTTTTCGCGTTGGCTTCCGACGCCTTTTTAGCCGGAGCGTCTTTTATTACATCAACGTATTCGACCACAACCGTAAACTGGGAAATGTTGTCGGTCACAACAGGATCGCGGTTTGCGCTCTCAGGATTTTCACCCTCTCCTTCGGCGGCCGCCGCCTCAGCCTCCGCAGCACCGAAAATCGCCTCTATCGAAGTTCCAGACGACTGCAATCCGCCGCCTCCGAAACCGAGGGCATCCATCGAGTTTTCTGCCGGCTTCACGTCTATGCTCCTTACAACGAGCATCGCGTCGAAATCCTTCAGCTGGTTTAAGAACCTTCTGAGAATGTCGGTGTGGCCCGTGAAGACGAACCTGTAAGCGAGGGTGTCTATGCTTCCGGGAACGCGCGCGGTGACGTTTTTGTCAACCTCGAAGTTGTCTCCGGTTATGGGATTGCGGGGACCTCTGGTGCGGAGAGTGCGGCGCTTCTTCGAGGGATCCTCCTTGACCGCCTCCTCTTTGAGAAGCTCCCTTTGAACCGAAATAATCGACATCGGGGATTGTTCCGTTTTGCAGTTGTAAAGTTTCTGAAGTATGTAGTCCAGAACGCAAACCTGCTTCCATATCGGGGCGACCGCCGCGGAAGAGGGTGCTATGGAATTCGGAGCAACGTACTTTTTATAAGAGTAGTCCATGTCGTCCGCAACCTCTATGCCGCGAGCTTTGGCGTCGCGCCTCCACTTGTTGACTATTCCGCGCAGCTCTTCGACAAGCTGGAATCCCTCCTTGACAGTAAGGGGCTTGAAAATTGCAGCGCTCTCGCGGGTCAAGTCTTTGACGAGCAACTGAAGCCTCTTGTCGAGCTGCTCGTTGTTGCGCTTTGCCAATTCTACCTGCTCGGAGTTGGGATCCTTCGCAAGAGCGGAATCGTATTCGCGTATCTCTCTTCTCAGAGCCGCTTCGGTCGACGCGCTCTTGTTGAACAGAAGGAAGTCGTACACGATACCTCCCGCAAACGCGAGCAGAAGAATCGCCATTACGACAAAAAATATGGGGTTTTTATTAAAGTATTTCATCTCTCAACGTCTCCGAAAAAATCATATTGGCTTATCTGGATTCACAACCAGCGTAAACTTAAACTTGAGTATCCTCGGATTCGACGGGTCAGTACTCACATTCTCGTAGGATTTGAGGAAACTGGAACTTATAAACGATTCCAAAAGCGGGGTTATTCTCTCATTGGCAGCTTTCGAGTCGTAGGTCGACATGTCCTTTGAATTTCCCCTCACTAGCATTCTTCCAGTCAATTCGAGATTGTACTTCTGCTTCTTTCCGTCTCCCTCCCTGACTACGCGCAAATCGTCCAACCAGACGTCCTTGTGCTCCATCAGGCGCTTTTCCAAATCTATAAACAGATTTATCCAGTTGGACTTCGACTCCGCAAGGCCTTCGAGATCCTCTATCTTCTTTATAGTCTTGGCAGCCAAATCGCGATTCGCCTCCATGGCTTCGGTTCTGGCCCTCATTTCCTCGACAGGCTTGTCGAACTCCCGGGCAAGCTTTATGTTCTGGGAAATATCCTTGTTGAACATCATAAACGGCGGAATCGTAGAAGATACCAACAGCGCCGCTCCCAAAATCATGAAGGGTTTCTTTCTGCGGAAAGCTCGCTCGTCAAGTATGTGCTTGGGAAGCAGGTTCACACCAACCCCGCCGCTTATTATCGAACGCGCCGCCTCGCCCACCAGCTCGCTTATCTGGGCGGAATAATCGCGAAGCAAATCCTGATTTACCGAGGGAGCCAACACTATCTTGTCGAGAGCGTCCAAATAAGACACGCTCATCTTCTGATCCTCAGCCAAGAATTCCGCAAAGCCCGGAAGAATCGAAGCCTTGCCTGTCAAAAATATTTTCGTCGGAGTGGCGACCTTGCCCCTGCGCCGATAGTTTACTATCGACCTCTTTATCTCCATTCCGATCCTCTTCATCACGCTGGAAGCGGCCGTCTTGAAATGCTCGGATCCGACGTTTCCGTCGAAGGCGCCGGCATTTGCAAAATACCTCTTCTTGAGGTCCTCCGCGGCCGAAAAACTCTGCCCCATAGAATCGGAAATCGCCTGGGTAAGCGCGATTCCTCCTATCGGTATGCTGCGCACGAAAAGACCGTCGCTGCGGGCTATCAACATGTTCGAAGAACGAGCCCCTACATTTAAAATTATCACGTCGTCCTCAAGACCGAGATATTTCCAAGCATTGTACTCGAGAATGGAGGAAGCCTCTATTATTTCCGGTTCCACTCCTCCGGCCGCCAAAGCCGAACACAACTCGTCGGCAGCGCTAGCCCTCATCGAGATGAGAAGTATTTCCGTTTCCACTCCGTCGTCGGAAATCACCTGGTAGTCCCAAGTGACGTCTGAAAGCGCGTACGGAATGTTTTTCTCCGCTTCGAAGCGTATAACCTCCTGCTGGCGGGAAACCCCTCCTTCTACGTGCGGAACCTTGATGGTTTTCGTCAACATCCACGACGCAGGCGCTATCACGGAAGCCTTGCCCGACACCTTCATCGACCTGAGCGCCTTCGTCAGAGCCGGGAGCCACTCTTCCTGAATGGAGTAGTCGTAAAGGAGTTCCTGCGCTTGAAAGTTAACCAACTTCAAAGTCCCGGAAGAAACCGCAAACTCCGCGGCGCTCACGTGCGTCGCGCCGCAATTTATTATAAGCTTGTTCTTTGAACTCATTTTCTGTGGGATAAATAAACTGTGTATCCAAAAAATACAAAATCCGTCTCGGAATTGAGTGAAGTATGCCGCCTTTTTTTATTTAGTAAAGCTTTTTCTCTTTCAATTAAAATATTTCCGAAAAAAAAAGCGGAAAAAAGCGGCGGCCCTACCGATTTTAAGCCGCCGCCGACTCGCAATCCTATTTTGTCCTGACGTAGCTGGGAACAGGCTGATTGCCACCGTCGGACGAAACTTCGTACTCGTAGCGCTTCACGTTAAACGGACAATCCGGAAGAGCCATGAGAACGCCGTCGTTCCCTTGGGAGGACTTGTCGACCAGAGCCTTAAACGACGCAAACGCCTTCGCAGGATCGGACGATTTTAGAATAATTTTCGAAAGCATCGACTTGTAGTTGCGCCTGGAAAGTTTTACCTCATTCCCATCGACAACCATCGAAACGTGCCATGCGTACGGATCGCCCGAAATGCGGTAAATGTCGTAAGCCTCCCAGGGAATGTAGAAGACTACCGACCTCGTGCTTCCGCCCTTCAAAGCAAAAAGCTTTGCCGAGGATTTGAAAACAACGAACTTTTCAGAAGAGGCGTCCTTTTGGACATTGCCTTTGGCGTCAACGACAGCACCGACAGAAGCACCTTTCACATTCTGGTACACAAGGGTAAGACCAATCTCTACGTTTCTGAACCAGTCGCTTCCGGAACCCACCGCCTGAAGAGCCACTTCGACGCGCGTCCAATCGCCGCCCGAACGAAGAATCTTGGCCCTTTGAACTTTCGAAAATTTTACGCTCTTTATCTCCACGGGGTCTTTTTTCGGAGCAGCCCACATCGACAAGGGCAGAAGAGCGCACAGCAAAAACATCAAATATTTGGCTTTCATAACAATCACCTTAACTCCTTGGTCGATTTTTTCAAGAATATATTATTTTCTACAAATATTCCTAAGCAAAAAACAAGATATTCCCGTACAAAAGCAGGCTTTTTTTATTGCACAAACCGGCGCTTTTTGAACGCGCTCCCGAATAAAATGCGTGTTGTACCCCCAGCAAAACAAGTTGCTCTTCAAGCCACATTCCGCCCCAAGCACGCGTCGCAAATAATCTCATTTTTCCTCCGGCAAAAAAACACAAACCTTCCTTCATTTTGCGAATAGAACAGCCTATTCATAAAAAATAGATCGTTCCCGCTTTTTCTCCCTTTGGTCCAGGCAAAGCGGGCAACGTGTGCGGATACAAAATGTTTTTTGCCCTCTAATAAAAGTAAAGCCTGCCACCGGAATGTTAAAGCTCCGAAGCATGCTTTTATTCGAGCGAGGTTTTCGCCTTCTTTGCAAGAATCTTCAAAATGCCTTTTTCGCACGCAACTAAGCGAAGCTTTCACTTAAAAAAATCCGAACGTGAAGTTTTATTCCCGCGCGCGGGAATAAAACAAAATCCCACAATGCTATTCCTCCCCGCACACTTCAAAGCAAACCAAAATTAACCTCCCGCATTTCTTCCCGCACAAGCAGTATAATAAGAAAAAAAATTTTCCTCCCGTACAAATCCGCAACAAAAATGCTGACAATAATCCCCGGAAATATAAAGACGTTTTCCCATCTGGGAGTTCGCAAAGCGCCGCAAATTAGGATTGCAGACTATCTACCAGCATCGCGCGGGCACCGTTTCCATCTTAAATGCTAATCTTTTGTTTTCCCGGCAAGCAAGCCTTTGTTGGATAATCCGTTCAGCAGGCGTTTAGACTTTCGCCAGAGAAAATCCGAAGCCTGAGCGCAAACGCATTGCTTGAAAAGCCGCAATGAGCGCAGAAAAATCCGCCTTGCCTTTTAATAGTGTTACTATCCACAGGCTTTTCACGTCAAGCGCGTCGCGCAAAAAAAACGCTTCGCTTTGTCGCCTTTCTTGAACTCGCAAAGCAAAAACTATCTTCCCCAAAAACCGCGCAGAATAAAAAGATTTTTTCTAAATTTATCCAAAGACCCGCATTTTTTCACCGAAAAAGAACGGAGAAAAATACCGCGCCTGACAACATACCTCCCTCCCAATAGCAGGGAGAAACAAAATCAACAGATTAAATCCGAAAACGACGAGAAGTCGGCCGTAAATCCACCGGGCTTTCCCTTGCACAAAACACTCACAGCGTCGTGCGAATGGAGGCTTTCCAAATGGATACAGGCTATTTCAAAGTCGTTTATTCTCGGATCGGAATTCAATTCAGAGTAGAGAAGCCTTGCCGCGTCCTCTATGAATTTCACGTGAGCCCCGTTGAGTTCGGCAAAAGCCTGCTCGTCCTCGCGACGAACCATGGCCTGCGTTTCGGTTTTGAGAGCCGATAAACACAAGGCATGCAAGTCTTCTATTGGCATGTGGGCGTCCTTTTCCACTTCGACGCTCACCCGCGCTTTGCTCCTTTGCGAATGCGGAACACAATATACGTTCCTCGTTCTGCGGGCGTGCTCGCTCAGCTCTGCCGAACACGGACAAGCCGAGGAATATACAAAATCAAAAGTGATACGCTTGCGGAAAATATCCAAATCGTCCAGAGAACAATCGAAGGATACTTTGTAGTATTGCCAAGCCTTCAAATTGCTCCGAAGGCTCTTCTGCAATATCGGATAGTCGAAAGTCATCACTATCCTCGCCCTCGATGTTTTAAGCTCTCTCTTTGTTTCGAGAAGAATTTCTTTCAGCAAACTCGGAGTGAAAATCCTGTCGGAATACCTGTAAAACACCCTCATCAGCCTCGACATATTTATCCCCTTGCTGTCCGCCGCAAGCGAAACCGTCGAAGTTATCGACGCCTCCACTTCCCGGGCGTCGCACTCCTTTGTCATGACCTTCAAGGGAAGCCTGAAATTGTGCATTCCAACCTGCATGATGGGAACGTTCGCACCTAAAATATCCCGTTTGTCCGCGTTTTGAACGTCGGGCAAAGACGAGCGGTATCCGCCCGTCGGCACGAAATCCTCCTCGTACTTGTGAACGGGTTCCAAAAAGTCCCTCTTTTCCGCAACTTCTTTATTTTCCTTGTCCATTCCGTCGAAAACCATGCACGATCCCATAACGGGAACCTATTTGCAAGCATTTTCACCTTTTATCGGAAAAGCCCTACTATATACCGCGGGCTCTCCTCCAGCTAGAAAATACGAATATCATCACCCCGCAAGTGACAAGAGCAAACGCAAAGCCCGGCATGGGAAAGCCCATGACGCACGTCACAAATCCGTTTATAAGCGTGGCGGGAGTAATCGCTATGGTCGCGAATTTCACGCTTCCGAACACTCCCAACCTGGGAAAATTCACCATCGACATTATGAATGCCGCTATAGACATCACGGCTATGTATAGGGCCGTTTCGAAGAGAGAAACAGCCGTCAATCCCAATGGCAGCACAAAATATTTCGCGAGATTTTCCGGCGGCACGAGCGAAACGAGCGGAACCGGCTGGTATTCCGACATTGGCACCAACTCCGCCAGGCTTGTTTCCACCGGGGAGGAAGTATCGTAGAGGTTTGCCACAAACGACGAGCCTTCTATCGAAAACAGAAGTCCTTTAGATTCCTCGGGGGTAAGAGGCCTTCCGCTGAGTGCCGCCACAGGCTCCCCGAGGGAATTTCTGACAAATCTCGGCTCCAAACCGGAGGGGGAAACCTTCCCCTTGTCTATCGACACCCCGTCGGCTATTTTGACGAATGACGGAACGTAAACGGAATAAATTTTGCCTACGTTCTCGAGAGCCGAAACCGACATAAACACCGCCGCCAGCACGGAAACGAGAGCGTAATACAAAACGAATCTTAACCTCCAAAGGCGAATGGCAACCGCATACGCCCGAGGG
>CASDUP010000043.1 GCA_949283955.1 uncultured Verrucomicrobiota bacterium | reverse complement strand
TACAACTGGTACAGGCACTACTTCCCCATCACGGCGCTGGGCTGGGCGGAAAAATATTTCGCCCAAAGGAATTCCGGCAAGAATTCCTAATGAGCGGTTAAAAAAATCGACCTTCAGGAAAAAATCCAACACGAAAGTGTCGAAGCGACCGCTATAGAGCCCCCTATTAGGATTTCAAAGGGAACGGCTTTCATTCTCTTTGAAAAATCCAGCCCCACAGACGATCCAGTAATGTGGAAAAAAGATCCATGTGGCATTTGATCCAACACTATGGCTCCTGCATTCGTCATGGCCGCTCCCCACACTGCGGAAATTCCCCCGCTTAAAACCGCCTGAGAAAATGTCGCTGAAGCTATCGCGGCTCCCGCCGTGGTGGAAGCGGTCGCAGCCGACATCAGCGCCCCGGAAATCGGAGCTATGAATATGTCAGAAAGTCCCGCGTTATCCATGGCAGACAAAATGGCCCCCTTCAACGCCGAAGCTTTTATTATTCCCCCTAGGCACCCCGTGCCCAAAAGCAGAATCGCCATGGGAGTCATTTTGTAGAGCCCGCTCGTGGAATCCGACAAAAAATTCTTGAACTTAAACGTAAAAATCGAACATGCAACTCCTCCGGCGGGAAGAGCAATCATTGGGTCTATCGCTATTCCAAATAGGGGATTTAAGGCAAGAAGCCCCATGGCTACAATAGGACCCGAAAGCGCCGCAAAAATATTCGGAAGATTTTTGGAATCTTCGCCCTGGTCGTCGGGCCTCGGCTCTCTTCCCGAGAAATTTGAAAGCAGATAAACTATCAAAAACGTAGCCAGAAGCCCGACAAGCGCCGCTCCCATGTTCGCAAACATCACCGAAGGAAGCGGAACATCAAAGTTTGCCGCGCACGATATTGTGTTCGGGTTGGGCGAAATAGAATTTCCACTCTTGCCCCCTCCGACGAGAGCTATGAGAAGAGCAAGCTTCGACACTCCCGTGCGGCTAGCCACCGTCATGGCTATTGGAGCGACCGTTATTACTGCCACGTCCACAAAAACCCCTGAAAACGTCAATATAAAAGTTGCTATCGTAAGCGCGTACAGCGACCCTCTCCGTCCGAATATCGCCCCGGCGCTCCGGGCTATTTTCTCGGCGGATTTCGTTCTGATTAGAACTCCCGCCAAAATTCCTGCCGTTAAAACCCTCAGAATGGCGGGAGCTATTTCGCTGGCTCCCTTCACCATCTCCTTTACCACAAGTTCTACATCCGCCGACGATACAAATCCCCCTATAAAAGCCCCGAATATCAATGAATAGGCCGGATTCCACTTGAACATTATCAGGGCGATTGAAACGACAAGAGACGCAATAGCCCCGAACAACGATATTTCCACTTCAGGCATAAATTTTACTTTCTTACGGATTTTACCGCTTTAATTAACTTAAAAATATTTTCCGAAACTTTCTCCAAATTTTCAAATGCCGTTCCCTTCGCCATCGCCTCCGGGAGGGACGCCGGCTTCCGCAAAGACGAAAACATCGCATTTACTCCGCATTTATATAGTCCTTCGGCGCCCTTTTCTATTCCACCTCCAATCGCTATGACCGGAACTCCCGCAAGCTTGGAAAATCTCGCCACTCCCTCCGGAGCTTTTCCCATGGCGCTTTGGGAGTCCAGTCTACCCTCTCCCGTAACGACAAAGTCCGCCCCCTTCAATTTTTTCGAAAACGATACCGCTTCCAACACCCCTTCTATTCCGCTCTTTCTTTTAGCCTTTAAAACTCCCATAAACGCCGCTCCCAAACCTCCTGCCGCGCCCGCCCCTTCCGCTTCGGAAACGTCGAATCCCGCCACTCCAGACAAAATCTCGGAATACGACCTCATTCCCTTCTCGAGAAGTTCGACCTGCTTCGGAGTTGCTCCTTTTTGCGGGGCAAAAACTCTAACGGCTCCTTCGGGACCGCAAAGCGGATTTTTTACGTCGCACAATATTTCAAACGACAATCCCTTAACCGCAATCTCTGAAGCGTCAATTTTCGAAACTTCTATTAAATTTCTTCCTCCAAAACTTGCGATTTTAGAATTTTTTTTGTCGAAGAATTTGACTCCCAAAGCAGCAAGCATTCCCATTCCGCCGTCCGTGGTTGCCGTTCCGCCAAGGCCTATGTAGAATTTTTTCGCTCCCCTCTTCGCAGCCTTTAAAATAAGTTCCCCCAAACCGAAAGTTGTCGCCTCCATCGGAGAGAGGTTTTTTAAAAGCGTTATGCCAACCGCCTGCGCCGCCTCCATTCCCGCGCAGACAGACCCTCCCCTATCGAACAGAACATACTTCGCCCTTACTTTTTTCCCAAGCGGATTTAAAACCAAAGCCGAACACGCCTCCGCTCCCGGCGTTTGGGAAAAAGCTTCCAAGGTGCCTTCGCCACCGTCGCCTATTGCGGTCTTTTCGATTTTCGCGCCAGGATAGACTTTTCTTATTCCCCTCTCCACCGCAGTCGCAGCCTCAAAAGAACTCAAGCTCCCCTTATACGAATCTATCGCCAAAACAACTTTCATAACGCCTTTCCGTATAAAAAAACGATTATTCTTTTCCTTTTCAACAACATTACCTGACACATTCAAAAATTTTGGAAGAAGAGCAAAAAATGCTTGCTCTTCTACCCAAAAACGACACCATTCCGCATGTTTTACGGTGTAAAAGACGCCGCAATACGGAAAGCGCCCGTAGCTCAATTGGATAGAGCATCTGACTACGGATCAGAAGGTTGAGGGTTCGACTCCCCCTGGGCGCGCCACTTAAAAACGCGAATCCTTCAAGGCTTCGCGTTTTTTGTTTGAAAAATCCGCGCTGTAAAACGCGTCGCTTTCCCTGCAAGAAATCTTCGGCGGATCAAAAATTTACGTTTGCAATTTGAAAATCCGCTTATTTCTACCTGCGCTAGCGAACATTTCCCAACGAAAGGCCGCATTTTTGCCCGAGCAACTTCGCACGCACTATGACTAAATGATTGTTTGACTTTCGGCACCCCCGTTTTAGAGACTGCCCTTTTTATAAGAAAATATGGCACACTCCCTTCAGCTTAAAGTTCCGGAGAATGCGGAGAAAATTCTTCTTCACGCATGCTGCGCCCCGTGTTCTTCAGCCATAGTGGAGGCCCTGCTAAATGCCGGAGTAGAGCCGGTTGTATTCTACTTCAATCCCAACATATTTCCCAAAGAAGAGTACGACAAAAGAAAGTCCGAACTTACCCGCTTTTGCGAAAAACTCAATTTGAGAATAGTAGATTCGGATTACCTGCACGGAGACTGGATTCAAAAAATTAAGGGAATGGAAAACGAACCGGAGCGGGGAATTCGATGTCTATCGTGCTTTAAAATGAGATTGTTGGAAACAGCAAAGACCGCTTTTAGTTTGGGAATAAAAGTCTTCGCGACAACCCTGGCTTCTTCGAGATATAAGGATTTAAAGCAGATAGAGGCCGCCGGACTTTTCGCCGAAAGCAAAGTCGAAGGAACGAAATTCTGGTCCCGCAACTGGAGAGCCAACGGGCTCTGGGGGAGAAGAAACGAACTTTTAAAAGAATACAACTTTTACAACCAAACTTATTGCGGCTGCGAATTCTCCATGCGAGACAAAAATTTAAAAAAGTTCCCGAATAAAAATATCGTTGAACCATGAAAATATCCTCCAACTATATTGGAATAGCTGTCGGAGGAGGATTGGGGGCCTTGGCGAGGCTTGGAGTGTTTTCGATAATAGACGAAACTCTGCTAAAAGTTCTCGTATGCAACATAGCGGGAACTTTCATTTACGCCCTTGCAAACGACTTATCGGAACACCTTCCTAAGGAATTTAGAAATTTTATAATGTCGGGATTTTGCGGAGGAATAAGCATATTTGCCACTTTTTCAAAGGATTCCGTTTTGGCCCTTCAGGAGAGAGATTTCGGGGAATTTTTTGCCAATCTATTTTCCAATTTCACATTGTGCGTAATCGCAGTATTCGCGGCAGGCTGGATTGTAAAACGCTCTAAAAAACTTTTATCTGGAAGAGGAGCGAAATGATTACGTCACTAATTTGCGCTTTCGCCGGAGGAGCATTGGGAGCACTCGCGAGAGTAAAACTCGCCGAAAAATTCGATTCTAAAACCGGATTTCCTTTCGGAACACTGTCGGCCAATTCCATCTCGTCGTTTATGCTCGGAATATTGATATCGGTTTTCGATAGGTGGAATGCGATAGAATGGCTTCAATATCTTTTGGATTTCGGATTTTGCGCCACTTTGTCGACGTTTTCTTCGCTTGCATGGCAAATAGCTCACATGCTCTCGAGCAAAAGATACTCGATGGCCGCAACATACGCTTCCGTAAGTTTAGCGTCGGGTTTGATACTGTTCGTTTCGGCCGAATATCTGGCTTTTGCAATGTTGTTTTCCGAATGATGCAACTATCTGTATAGCTCTGGATCTATATTTAGCTTCTTTATCTTATAAAGAATTATTCTCGGAGTAGTCTTCAAATATTTTGCCGCAGCAGAGGCGTTTCCTTTCTTGTTCTTTAGCGCGTTTATTATTATTTCGCGCTCGAAATTACCCACCAAAGTTTCGTAATCGACATTTTCTCCATCTGAGAATTCCGGAGATGCGGCAGACTTTGCCGTTTGTTCGGTCTGCAACGTGGGAGGCAGATTGTACCCGCTTATCACATTGTCGGTTGAATTTAACACGGCATATTCTATGCAATTCTCCAGCTCCCTGACATTGCCAGGCCAATAATAAGAGGTTAGCATATTTATCGCCGGAGTAGAAAATCTGGCTATGGAACGGCCGTGTATCAGATTGTACTTCTGCAAAAAATGTTCGGCAAGAATTGTTATGTCACACTTTCTATTGCGCAGAGCCGGAAGATATATCGGAAACACATTCAATCTGTAATACAGGTCCTCGCGAAAGGTTCCCGAACGCATCATTTCTTCCAGATTGCGACTCGTTGCCGCTATTATCCTAACATCCACCTTGCGCTCCTCGCCTCCTCCGACTCGATAAAACGTATGCTCCTGTATAAATCTGAGCAACTTCAACTGCATAAAAAGGGTCAAATCTCCAACTTCGTCGAGAAATAAAGTGCCCTTATCCGCAACCTCCACCAAACCGACCTTCCTGTTGACCGCTCCAGTAAACGCGCCTTTTTCATGCCCGAAAAGCTCGCTCTCTATCAACCCCTCGGGAAGTGCCGCGCAATTAACCGACACAAAAGGCTTGTCCCTCCTAAACGAACTTTTCTGTATTGCACGCGCCACTAGTTCCTTGCCTGTACCGGATTCACCCCGAATCAAAACCGTCGCATTTGAAGAGGCAACTTTGAATATCATTTGGTACACCTTTTTCATATTGCTTCCGGTACCTATTATTTCCGAAGGACGAAGCTTGTTTTCCAGCTCCATCTGCAGCCTCTTGTTTTCGGAGACTAGCTTCTCGTGCTCCTCGACTTCTGTATAGGCCGCGTATACGGCCTCGGCAGTAATGTTGGCAATTATTTCAAGAAGCCTCAAATCAGCATTTAAGTCGGTGTCTGGTGCCACTTTCCTGTCTATGCTAATCGTACCTATGACGTTGTCCATATATATCACAGGAACGCATATAAACGCGACGTTTCTTTCTCCGCTTCTTGCTCCAGTACGGTTTAAAAACCCCTTTTCTTTGGAAACATCGGCTATAATTTTAGGTTTTCCGTTCAGGGCAACCATGCCCGTTATTCCCTCGCCAACTCTATACATTCCACGCTCCGCCTCGCTCTTGCTGAGCCCCTGAGAGGCCTCTATTACAAGCATATCGCCCTCCTTGAGAGCAACCGTTCCCCGCAATAAGCCCATTTCCGAATGCAATATCTCCAGAATCTGCGACAACAACTCCGATACCGGACAGCGCTTGGCTACCAAGTGGCTTATTTTTTTTAGAACTTCTATACTGAGATGAAGGTTGTCCATGGCATATAAAAAATCTACGCTTGAACACGAATACATTTATCCACGGAATCCGCAAGCCTCATTCCTGAAGCTATCGCCCTGACTACTAGCGAGGGTCCTCCTACAGAGTCCCCGCAAGCAAAGACTTTCTCCATCGAAGTTTTGCCATACGAATCGACCTCGAAGCCACCCCGTTTTCCCAAAGCTATTCCGCTATCTTCCACAAGCCCCAAATGAGATACACCGGTAAATCCCATGCATAGCAATACCAAATCGGCTTTTATTTCAAATTCCGAATTTGGAATTTTTTCGAAACTTTTAGGCCGCCCTCCCTCAATCTTCCATCGAAGCCTACTTGCCAAAAGCGATTCTACCTTTCCGTTCTTTCCTACAAACCTATCGCTACCCACACTCCACATTCGCACACCCCCCTCCTTGTGGCTGCTCGATGTACGCTTCTTATACTCCCAAAGCGGCCATGGTGTGGAGGCATCCCTTTCGGAAGGAGGTTCGGGCATTATCTCTATTTGGGTTGCGCTTTTTGCTCCTTGCCGAATTGATGTGCCAAGACAGTCGCTTCCGGTATCTCCCCCACCTATTATCAAAACGTCTTTTCCCTTAGCCGAAATTGAAACCTCGGAAGACTCTCCCGAGACGACCATATTTTGAGAGCGAAGAAAATCCAACGCAAAGAAAATCCCCTCCAACTCCCTACCGTCTATCTTCAAATCTCGAGGCGTTTCGCAACCCACACAAAGACATACGGCATCGAATTTCCTACGTACATATTCCAGAGACACGTCGATTCCAATATTCACGTCGAACTCGAATATGATCCCCGCCTCCCTCATTAGCGATATTCTTCTTTCGACTATTTTCTTTTCCAATTTGAAATCCGGAATTCCATAGCGAAGCAGGCCTCCAGCCCGGGAAGATTTTTCGAAAACGCAGACTTCATGGCCGAAACTTCTAAGCCTATCGGCACAGGCCAAACCCGATGGTCCTGAACCGACAACCGCCACTCTCTTCCCCGAGTTCAAGCGCGGTTTTCTAGGCTTTACTATTCCGCTGTCGAAAGCCGACTCTATGGTAAGATATTCTATTTGCTTAATCGTTACCGGATCGGAGGGCAACCCGGCGCAACAGGAGGATTCGCAAAGGGCCGGACATACCCTCGATGTAAATTCGGGAAACGGAGACGTTGACGATAAAATTCCGTACGCCTCAGCGAATCTTCCCTCGCTTACTGCCGAATTGAATTCGGGTATGTTGTTTCCCAAAGGGCAGCCGTATCCGTGGCAAAATGGAATCCCGCAACTCATGCATCTCCTGGCTTGCTCCATCACGACCTTCGCTTCGGGTCTAATCTCCACGTCTCGAAAGTCGGACGCGCGTTCCTTTCGATATTCAGGATTTCTCCTGGGTATGTTTAAAAAATCCTTTAACATATTCTGTTCACGCTTCGATTTTTATCACTTTTCCGAACCCATCTTTCTGAGGGCCTCCTTATAATCCACGGGAAATACTTTCACAAACTTGGGTAAATTTTCCTCCCAATTGTCGAGAATCCTCGCCGCAAGACGGCTATTGGTAAGCGAAAGGTGGGTCTCTATAAGAGCTCTCAGCTCCCTCTCCGAGCCTTGGGACACAACCTCCAGATCTACACTTTGCAGGTTGCACCTCCTATCGAATTCGCCGCTCTCGTCGAATACGTAAGCTATCCCTCCGGTCATTCCCGCGGCAAAATTGAAACCGGTGCTTCCCAATACCACGACCCTTCCTCCTGTCATGTACTCGCAACAGTGGTCTCCCACTCCCTCCGCCACGAGAACGGCGCCGCTGTTTCTTATCGCGAATCTCTCACCTGCAAGTCCGTTTATGAAAATGGAACCTCTTGTCGCGCCGTATCCTATTACGTTGCCAGCTATTACATTCCTCTCGGCTTCATACCCGAGCGGCGCACGTATTATTATCCTTCCTCCGGAAAGACTTTTGCCAATATAGTCGTTGGCTTCTCCTTCCAAATCGAAAGTTATTCCGCCGCACAAAAATGCCCCAAAGCTTTGGCCCGCACATCCCTTGAAGTTGACCCGCACAGTTTCGTCGGCAAGCCCTCCGTCGCCCCACTTGGAGGCAATTCGCGATGAAAGCATGGCTCCCACGCTCCTATCGGAATTGCGTATGACAAAATTCGCATTCTTGGAAGTTCCTTTTTCTATCGAAGCAAAGAAAGCCTCTATCAAACGCTTGTCGTAGGCTCCGGGCATCTCCCGCGGAGACTGACCCGCAGAGCGACGGGGTATTGAATCGTCGACTATCTGAGCGAATATCCCCGAAAAATCCAAATTCTTAGACTTCCAGAAATCAAGCGCCTCATTCTTATCCAAAAGGTCTCCCCGTCCGACTGCCTCGTCTATTGAATGTAATCCAAGCTCGGAAAGGATTTCCCTAACTTCTCGCGCGACAAACCTGAGGTAGTTTTCAACATGCTCAGGCTTACCGACAAACTTTCTGCGAAGCTCCGGATCCTGCGTCGCTACGCCTACAGGGCAGCAATTTTTGTGGCATACACGCATCATGACGCAACCTATGGAAACTAAAATCGCCGTCGCAAATCCGAATTCCTCCGCGCCCAAAAGAGCTCCTACAACAACGTCCCTGCCGGTCTTTATCTGCCCGTCGACCTGGACCCTAATCTTGTCTCGAAGACCATTGAGACGAAGTGTTTGCTGCGTTTCAGCAAGACCCAGTTCCCAAGGGGCCCCCGCGTGCTTTATGCTCGTTAGGGGAGAAGCTCCGGTTCCTCCGTCGTGACCGCTTATCAAGACCATGTCTGCCTTCGCCTTGGCAACTCCGGCAGCCACCGTTCCTACTCCAACCTCAGAAACAAGTTTTACGGAAACCCTGGCCTGCTCGTTTGAATTGCGCAAGTCGTATATGAGCTGCGCCAAATCCTCTATCGAATAAATGTCATGGTGGGGAGGAGGAGAGATTAAGGTAACCCCGGGTATGGAGTGCCTAATCTTGGCTATGTCGGGATTGACCTTATAACCGGGAAGCTGACCTCCCTCCCCAGGCTTCGCCCCCTGGGCGACCTTTATTTGTATCTCTTTTGCGTCTGCAAGATACGACGCCGTAACTCCAAACCTTCCGCTTGCAACCTGCTTTATGGCACTCGACTTCTCAGTGCCGTACCGGGATTCATCTTCTCCTCCTTCGCCGCAGTTGCTCATTGCTCCAAGCCTGTTCATTGCCGTGGCTATAGTCTCGTGCGCCTCGGGAGAAAGAGCGCCAAAACTCATGGCTCCGCTCACAAACCTCGCCACTATGGAATCTTCGCTCTCCACCTCTTCCAATGGAACTGGATTGTCGCTCTTCTTGAACTTGAACAATCCCCTCAAAGTGCAAAGCCTTCTTGCCTGATTGTTTATTTCCTCTGCATACTCCCTGTATGCCGATTCGTCTCCATTGCGAGCAGCTCTCTGGAGCAAAGTTATTGTTCTCGGAGTCCAGAGATGGTTCTCTCCCCCCCTTCTGAACTTGTATTTGCCCGCGTTCTCGAGCAAAGATTCCTCGCCAAACTTAGGATAAAACGCGTCCCTGTATCTAGCAAGCGTCTCGCGGGCAACCTCGGATATTCCAATTCCTCCTATCCTCGACGCTGTCCCAGAAAAATACCTATCCGTAAACTCTTTCGATAATCCGATTGCTTCAAATATTTGAGCCTGCCTATAACTCCGGAGAGTGGATATTCCCATCTTGGACATTATCTTCAACAGCCCCTTGCGAATAGCCGTTATATAGTTTTCAACAGCTTGGGCACCGTCGACTTCAGACACCTTTCCACTCCTTGCCATATCGGCTATCGTCTCTATGGCAAGATACGGATTTATGGCTGTAGCACCATACCCCAAGAGCAATGCAAAGTGCATTATCTCTCTTGCCTCTCCTGTCTCCGCAACAATCCCCGCAGCATACCTAAGGCTTTTGCCTACAAGATGCGTGTTCACCGCGGCAACAGCAAGAAGCATGGGTATCGGGGCATATCCGTACGAGAGCTCCTTATCGCTCAAAATTATCACGCTCTTGCCTGATCTAACCGCCGCCTCCGCTTCGGCGCAGATCTTTTCGACCGACTCCGCAAACCCACTCTCCCCACGCTCTGCCGAAAATTCAGCCCTTATCGTGGCGCTTTGAAATGTCGGATACTTGGAGGAACGCATGCACCCTATGTCGTGATTCGTGAGTATCGGACAAGGCAACTTTAGTAAATGCGCAAGCTCCGGAGTCTCCACAAGGGAATTTCCGCAGTTGCCTATATAGGTCGTCAAACTCATCACCAACTCCTCCCTTATCGGATCTATGGGAGGATTTGTAACCTGGGCAAACAACTGCTGAAAGTAGTCGTACAAAAGCTGGGGCCTCTCCGACAGTACAGATAGAGAAGCATCGTTGCCCATCGATCCAACCGGCTCCTTCGCCTCGACACACATCGGCCTCAAAATAATGTCCAAATCCTCCCTCGTGTACCCGAACATTTTTTGCCTCCTGAGTAAATTCTCGCCCACAGAAGGACTCGAGACGCTTTCAAAAATTCCGGGAAGCTCTATCCTGTTCTCCGCAACCCATCTGCGATAAGGCTTGGAGCGGGCAAGTAGAGTCTTTATCTCCACGTCCCTCATCACGCGTCCCTTTTCAGTGTCGATGTAGATTATCTCACCCGGGCGCAATCTACCCTTAGATTCAACATTCTCCGACGGAATATCCAAAACTCCAGCCTCAGAAGCTAAAACAAACAATCCGTCTTTTGTAATCGTATATCTAGCCGGCCTCAATCCGTTCCTATCCAACAGCGCTCCCGCTTGGACTCCATTGGTGAAAACAAGAGCCGCCGGACCGTCCCACGGTTCGCAAACACCCGAGTGGTATTCGAAGAAACCCTGAATATCTCTGCTTATATGAAAACTCTTGCCCCAAGCCTGGGGGACTAACATCAGCATGGTGTGCGCCAGACTTCTCCCGGCCTCATGGTAAAATTCCACTGCATTGTCGAGACACGCCGAATCGCTCTGCCCCTCGCAAACCACAGGAAGAACCTTCTTTATTTCGCTCCCAAAAACAGGCGTCGAAAAATGCTCTTGCCTCATCTTCATCTGATTGATGTTCCCGCGCAGCGTGTTGATCTCTCCATTGTGAGCTAGAAATCTAAACGGCTGAGCCAAAGGCCAAGTCGGAAAAGTATTAGTGCTGTATCTTTGGTGAACAAGGGCTATCGCGCTCTTAAACGTCTCTCTTTGCAAATCTGGAAAGAACTTCTCCAGCTGGTGAGCATTCAAAAGTCCCTTATATACTACGGTTCGAGATGAAAGACTGCAGATATAAGAGCCACTCTTTGCAAAATCTCCATTATTTTCTATAACTCTTCTTAGAACGTAAAGAGACCTTTCCATACTCTCTCCCGCACACCCTTCGCGAGAAACAAAAAATTGCCATATCGCCGGACATGTCTCAAGAGCAACCCCGCCTATCGCATTCCTATCTACGGGAACCTCCCTCCAGCCAATTAGAGAAAATCCCTCTCTCTCAACGCGAGAACCTATAATTCCCTTAACCTTTTCCGCCTCCGACAGATCCTTCGGCAAAAATACCATGCCAACCGCATACTTACCTCTGGAGGGCAAATTCTTCCCAAGCTCCTCTCGAAAGAATTCGTCGGGAATCTGTGTCAAAATTCCCGCGCCGTCCCCAGTTTGAGAGTCTCCACCAACCGCTCCTCTGTGAAGCAACCTGTTCAGCACTTCTATGCCGTCCAGAACAATTTTGTGACACGCCCTCCCCTTTACGTCGACTATGAGCCCGACTCCGCATGCGTCGTGCTCGTTGGCGGGATCATACAACCCGCGCGCTTCGGGATAATAGCTTCTTATGTTTGTATTTGCCTGCATAAAATTTTTCGATTTTTACGTTTTTGTAGCAGAGAGTGTGCCAATTTTGTCTAGCTTTTTTTGTTTGTTTTATAACTAATTAATAATAATTTTGTT
>CASDUP010000042.1 GCA_949283955.1 uncultured Verrucomicrobiota bacterium | reverse complement strand
CGGAATGAAACCGATCAAAAAATAGGGAATTCAGATGAAAATGAAGTGATGTCTTCCGCAATTTACATTAGCTGTGTTTACAGATTTTGTCTCTGTTTATTCCGCAGCGCTCTTCAATGAAAAGTTTTCTTAAGGCAGCGTATCAAAGCAAACATGCTACAGAATTTGCTTCATTCAAGGTTTTCGAGATGTACTTTTATAGCATTCGAAAACCAAAGGTTGCGCGTTAGCGAGGGAGATTTTGGAGAATATTTAGAATGCTTAAATCTGTAGGCGACTTTTTGCGTCTAGAATAGCCGTGAAAGTTTTGACCTATCCGAAGAGCATTAGGGAATGCGAATTTCTGAGCGCGCATAGAGCGCGCACAGAGGGCGAATATTTCGGTGCCGTGCTTGTTGCTTTATTGCGATTTTACGGAAGAATCGAGGCGAATTTGGGAGAGAATTGTTTTTGTCGGGAACTTCTAATATTCGTCGTTTAAAAATAGAATATGGGAATCTAAAGAAAGATGTTAATGCTTCGCATTTGAAAAATTTTTCATGCCGCAAGTAAATCCGTAGAGAGTTTTGAAGAAGCATTTTCCCAAACGCATTTTTTTAAAATCGGCATATTATAGATGGATTATCTGAGAATAATAAATTGCCGGTGTGGTAAGAAAACATTTTCGATTGGTGTGCGGATTGAGTTTTTGAGATTGGCAAGTTTTCCTGGGTAAGTTTGCGATAAAAGAGGCGCAAGGATTCCGACGGATCTATCGCAAAAATAATTTTTAATATGAGATGATATTTTGAAATAGGAAATTGCCGGTGTGGTAAGAAAACATTTCCGATTGGTGTGCGGATTGAGTTTTTGAGATTGGCAAGTTTTCCTGGGTAAGTTTGCGATAAAAGTGCTACAAGAGTTTCGACATGTTGGATCTATCGTAAATTTTCTTGTCGAACGTGTAAAGCATGGCTCCACGCTTCGAGTCCGTTTGGTCTATTTTGCCGGTGGGCTTTATGTATTTAAGTTCGGCGACCTTCTTGCGGAAATTTCGCTTGTCGATGGGTTTTCCGAGTATCGCTTCAAAAAGTTTATTCAGCTTGGTTAGCGTAAACATCTTGGGAAGCAAATTAAATGCAGCATCAGAGTTGCGCGCGTCGTTTCGCATAATTTCCCGGGCCCTATCCACTA
Organism: uncultured Verrucomicrobiota bacterium; assembly: GCA_949283955.1. GTDB lineage: Bacteria > Verrucomicrobiota > Verrucomicrobiia > Opitutales > Intestinicryptomonadaceae > Merdousia. The sequence goes on along the minus strand of CASDUP010000042.1, from coordinate 8,177 downwards.
TCTCCCTGTGGTCAAACACGAGAGGGGGAATTTCGTCTATTTTCACCCAGCGCGCCCCGTATTTGCCGGAAAAATTCGCGTCGTAGTCCTTGACGTCTATGAGAGCGTAGTAGGCGACCGATATGACTCTCGCTCCAGAGTCTCTGTCCGCCTTTCCGAACGCCCCGACTTGTTTTATATAAACATTCTCCAGCCCTGTCAGATCCTCAAGAGTGCGCTGCGCCGCCGCGTCCAAATCCTCGCCGTTTCGCACAAACCCTCCCATGAGAGTCCAGGCTCCCTTTCGCGGGGGATAGGCTCGCTTTACTATCAAAAGATAAAGATCCTTGCCGTTGAATCCGAATATAACCGAATCCACCCCGACAAACATCTGAGGATGCCGCGCATAGTGGGCGGGTATTTCGCCGCGTTTAATAGATGTCTTATTTTTGTCCATATCTCCAAGATTAGCAGGCAGTGCCTCCCGATTGTTTCCCGCAAAGTGCCTAAAAAATGAAAAAAAGTCAACCTCAATATGGTTATTTTTACACTAATCGACCTTTATTTCGAAAAAAATTTTTTTGGCCCATTTTTGAAAAATTTTCGCAATACACCAAATAATCAATGTTTTATAACTGAATTTTTGGCTAAAAATAAATAGTGTAAAAAATACAATTAATACTTGACAAGCGCGGCGGCATTGCTAGACAAGTTTCCATGTAAACCGGGCGGCTTGCGCTCGCAAGAAGGTGTAAAGAAAACGATGAAGCCACAACAATCCCGCAACGTTGGAATAATCCCTGTAATCCTGTTGACCTCATGCTTTGCGCTATGGGGCCTGGCAAATAACATGACGGATTTGTTGCTCGCCACTTTCAAGCGCATAATGAGCATGACCGATTTTCAGACATCGTGGATTCAGCTCGTTTTTTATACGGCGTATTTCTGTCTCGCGCTTCCGGCGGCGTGGTTCATAAGAAGATACTCGTACAAGGCCGGAGTGCTTCTCGGTTTGGGCGCGTACGCGGTCGGAGCCTTGCTGTTCTACCCGGCGAGCATAGTGATGGAGTTCTGGTTCTTCCTTCTGGCGCTCTATATATTGGCGGGAGGACTGTCCATTCTCGAAACTTCCGCAAATCCCTACATCATAGCCATGGGGCCGGCTGAGACGGGAACGAGAAGATTGAACATAGCCCAGGCATTCAACCCCGTGGGTTCTATAGCGGGCATACTTATAGGAAAATACGCGATTCTCGGAAACCTCCACGAGGCGGACGCGGAGGACAGAATGGAGATGTCGGAAGCGGCGCTTCGGAGCATTCAGGAGGCGGAGTTGTCCTCCGTCATGAGCGCGTATGTGGGAGTGGCCTTCGTTATCGTGGCGGTGTTCATATTGATAGCGCTCGTGAAGTTACCCGACATGAAGGAAAGTTCGGACGGGGGTTTTGTCCATGAAATTACCGAACTTTTAAAGAGAAAAAAATATCTCTTGGGAGTCTTGGCGCAAACTTTCTACATGGGAGCCCAGATAGGAGTATGGAGTTTTACAATAAGGTATGCCATGCAAAATCTCGGCTTTAACGAGGCGGATGCGTCCAACTTCTATCTCGCCTCGATAGTATGTTTTTCGCTGTGCAGATTTGCGGGAACCGGATTGATGTTCGGATTTTCCCCGCAAAAAGTTTTGTTGGCGTTTGCCGCGTTATCTTGTGTGTGTTGTGTGATGGCGATTATTTCCGGCTGCGGAATAGTGGGAACACTATCCGTAGTCGGAATATCCGCCTTCATGTCGATAATGTTCCCCACCATCTACGGATTGGCGTGCGAAGGTTTGGGGGAGAGGACGAAGATGGGCGCTTCCGGAATGATTATGGCTATCATTGGGGGAGCAATCTTTACCGCGATACAAGGCAGGGTGTCTGATGCGTTCGGTATAAAGGCGTCGTTTGTAATACCGCTTATTTGCCTGGTTGTAGTTTTCATTTACGCGGCCTCGTACAATCGTTTGTCGGAAAAAAAATAAGGAGAAATATCATGAGTATCAAGATGTGGGAATCGAACAAGCCAAAGATTGGAATAAGGCCTATAATAGACGGCCGCAGGCGCGGCATTAGGGAGTCGCTGGAGGAGAGGACTTACGGAATGGCTCTCCAGGCGGCGAAGTTGATTTCCGAGAATTTGAAATATCCCGACGGAACTCCCGTCGATTGCGTAGTGGCGGACACGTGCATAGGAGGGGTCAAGGAGGCAGCCAACTGCGCCGAGAAATTCGCGAGGGAGAATGTAGGGGCGTCGCTCAGCGTGACGACTTGCTGGTGTTATGGCAGCGAAACGATGGATATGGACAGGACCACTCCCAAGGCGGTATGGGGATTTAACGGCACTGAAAGGCCGGGGGCGGTTTATCTTGCGGCGGTGTTGGCGGCGCACAACCAGAAGGGAATTCCGGCTTTTTCGATATATGGCAAGGACGTTCAGGACGTGGACTCCACGGAAATTCTAGACGATGTCCGGGAGAAAATTCTTTTGTGGGCGAAGGCGGCTTTGGCTGTGGCTTTGATGAAAGGTCGCTCTTATTTGGCTGTCGGGGGGGTATCCATGGGGATAGCCGGATCCATTGTGAATCCGGGATTTTTCGAAAAATATCTCGGAATGAGGGTTGAGTCTGTGGAGTCGGTAGAATTTCTCCGCAGGATTAAGTTGGGTATTTTCGATTCGGAGGAATACGAAATGGCCCGCGAGTGGGTAAGAAAGAATTGCGTCGAGGGCGAAGACCAGAACAAGCCGGAGAACGTCCGCACTCGCGAGCAGAAAGATTCCGATTGGGACATATCGGTTAAGATGGCGATGATAATGCGGGATCTTATGGAGGGCAACGACAAGCTCAAAGCGGATTGGGGAGAGGAGGCATTTGGAAGGAACGCTATTTTGGCGGGATTCCAGGGGCAGAGGCAGTGGACCGACTTCCTTCCGAACGGGGATTTCATGGAGGCGATTTCAAATTCGAGTTTCGACTGGAACGGGGTGAGGGCTCCGGCTTTGGTTGCCACAGAAAACGATTCGCTTAATGCCGTTTCGATGCTGTTCGGATTTTTGCTCACAAATTCCGCCCAGGTATTTTGCGATTTGCGCACGTATTGGAGTCCGAAGGCGGTAAAGAGGGTCACTGGTTATAAGCCTGAAGGGGTTGCGGCAAACGGGTTTTTGCACTTTATAAATTCTGGCTCCGCGGCTCTCGACGCATGCGGCAACCAGATCGGAAAGTCGGGGGCGCCCGAAATAAAGCCGTGGTACGAAGTTTCCAAGGAGGAGGCGGAGGGAGCCTTAAAGTTGGTGAAGTGGTATCCGGGCGACACCGAATATTTTAGGGGCGGCGGTTGGTCGTCCAAGTTCTGCACCCGCGAGGGAATGAAGATTACCATGCTCAGGCTGAACATAGTCGACGGGCTTGGGCCGTGCCTGCAGCTTGCCGAGGGCTGGAGCGTCGAGTTGCCGAAGGAGGTCCACGAGATTCTCGACAGGCGCACGAACTACACTTGGCCGACCACTTGGTTTGCTCCGCGTCTGACGGGCAAAGGGGCGTTCAAGTCGGTTTACGACGTAATGAATTCGTGGGGCGCAAACCATTGTTCGTTCGCTTCCGGACACATAGGGGCGGAGCTTATAACTCTCTGCTCCATGCTCAGGATTCCGGTTTGCATGCACAATGTTTCCGAGGAGAAAATTTTCCGTCCGAGCGCGTGGAATTCGTTCGGTGTGTCGGATCCCGAGGGTGCGGATTTCAGGGCGTGCGCGAACTACGGGGCGCTTTACAAATAGGGAAAACTTATGAAAAGAATGGCAGTATTGGTTATGGCAAGTGCATTATTGGCCGGATTGGCGGCGTGCGAGGATTCTTCCGAATCCCGTTTTGAAAGCGATGTGGCGTTTCTATCGTCCCACAATTCCGTTCTTGTTTTAAAGAATGGAAAATCGGCAGTGGCGGTGGTACCCGAATACCAGGGCAGGGTGATGACTTCAACCTCCGACGGAAGCAACAGTTTCGGCTGGATAAATCGCGAGGCGGTGGCTGCGGGGGTTCTAGAAGGCGAGGCGGCTAGGGGGAAGACCCAGGCGCACATGCACCCCTTTGGCGGCGAAGAAAGATTTTGGATAGGCCCGGAAGGTGGACAGTTCGGATTTTATTTCAAGGGTCCGGATCCCTTTGATTTCGAACATTGGAAAACTCCTCCGCAGATAGACACGGAGCCCTTTAAGGTGGAGGAGTCCGGTTCCGACTACGCCAAGTTTTCGAGGGATTTCAAAATAAAAAACTACTCGGGGAAGGAATTTTCCGTTCGCGTGGATAGGGAGATTCGAGTGCTCGACAGGTCCGAGGTCGAGAAGATTCTCGGCATGAAGCTGCCTGAGAACGCCTCTGTGGTGGGATATTATTCCGACAACAAAATCACAAACACCGGTTCCGAGAAGTGGAGCCGGGACACTGGGCTTATGTCGATATGGATTCTTGGAATGTACAATTCTGGAGAATCCGCAACGATAGCAATTCCCGTAAAGGGAGGGGACGATTTGGGCCCGAAGGTGAGGGACGACTACTTTGGCAAGATTTCTTCCGACAGGTTGAAGATTGTCGGAGACACGATACTTCTCAAGGCCGATTCTAAATCGCGCGGGAAAATTGGCATAACTCCTCTTCGTTCAAGAGGCACCGCTGGAAGCTACGATGCGGGCGACGGAAGCCTCACTTTGCTTTTTTACGAAAAGCCCAAAGGGGAAAATTTGTATGTAAACAGTCTCTGGGAGCATCAAAAAAATCCGTACGACGGCGACGAAATCAACGCCTACAACGACGGTCCGGCTGCTCCCGGAATGGCTCAGATGGGCGCGTTCTACGAAATAGAATCGTCGTCTCCCGCCAAGGAGCTTGGGGCGGGCGAAAGTCTTTCGCACAGGCAGTACACGGTGCACATATCGTCTAAGGACAAGGCCGTACTGAACAAGATTGCCGAGAATAAGCTCGGGATTTCCGCGGATTCCATCGCGGAAAATATGAAATAAAGGGAAAGGAAAAAATGAAAAAAATAGCGTTATACATAATAGGGTTCTTGGTTGCGGCGTGCGTGTTCGCCAAGAACGAGGCGTATCCTTTTAACGGATTGGACATGAACATGGGGAATCTCTCGAGGCTGTCAGACGCCAAGACCCGCTCCATAAGTCCGGAGAATTTCACGGGCGAGAAGGGCAAGGGGGCAATGGCGGAGCCTTATCTTCCTGCAAAGCGCAACTACAATAACGCGTCTTCTTCGACGCGCGATTTAGGCAAGGGCTGGAAGGTAAATCCCAAGATAGTCGTCAAGCCCAACGAGACGTTTACTCTTGCTGAAATAAACGGCAGCGGAGCGATTCAGCAGATATGGATGACCATAAAGGGAGATTGGAGGTTTGCCATAATACGCATGTATTGGGACGACGAAAAGGAACCTTCGGTGGAGTGTCCTGCTGGAGACTTTTTCGCGATGGGATTTGGGGAATATGCTCCCGTTAATTCTCTTGCTGTATGCGTCAATCCGGGAAGCGCTTTCAACTGCTACTGGAAGATGCCTTTCCGCAAGAAGGCAAAAATTACGATCCAGAACCTGAACGAGAAGAACATCAGTGTCTTTTACCAGATAAATTACACATTGACTGAAGTTCCGGAGGACGAGGCTTATTTCCACGCCCAATTCCGCCGTTCGAATCCCACAAAGGGAGGATTGCACACGATTATCGACGGTATTTCCGGAAAGGGACAATACGTTGGAACGTACATGGCTTGGAGGGTCCACAACAACCGTTGGTGGGGCGAAGGCGAGATAAAGTTCTATATGGACGGAGACAAAGAGTATCCGACCATTTGCGGAACCGGAACAGAAGATTACTTCTGCGGCTCGTACAATTTCGAGAACAAGAAGGAGAGGCGCTACGAGGAGTTCTCCACTCCTTATGCGGGAATGCCGCAGGTTATTCGTCCCGATGGACTTTACAGGGCTGTGACCGGATTTGGGTTGTACAGGTGGCACATAATGGACCCCATTCGTTTCGAGAAGGATTTGAAGGTGACTATACAGGATCTTGGCTGGCATAGGGGCACCAGGTATCTGAAGCAGATGTCGGATATTTCTTCCGTTGCGTTCTGGTATCAGACCGAGCCTCACGCCAAATTCCCGAAGTTGCCTTCTTGGCAAGAGCTTGAAATGAACTGATTTTGCGGGGTTGCCCGCAAGAAAGGCGGGCAACCTTTTCCGAGAGGCATAAGCGTCTCTCGTTATTGAAGGTCGACCTACAAAAATCTAAAAAACTAAGGAACTATCATGGAACATAAAAAATCTCTTTCCGGATTAGCCGGAATTATGGCATGCGCTACGGGAATTTTGTCATACCCGTGCGCTTTGTTTGCGGGAGATGCGTCGTACGGTGTGTACGTAACGAGAGGTTTTGCCGAAGAAGGCAACTCCACAACTGCGACGGGCATTTACGCCACTGACGGAGACACGACGATGTTTTCCGACAGATTGATACAAGCGGCTGTAAATAAGATAGACCAGTTGGACGCAAAGGGATATTGCGATATAAATACCGGAGCGAGGCTCGATTCGAGTCTTCCGCCCGATGTCTCCTCTACAAGCGGCGACATCTATCTTCATGTGGGATATATAAATAGCGGTTTTGTTGGAAGCGGGCAGACGGTGGATCCGTTGCGCTTGAATGGAGATCTGACCGTTGGTAGAATAGCTTTCGAGAACTCTTACACGAGGGACGGTACCACATACGAAAACACGAATGTCGTAAACAAAATATCTGCGGTCGACGAATACGGAAATAAAACCGATTACAAACTGATAATCGATTATACAGGGGCGTCGGACAGTTTCTTTTATCGCGCCGCGAACTATGGTTCGACGTTCCAGTTTGACAGTGACATACTGATAAACTCCTCTGGTTGTACTAGCGGGCAGATTTTTACCATAAACTCGGGAAACAATCTTATAATTGGTTCCGAAGAGTTCAAGAGGACCTTGACGGTGGGCGAGGGTGCGCGCTACTCAACAGGAATAGCGCGCTTAACTCTTCAAGCGGAAGGTGGAAGTACCACAGTATACAGCGATGTTTACATAAAAGGAAAGCTCTACTACGGCTATTGCGGGTGGGGAGAACTTAATTTGATCGGGGATACGTATATTGATGCAGATACCCTTTCATGTTTTGTCTCGCTGGACTATAATAAAAACTATGAAAATGTCGCTTCTCTTGTTCAGACAGGAAACGTCACCGTCACAAACTATTTAACAAGCGCTAGTAGCTTTCGCGTGTATACCTTAAACGGTCCTAATCAAACGGCAAGGATAGACGGCAATATATACTTTAACGGCGTAGAAGGAACCAGAAACGCGATAATCCTGTGCACCGGAGCCAGTGCCGTCGGAACCAAGACTGTGATAAACGGAGATGTGGTTATGAACAATATATCTAATAAGAGTACGTACATGATTTACATGAATGCTAGCGGCGGTCACACAGTTGACTACAATGGAACAATTACCTTTACAAATGCCTATATAAATACCCCCTTTATGATGGGGCAAATATCGTCAGATTCTACGATTAATTATAATGGCAGGATAGATTCAAGCATGTACGATAAAGAAATAGGTTTTACACAAGTTTCGGGAGCAACAAATATCGTAGTGAATTTTACAGGCAGCGCCCAAAATGAATTGATGTATTTTTCGGTTCGCGGAGATGGAGTTGCGTACAATTTTATGAAAAGCGATACTTCTGCCAGCAAGGCCGGTACTATAATTACCGGCAACTTGGGATTGGGAGGTGATACCCACGTGAATCTCTTCGGGGAAGATCAGCTGGATATGTCAAGAGGTGTCGTAAACCTTCTAACTGCAGCTTCGAATAAATCGAGTGGAACTATAAACCTTAACGGAACAAGTCTTTATATTCAGGGTTTTCAATCCGGAACGGCTGATAGGTACATGACGGTCGATTTTGGCATGTCGGATAGCGGCATGAGTGCCGAGAGAATAGAATCGCTCGGACTTGCCGACCAGATAAACGCCACCGGAGCCGGAATAGAACAGGTGTTTTCCGTAAATCTCATTTCGGTAGCAGACGTTGCGGGAAATTATATAGAGTTTAAAAACTTCGTA
>CASDUP010000041.1 GCA_949283955.1 uncultured Verrucomicrobiota bacterium | reverse complement strand
TTTTGAATTTTTTATTTTTTTGTAGACTAAAAATTTTTCGGCATTTTACAAGCATTTCTTATCAAAAACTCTTAGTTATTTTTGTAGAATAACAGATATTTCACGCTTACCAAGCGAGTATTTATTAGATAATAATCTTTTTATTAGTAAGTTATGTATATAAACAAATTTTGATTAAAAACTGAAATTTATTTCCAAAAATCCGCTAAAAAAACTCGAATAAAATTTTAAACTTTTTGAAAAGATAGGATTTTATTCTTCTGACAAGAGTTTTGATCGAACCCTACATTATTTGCGCCATTTTCGAGACACTCTGCCTATGCGGCAATTCCAACAGGAAGATATTTGCAAGTAAAACAAATACCGCCTCCAGTTTTGCGAGCAACAATCGAAGAAAGTGAAGAGATAGAAAATTTTTAAGAGACAAAGCGGAATATTGGAAACGGTTTCTCAAACCGCGAACTATCTCCTGTAAAAACGACCATTTTTTCCTCTCTAAAAATTATTCCCAGAAAACAGAATAAAAAACTTATTTTTAGCGAAAAAAATGCCCTTCGTTCATGAGAGAAGGAAGGGCATAATTAACCTTATGTGCAAATCTGCTCGTTCCCGGAGCAAAAAATCAAGTTTTGCCACGGAAAACACGCTATATCAGTCGATCTTAACAAAACACATAATTGGGAAATGGTCGGAAGGATAACGTGTGTCTCTGTTGTCGGAAACCACTCCGCACTTCAGAACCGAAACATTCGGAGAGACAAAAACGTAATCTATTTTCTTCCCGCCGGATTTTCCAGATTGATCGCACTTGTCGCGATTGTGGTTTGCGGGCATAAAAGTTCCCTTGTGGCCGTAGGGGGCTGTCTTGGATTTTCCCCACGAATCTTGAACAAGCCCGGAAGCCAAAATCTCCTTTATGGAAGCTTCCGTAAGAACGGCGTTAAAGTCTCCGGTCATAAATACTGTCGCGTCTTTGCCGGCTATCTCGCCTATTTTCTTAACAATCAGCTTGGCTGATTCAAGGCGCGAATCAGGAGTAAGCCCCTGGTGCAAATCAAAGAAAAACAGCTCCTTGCCGGTAATCTTGTCTCTGAATTTTCCCCAGTTGCAAATGCGATACTGCTTCTCCGTCCAACCTTTCGAGGGTTTGTCTGGAGTGGGGGTGAGCCAAAAATATCCCGAGTCCAAAACGTCGAATCTGTCCTTTTTGTAGAATATGTAGTTGCCCCAACGCTGTCCTTTGGGATCCTCCTCTTTCGTGCAACAGGGCCTTCCTACAACTCCATAAACTCCGTCCTTCCCCAGATATACACTCTTTTGCCAATCGAACATTTCCTGTGTTCCGAACAAATCCCAATCGTGGAATCTCACAAGTCCCGCTCCGATTTCCGCGCGTTCCCTAGAACCTTCTTTGTTTCCGCTTCCCCCCAATATGTTGAAGCTTCCAACCCTAAACGAGCTTGCCTTACACTTGGCTTTCTCAACTGCCCCGTCGGAATAAATTCCGCTTGAACACGCCCCTAAAAGAGGAATCAAAGCGAGCGACAAAGCAACACATTTTAATGTTTTTTTCATATATATCTGCTTCCCTTTCAATTTTGTTCGTTAAAATTGCGTTTTTTCCGAATTCTGGAACGCCCCAAAATCGGGAAATTTTCGTTTCCGACTGTCCGGAGCGCAAAGGCCCCGGAGCCCTAACTAAACACTCCCCAAGCATCTCTTGAAACACTTCCTCCAACAGTTCGCAGTTGAATTTTCTTTGTATTTTTTGTCAATATTTTTTTACTCTCTAAAAGATTCGAAACTAAAGAATGAACAGTAAATATATTCCCCAAAGCGAAAACAAAATAATTCCCGGGAAGTCTCCAAAAACCGCTGCCGATATGACTAGGAAAGAGGCCTCTCTATTCTCACCTCGCGAATGCGGGCATATTTGTCGCCGTTTGTGCTCTTTATCGCGATTTTTACGGATTTTACTTCCGTAGGTTTAAAATCGTGAACCGCCAGTTTGACTTCGTTATTTTCCACTTTCGCTATGGAAAAAATTTCCCCGCTCGGCAAAACGGCCGAAACTTCGTAATCTTTAGCCAACTCCGGCTGGACACCGAATTTCATCTTGCGAAGACGCGGAGGACGATACGATTGGGCAAGCTCCCTTGCTCCGCTGTCGAAAGTTATCCTAACGGACGAAACTTTTTGCGGGCTGGGAAATTCAAAGTTTATCCAGGGCTCGCTGTCCGCCTCGGCAAGCCACTTGTTGGCGTTCGAACCGGGAGAATCTATCGTTATTCCGGTAGCCACGTTTTCTGGACGGGAATCGAGCGCGCTCGACGAAGCTGTAATCTTGGAAAGTCCGACAACGTCGCGGGGATCGTTGTTGCGGAGATTTAAAATCGTCTGGTCTGCCCTCAAAAGCTCCTGCTGCAACTCTTCGGGATTCTCGCACAGAAATTTCGGCTCGACATTTTTTTTGACGCAAAGAGCCGCCGCCGTTCCCGCAGCCTGTCCACCCACCGCGCACGTGACCATAACCCTCGTCGAACCAAACGCCACATGCGAGCAACTTATGTCGCGGCCCGCCATCAAAAGATTCCGAAAACCCTTCGCGACAAAGCACGACAGCGGAATATTGTACGGGGCCACCGCGCAAGCTTTGTCGTAACGCTCCTCCGAGCCCGGCCTCCTGTCCGACGCCAAGAATCCCTCCGATGGGTGGTCGTCGAGCGGCCAACCCCCCACGCACACCGAATCTTTAAAGTTTTTCCATCCGCCTTGTATGTCGAATTGGTTAAGAATCCTCTCTCCCTCTATTCTAAACGTGTCCCGCTTGCCAGGTATCATTCCTACGAAATCCAAAACCCTGTCGTCCGCCTCGGGAAATTTTCCGCTGTTCTTTATGTAGTCCCACACCCCGAACAAAATCGACAAAAGTTCCCTGCGTATGTATTGAAGATCGCGGTTGGCGTCCCAAGTGCCTCCAAGCTCTATCCACCAATATCCGAAATTCAAATTGTCGGAGTTTATGTTTCTGTACTTTAACATCTCGGGTGTTATCTTCTTCGCCCAGCTCGGCGGAACGTACTTCGACTTCCTTCCGCACTTCTTCGAACTAAATAAAATGGACGATCCCTGCCTCAATCCAACTCCGTCAAAACCTCCGCGCGGCTCTCCAAACTTCTCCTTCCCTTCCCTGCCCGACATCATCTTTGCACCCGCCTCCATCGCAAGCCTGCCATCGCCAGTGCAATCTATGAACTGCTTGGCTTTTATCTCGTAAATGGTAAATGCGGGATCGCACCTGCAAACAACCGATCTTATCCTCCCTCCTTCGGAATTGGCACCTACCAGAACCGTGTCCAAGAAAACGTCTATATTCTTTTCCGAAATACACTTGTCGTACAAGAGCAAATCCCAATTCTCCCACGAAAGCTGGGGATTTCGAGCCATATTCGCAAGCTTTAGCTCCTCTATCACACCGCCTTCCCTAAAGCCCGTCTTCGCAGGATCCACCCCCAGCGGATGCATTCTAATCTCGGAACTGCTGTTGCCGCCAAGCCTCGACCTGTCCTGAATCAAAATCGTCTTCGCCCCGGTTCTTGCCGAAGATATCGCCGCGCATACTCCCGCCAAACCTCCTCCCGCCACTAGAACGTCGCATTCCAAATCCGCCTTGCGCATCACCCTCTCCCCTGAGAGCGGAACATCGGAAAGAGAATTCGGCTCCCTTGGAGGAACAGGAATCGAAGAAAGCTCTCCTGCCTCCGTCAAACTTGTCGCGTCGACTGCAAGCGTGTACCCAAACAGAGCGCCTCCGTAGAGAAACTTTCTCCTGCCTATTTTTTTCATTTTTCCCTCCTTTTTGTTTTTTTCGGCACGGATTTCCTTTCACTCTCTTCCTCTACCGCGCACGCCGTCCTCTTATTGGACAAGCTCAGCACCTTCGCAATGCAGAGCGAAAACAGCACCAACACCGTCAGATTCGAAATTAAAAAAGTGCACCAGCCTCCGAAAGTCATTTTTCGTCCTCCCGGGTAAAGTTTTTATACCTCTTAGAAGAGCTCAAAATTGATGAATAGAAAAATATGAGAGCTACAATCAGCGAAACGCTCACCCATGCCACGGTATTCACTTCGCCACCGATTCCCGTCAAATCCCTGATGTACGGGGACAGATTTCCGTCGCCTATAATTCCGAACACGTCAGAGGCAAGCCACAGAACAAATACGGTCACCAAAAACGAAGTCGTGACGTATTTTATTAAAAACGGATACCATTTCGGGAGGGACATGGCCGATCCCATATTCGCAAGCTTTACCCCCCTTTCCGCACCAAATTTCCAGGAGAATATCAAAGTTTGAAACATCGCGAAAATATACACCGTCACCTGTCCCGTCCAGAAATCGAAGGTATCCATAGCCTTCAAATCCTTGGAGCAGTACATGACAAACCCGCTGATGAAAAATGTGATAAGCCCCATAACGAGAACGGACAATTTTCTGGTGGCCCTTCCCACCGCCTCCTCTATGAATGCTATCCCCGGCTGCAGCATAGAAAGCGAACTCGTCACCGCCGCCAAAAACAACAGGAAAAAGAACAGGAATCCGAAAAACCAGCCTAGAGGAATTGAGGCGAAGAACATCGGAAGCACTTTGAAGCCGAGATCGAACAAGCTAAGTCCCGCCCCCACTACTCCGCTTACTCCAAAAAACGCCACCGCAGCCGGAACAGTAATAAGCCCTCCGAGGCAAACCTCGCAAAATTCGTTTGCAAAGGCCGACGTGGTGCAGCTGAGAACGATGTCGTCCCGGCGTTTCAGATGGCTTGCGTAGGCCATTATTGCTCCGAATCCCACTGTCAGGCTGAAAAACACCTGCCCTGCCGCGGCTATCCAAAGGGACGGATTGCACAGCCTCTGGAACATGGAAATTTCCACTATTCTAAGTTCGGGCACTTCCTCCCCGCTTTTTCTTAGCTCGTCATTTTTCTTGATTTCCTCCCGAGCGTCCGCCTCCGCTATGTCGCCGACAAGCCTTCTGACTTCCTTCCACTCGCCCGAATCCGTCTTCTCCTCCAGAGCGACTTTCACTGGATTCCACATAAAGCCCATTCCCTGCGATATGCTTCTTTCCGGATATTCCGGCGACACGTATCCGAGAGTCAGCATTCTGACCACTATGACAATTCCTATCAATACGAGAACAGGCAAGGCATACTTGCAAAACGCCTCTATACCCTTCGACACGCCCCTATATATCAGGTAGAAGTTCAAAATAAACGACGCCGCCCAGAATATTACAACTCCGTCCATTCCCCATCTCAAAGCGGCGCCGTCGGAGCCGGCTCCTATAAACGACGAAAAGTACGCGCTTGCTTCCGACACGCTCTTAAAGTCCAAATCGCCCGATATAAAGTTGTAGGCGTATCCCAAACACCAAGCCTCGATGTATATATAATAGCAATACACTGTGGTTGTAAGCACCACACCCAGTATTCCGATATAGGCTCCCTTTTTGTTTCCCCAGAGGTATCCCATCAATCCGGCAGGAGAGATATATCCCGCCGATCCTCCGTTTCGGCCTATTGTCCACTCCACGAAGGCTATCGGAAGCCCGAGCAAGAAAAAGGATACAACATAGGCCACCATAAAAGCCGCTCCTCCGTACACCGCCACCTGGCCCGGGAATTTGAGAAAATTACCCAATCCCACGGCGCTTCCGGCCACGGCCAAGATAACTCCCATCTGAGAATTCCACGTTTCCTTTTTCATATATGGACAGCGAATCAAAGCCTATTTTTTAAAACTTTTCAACGCGATAAAACAAAATTTTCGAACTGGCTCCCGCAAGCCCGCCGTTCGAAAATAAAGCTCCGAATCCAAAAACAAGATGGTTCGGCTTCCGCAAATTCAGAGCAGAAGAAAAGCCGCGCATACGATGGCTGTCGGGATTATAGCCCACAGGAAAAGTTTTCCAGCCGACACTCCGCCTTCGAAAAATTTTGAAACTATGCCTATTCCCGCCGGATTCGGAGCGTTCGCCATAACAGTCAGTCCCCCTCCCGCTATCGCGGCGCTCATCACGAGATATTTCATTTCGTCGGAGAAGTTCGGAATGAGAGATACGAGGTAAGTTATAGCCGCGTTGTCGTTGAAGGCCGTCAAAACCAAAGCCGCCCCGAACAAGCCGTGGGAATTCATATTTGTAAGAACTGGCTCTATCCACCATGTTTGCAGGCTTCCGTGGGTGACGAGGGAAGCGAGAAAGAATCCAACGAGAATCGGTCCCCTCAAGCTTGGGGTAGTCTGCCATCTTTCGGTGCAATGGAGAAATCCTAGAAATATGCAAAACGAGAAGAAAAACAGCGCCGGCTCGTGGAGCGTAATAACCGCAAACGCCAAAAACGCCACGTGTATAGCCGAAAGCCAAATCGGAATTTTCACTCTCCGAGCCCTTTTGCGCCTTCTTTTTCCCCGGAAATCCATTCCCTTGAATTCCCCCCTAAAAACCGCGAAATAGATCGCCACCGACAAGCATGTCGCCACAACCGCCTTCCAGCCGAAGTGCTCAAGCATGAACGGAGTATCCCAACCCCACGCTCCGGCAACCATCAAAACGGGAGGAGCCGAAAAGTGCGTCAGAGTGCCTCCGGCCGACACCGCAACCAACAGAATTCCGAGGGTGGCGTATTTGAATTTCTCGCTTGGCCTGCGCTCGTAAAAGCGCTTTGCAAGCAGGCTTGCGCATATTGTAATCGCAGCCGGTTCGGTTATGAAGGAGCCGAGCATGGGCCCTATGCACAAAATCGAAATCCACCACGATGCCGATCCGCCCCCGAGAAGCCGCGCCCCAATTCCGACCAGATCACCTGCCAGCTTTATAATGGGACGGGTAGAAGCAATAAACATTACCACCACCACAAAAAGCGGTTCTACGTATTTTTTGTCGTGGAATGTGAGCTTGTCCAAATATCCTATCAGATCCGACCAGCCGCAAAATATAGCCATTCCGGCAAACAGCGGAACCAGCCAAAGCCCGAATATCACCTCCAACTCTCCCATATAATGGAAGAATCGCGCCAAGAACAGCTTTCTGCCCGCCTTTCTGGTAAGGAGCTCCCCCACCTCGCGGGTTTTAAGGCTTCTTCTGTTTCTCTTGACGGTAAGCACGGGAACTTCAACAACCCTGATTCCCATTTTGGCAAGGCGCCTTGCCTCTATCTCCTCGCGCCTATGAACCGCTATCTTGGCTCCTATTTCGGCCTCCCTCTTTGCCTCCTCGTCGTATTTCTTTGATTTTTTCAGGAAATACCCGTGCCCGAACGTATGCACGAGCGCCAAAGCGAAAATAATGGTCGCGTACACGTTGAAGGGATTTTCCTTAGCCCCCCTCTCGAGGGAATCCCATATTCCCGGACTCGGCGCCTCAACCGGCGAATCTTGCGAGGCAAAAACCGGCGAAAACGAGCAGGCAATTATCAAAAGCGCTGTAAAAATTATCCTCATTGTATGGCTGCGACACACCCGCCGAAAACTTTGTTCCCTAAACTTCATTTTCCGCGGGAGTAAAGGCAGACTCCACAAAAAGACACTCTTTGCAACAAAAAAGGAAAATACGCGTCCGAACGGCACGAGTGGAATAGAATAAAATTCTCTTGAAAGAAAAAACTTATTTGGCGATTATCGCCCTTCAAAAAAAATACCAAGCCATGAAAAAAGCCATAAAAATATTCGCGTGTTTGGCCGCGGCGTCGGTTTTGTTCGGATGCGCGAAAAAAGACGACTCCAAGGTTGTAAAGCTCGGACATTTTCCGAACATTTCGCACGCCCAGGCCCTCATTGCCCACCAGTTATCAAGACAGGGGAAGGGTTGGTTTGAGAGCAGGCTCGGAGACGGAATAACCATAGAGTGGAGGGTTTACAACGCAGGCCCGAGCGCAATGGAATCCATGCTTTCCGGAGATTTGGACATAACGTACGTGGGCCCGAGCCCGGCCCTGAACGCCTACGCGAAAACCGACGGCAAAGACATACGGATTCTAGCCGGATCGGCAGACGGTGGAGCCGCGCTTCTTGTGAATCCGAAGCTTGGAATAAAGGAGCCGAAAGATTTTAAGGGCAAAAAGATTGGAACTCCGCAACTGGGAAACACCCAAGATGTGGCGTGCCGCGCGTGGCTTATAAAGAACGGTATGAAAGTGAGCCTTACATCTGGGGACGCACATGTTATAGCCACTCCAAACCCGGAACAGCTTCCCCTGTTTAAATCGGGCGCTTTGGACGCCGTATGGACGGTGGAACCCTGGGTCACCCGCCTGGAGCTCGACGGGGGTGCCAAGTCTTTTCTAGAGCAAAAGGACACAGTGACGACGGTTCTCGTCTCGAACGTCAAAAACATAAACGAGAGGAAAGAACTCATAAAAAAATTCATTGCCGCCCATGACGAACTTACCAAGTGGATTCTGGAAAATCCCGAGGAGGCGCAAAAGCTCGCCCATGCCGAATTGGAGGCCCTCACGGGAGGTAAAATCAGCATGGATTTGATAAAATCTGCCTGGAAAAGACTGATTTTTACCACAAAGCAAAATCCCGAAGAATTGCAGAATTTCATGAATTTCGCCTACGAATGCGGGTTCCTAAAGTCGAAACCGGATTTGAAAAACCTTTTTTACAAAGAGTAGAAAACACGCTTATCATGGGCACGCTTCGCACATCGAACATAAACGAGGAGCTTCAAAACATAGCGCCTTCCAAACTTGTCGTAAAGAACGTCAACAAGGTATTTTCGAGCGGCAAGGTGAAAGTCGACGCTTTAAGCGACATCAATTTCAAGGTTGAGGAGGGGGAATTTGTCTGTCTTGTGGGGCCGAGCGGCTGCGGGAAGTCGACCCTCCTGAACATAATAGCCGGGCTCGACAAGCCGACCTCCGGCGAAGTCCTTGTGGACGACGTTCCCGTATCCGGACCCGGGCGGGATAGAATGGTGATGTTCCAGGAACACGCCCTTTTCCCGTGGCTCGACGTTCTGCACAACGTTCTGTTCGGGTTAAATCTGAAGCCCAACCTCACAAATCCCGAGAGGAGGGAGGTAGCAAGGTTTTATCTCCATCTAGTCGGCATAGAAAAATTCGCCAACAGTTCTATACACGAACTTTCCGGAGGCATGAGACAGAGGGTGGCGCTTGCCAGATCCCTCGCCCCCAATCCGAGAATTCTTCTTATGGACGAGGCGTTCGGAGCGCTCGATGCAATGACTAGGGAACAGTTGTACGGGGAACTTCAGGACATTTGGCAAAAGCGGCGCAAAACGATAATATTTGTCACCCACAACATACGCGAATCCGTATGCCTCGGCGACAGGGTGATGCTTTTTGCCACGCATCCCGGCAGGATTGTGGAGGAATTCAAGGTTGACCTTCCCCGCCCTCGAAACATCAACGACGCAAAGCTTACCATGCACGCCGCAAAAATAACCGCCGCCTTGAAACACCACATAGACGGAACGGAGGTGGCCGAATGAAAAACGCCCTGAAAGATTGGACGCTTCCCGTTGTACTCACGCTGATTTTTCTCGTTGCTTGGGAGGCAGCCGCTAGGCATTTCAAAACCTTCGAATACATGCTTCCCCCTCCGTCGGCAGTTGCGGTTTACCTATGGAAAGCCACCCTCGACGGATCTCTTCCTTCTGCAATGTGGGTCACGCTGAAGCGGCTCCTCGTAGGATACGCGATAGGCGTGGCAGCGGGAATACCCGCGGGAATGCTGTGCGCCAGATTCAAAGTTCTGAAAAATACCCTCGGAGTTTTGGCTTTGGGACTGCAAGCCTTGCCGAGCGTCTGCTGGGTACCATTGGCTATTATGTGGTTCGGCCAGAAAGAGTCGGCAATTCTCTTCGTGGTAATCATGGGTTCGGTTTGGTCGCTCGTGCTCGCCACCCTTCACGGGGTGGAAAATATTCCCCCAATATACGTCCGCGCGGCAAACACTATGGGCTCCAAAGGTTTCCACACTTGGATACACGTCGTCGCTCCGGCCGCGTTTCCGAGCATATTGGGCGGAATGAAACAGGGTTGGGCATTCGCGTGGAGATCCCTAATGGCGGCCGAAATATACGTCACAATCCTGACGGGATTCGGGCTCGGACAGCTTCTCCATTACGGAAGGGAGCTACTCGATATGAACCAAGTCATAGGAGTGATGTTCGTGGTAATCATGATAGGACTGGTCGTCGACAAAATCCTCTTCTCACCTCTTGAGACTGCCCTCAGGCGCAAGTGGGGAATTGAGAGAAGCTGAATTTTCGCCGAACGAGGCAAGAAAAAACCGAAAGCTTGCTGCAAATAAAAACTGCCGGCAGGCAAAATTTTTTGGAAGGCGTAGCGGCAGAACGTCGCGCAACTACAATTCCAAACTAGAGAATTTCGGCAACCTTAGAAAAGTTTTACCGGCTCTCCGGATAGGATAGGGAAAACGGGAGGCTGTGTTTCGGGAAAGGCAGAATGCGCGCCGCGGCGGAAGGCGGAAGATTTTACTTGTTGACAAGAGAGCCCATCGTGGTTTCATTGCACGACTTTTAAACATTTAAGCAAATAAAGGAAGCCAGATGAATCCCACATATAAGCCTTCTAAACTCAAAAGAGCCCGCGCTTGCGGTTTTCGCAACAGAATGAAAACCCGCAGCGGCAGGGAGATAATAAATGCGCGCCGCCAGAAAGGCCGCGCGAAACTCGTCACGAAGTAAACCTCCTTTCCTGTCGGGAAGGGACGGGCAGCCTATGCGCTTTGGCAGGGAAAACAGGGTGCGCCTGAGGCGCGACTTCGACTCTGCGAGAAAAAATTCCGCGAAGGTGGACAAGTCCGCCTTCGTTTTTTATGTCCGAAAATCCCCCGCCGGAGTGTCGAGATTGGGTATAGTGACGGGCAAGCGAATAGGCTGCGCGGTGGAGAGAAACAAGGTTAGAAGAATATTCAGAGCCATATTTCGGGAGCTTGCTCCCGGTTTTCCGGAACCGCTGGACGTGCTCGTCTATTCAAGAAAATCGGCGGTGGGTGCAAAGTACTCCGAAATTTTGTCGGACTTTGCGGACGCCGCCGAAGTCGGATACAAGAGGTATTTAAAACTCGCCGCCCGCGAGTCGGAAGAGGGAAAGAAGTAGATGTCCCATCTCTACCGTAAAAATGCTGTTGCCCAAATGCCGAAAAATATATTCGCCGCCTTGTTGTGGTTGTCCATAAGGGCGTACAAAATTTTCATTTCTCCGGTGATTCATTTAATTCCGGGAACGGGGTGCAGGTTTTATCCCACCTGCTCCGAATACGCTCTGGAGGCGATATCGAAACATGGGGCGTTTTTCGGGCTGATTTTGGCTGTTTGCAGGCTTCTGAGATGCCAGCCGTTTTGCGAAGGGGGGCTGGACTACGTTCCCGAAAAGTTCGAATGGAGAAAATTATTTTCGAGAAATTTGAAGCCTCCAAGAAACAATATTGACGAAAAACGCGAATAAGGTAAGAAAGTCCAATTTATATTACACGGAAAGCGATGGATAAAAAGAGCACACTTATCGGCGTCATACTGCTTTGCGCGGCGTTCTACTTCATGGTAAATCCCTCCCAAAGGGCGGCAAACCGAACGGACGAGCGCAAACTTGAGGATTCGTCGAAGGCCAGGCAGGAATACGTCGAGAAATCGAGCAAGCCCGCCTCGCTTGGGAACAAGAGTTCAGCCTACGCGCCCGAGAGCAACATAAAGGAGGAGATTCTGTCCTTAAAGAGCGACACCCTCAATGTTCATTTGACGAATAGAGGCGGTGCAATAAGGGACGTAGAGTTGTTAAAATACCGCCGCCAGCAGGACTCCAAGGCGCCCTACGTGTTCAACGAGGGCGACAAGGACACGCTTGCTATGGCTATGGCTTTCGAGGACGCCGGGAGGCCGCTCACTCTAATAAGAAACTTTTCGCTTGCCAAAGCGGACGACAAGACGGTTGTTTACAAATACATAATGCCCGGCAAATGGGAAATAACCCGCGAGTTTTCTCTCGCAAGCGGCAGGGAGTTGTATTCCCCCTACACCATAAAAGTTTCGACCAGGGTAAAGAACATATCTAAGGAAACCGTATCGGGAGAGAAGATATACCTGACTCTCGGCTCTCTTCCTCCCACCGCCGGAGACATATACGGAAGCAATCTGGCCGTAGGGCTGTACGACGGGGACAACATTACTTTTGCAAAATCCTCCTTATTTACTAAGAGCGGGGGCTGGTTTTTAGGCCTGGGTTCCACCGAGGGAATCCCCGACAAAAAGCTGGACGTTCCGAATTCTATATGGGGAACGGTAAAAAACCAATTTTTCGCGGCGGTTTTCGTTCCCGAAAACAAGACCGGATCGAGTGGATTCGCCGAGCCAATTCTAATAAATCCCCGTGCGGAATCGGCGAAGATGAGAAACGCCATTTTCGGATACATGGGTTTCGACATGGGAACTCTCGAACCGGGACAGACCTGGGAACTCGACGGAAAATACTATGTCGGGCCCAAAGACATTACTAGTCTTGCTTCGCTCGGAGCGAGGCAGGATCTGGTGATGGATTTCGGCTGGTCTTCGTTTGTGAGCAAGCCTCTGGCCCTCTTGATGGGAATAATCCACTCGGCCATAGAACCGATAGCCGGATCTTGGGCGTGGGGTTGGGCGATAGTGATTCTAACTCTAATAGTTAAGGCGGTTCTCTGGCCTCTTACTGCGGCCCAAATTCGCTCGTCTCAAAAGATGTTGAAGCTCGCCTCCGGCCCGATAAAGGAGATACGCGAAAAATACAAGGGCGACCAGCAAAAGATAGGCCAGGAAACAATGAAGATTTATTCCGAATACGGGGTAAATCCACTTGCCGGCTGTCTGCCCGCCCTCATTCAAATTCCCGTATTCATAGGGCTTTTTTACATGCTGCAATCGTCCAGCGACATCAGGTTCGCACACTTCCTCTGGATAGACGACCTCTCGCAGCCCGACACTATATCGGCCCTTCCGAGCATATTCGGAATACCCCTACACATTCTTCCGATACTAAATGGAATAATAACGTTTGTCCAGATGAGCATAACGCCGATGCCGTCGACCGACAAGACCCAGGCTATTGTTTTCAGATTTTTGCCGCTTTTATTCCTATTTCTGTTTTACTCGTTCCCGTCGGGATTGATACTTTACTGGTGCGTGCAAAGTTCGCTGGGAATAGTGCAGGCTCTGATAGTAAAGACGGGATCTAATAAAATGGAGCTCGTCAAGAAGGAGAAAAAGGGACCGAGTTTCATGGAAAGGCTCCAAATGGCCGCCGAAAACGCCGAAAAAGCGAAAGCCGAAGGGAACTTCGAGAACATGAGTTTCCGCGAAAGACTAGCAGCCGTGCAAAAGAAGGCCAAGGAGGAGAGGCAGAAGATGATGGATGAGAGGCTAAAGGGAACTCTCTACGAAAAGCGAAAAAAGAACCCGGGAGGAAGGTCTACCAAGCCGAAGAGGTGATTGTTTTTTTGAAAAAATAATTGGCTTGGCGCTAAAAAAAAAATTGAAATCCGGGAGAAATTTTTTGAAGCTCCGCATTTCGGAACTATAAAACAAGACAGAAAGAAAACGAAGTATGTCCGGTCATAGCAAGTGGGCCACCACAAAAAGACACAAAGCGGCAGTTGACGCGAAAAAAGGAAAGGCGTTTAGCGCGATAAGCAAGGATCTTACTCTCGCGGCAAAAGACGGAGGCGGAGATCCCACCACGAACGCGCGCCTGAGAATGCTAATTCAAAAGGCCAAGGCGGCGAACATGCCTGCCGACAATGTAGAGAGGGCCATAAAAAAGGGAACCGGAGAGCTTCCCGGAGTCGTTTACGAGCAGCTCATGTACGAAGCCTACGGGCCCGGGGGAGTCGCTTTCATAGTGGAAGTGACGACCGACAACAAGAATCGCTCCGCTTCCGACGTCAGGTCGACGTTTACTAAGAACGGAGGAAATCTAGCCACTCCCGGTGCTTTGAAATTCTCATTTACCAGGCAGGGTCAATACATAATTTCCGCGGAGAAGACGAGCGAGGAAGCTCTGATGGAGTGCGTTCTCGACGCCGGGGCGGAGGACATAAAGAACAACGGGGACAGCTTTGAAATACTTTGCCCGGTGTCGAACTTTATAGCCGTGGGCGAGGCGCTCGAAAAGGCTGGCATAGTTCCCGACGAATCCGATCCCGCTTGGATACCCAACACTCTGGTTCCGATTACGGATCCGGACGTTGCCAAGAAGATTATGCGACTTACGGACGCCCTCGAGGACTTGGACGACGTTCAGCACGTCTATTCCAACGAGGACTTTGACGATTCGTTCTCCGACGAAATTTTTAAATAATTTCCACCGTAAGAAATAATGGCTGTATCGGCGCGGGTGGAACTCGCGCCGTTTTTTTAAGAGAAACATACGGGCTATTCCGCCCAAAAACGGGAAAAAAAATGAAAAAGACTCTTTTTGAAAAAGTATGGGAAAGGCACTCCGTTCGAGAGTTGCCCGACGGCTCAACGCAGCTTTTGGTCGACACCCACCTCCTCCACGAGGTTACGAGTCCCCAAGCATTTGGAATGCTTCGCTCGCTCGGGCTAAAGGTTAAATATCCCGAGCGGACCTTCGCGACAGTCGACCACATTATTCCCACCGACGACATATCTGAGCCCTACGCCAGCCCGACCGCCTACGAAATGCTCACCGAGCTGCGCAAAAACTGCAAGGAAAACGGCATTACCTTCTTCGACGTTCCCACCGGCAAGCAGGGGGTAATACACATAGTCATGCCCGAAGAGGGAATAATACAGCCCGGAATGACCGTCGCCTGCGGAGACTCTCACACCGCCACGCACGGGGCATTCGGGGCGGTTGCCTTCGGCATAGGAACGAGCCAGGTCAGGAATGTTCTCGCCACCCAGACGCTTTCGTTTAAAAAATTGAAGGTTCGCAGAATCAACGTTGTAGGAAAACTCGGCAGGGGAGTTTATCCCAAAGACGTAGCTCTGCACATAATCAGAAAGCTCGGGGTAAACGGCGGAATAGGCTACGCCTACGAATTCGGAGGAAAGGTATTCGAAGACATGTCCATGGAAGGCAGAATGACTGTCTGCAACATGGCGATAGAGGGCGGAGCGAGAATAGGCTATATAAATCCCGACGAAAAGACCTTTGAATACCTCAAGGGAAGGCCCTACGCCCCCAAGGGGGAAGCTTGGGACAGGGCCGTGGAATACTGGAAGGGAGTCGCCTCGGACGAAGGTTGCGAGTACGACGATGTAGTGGAATTCGACGGAGCGGAAATTCGCCCGACTGTGACGTGGGGAGTAAATCCCTCCCAGGCTCTGTTTGTCGACGAGATAATTCCCGATCCCGACGCGCTCTCGGACGAGACAGCCCGCAAGGACGCAAAAGACGCCCTGGCCTACATGAAACTCAAGGCAGGCTCCAAGATAGAGGGCACTCCGATAAACGTCGCGTTTATAGGTTCATGCACGAACGGAAGGCTTTCTGATTTTGAAGCTGCCGCGGAATATCTAAAGGGCAAAAAGGTTGCGGGCGGAGTCCGGGCCCTGGCAGTTCCCGGCTCCCAAATAATAGACAAGCTCGCAAGGGCGAAAGGTCTCGACAAGATATTTGAAGAGGCCGGATTCGAATGGAGAAGCGCGGGCTGTTCTATGTGCCTGGCGATGAACGCAGACAAGCTCCGCGGAGACGAACTTTGCGCTTCAAGTTCCAACAGGAACTTCAAGGGCAGGCAGGGAAGCCCCACTGGAAGAACTGTTTTAATGAGTCCTGTAATGGTGGCTGCTGCGGCTGTTTCCGGAGCTATAACCGATTGCAGATAGCTCTCCGTAAGATTTATAGGACAAACAAAAACTGCTCTTCCTTGAGGGAGAGCGGTTTTTTTTAGTTCGTTTCAGTTTGACAAGGGAATAAAAAAGGCGGCCCTTCGAAATTTCGGATAAGGCCGCCCGGGAAATTTTTGTATTTTAGAATAGGCAGTAGGAAACCGTAAAGCCCGCCATAACAATTGCCACCATGCTCATCAATTTGATGAGAATGTTCAACGATGGTCCCGAAGTATCCTTGAAGGGATCGCCGACGGTGTCGCCTATTACGGCTGCTTTGTGGGCCGTAGAGCCCTTACCTCCAAAGTTGCCCTGCTCTATGAACTTCTTGGCGTTGTCCCACGCACCTCCGCTATTTGCCATGAAAACCGCCAACACGAATCCCGCGGCAAGCGATCCTCCTAGCAGTCCCAAAACTCCGGTCACGCCGAAGAATATTCCTATAAATACGGGAGCAATGACAGCCAACAAAGCCGGGAAAAGCATCTCCTTTTGTGCCGCCTTCGTGGAAATCTCGACGCATCTGGCGTAGTCCGGATCGCTCGTTCCGCTCATTATTCCTTTGTTCTCGCGGAACTGGCGGCGAACTTCGTTCACCATTTTATTTGCAGCCCTGCCCACCGCATTCATGGTAAGGCCGCAGAACAGGAACGCCAACATCGCCCCGACAAACATTCCTAGAAGAACCTTCGGATTCATCAGGTTGACCTGGTAAACATTCATGAAATCCAATAGGCTAGCCTTTTCCACTCCGCCCACGGATCCGAATTTTTCAATCGTAGCCTTGGCGTAGTCGGTGGCAGAAGACGAGCCCTGGACCCTCATCAAACCTATGCGAAGCTCCTCCACGTACGAAGCCAAGAGAGCCAAAGCCGTAAGAGCCGCAGAACCTATTGCAAAGCCCTTTCCGGTTGCCGCCGTAGTATTTCCAAGGGAGTCCAACATGTCGGTGCGCCTGCGAACCTCTTTGCCGAGTCCGGACATTTCCGCATTTCCGCCGGCATTGTCTGCTATGGGGCCGTACGCGTCGGTAGCGAGAGTAATTCCGAGAGTAGAAAGCATTCCGACCGCCGCTATTCCTATTCCGTAAAGACCTTCAGACATGTTGGAGAGATCTCCCGCGCAGGAGAAATAATACGAGAGAAAAGTTCCCACAACTATCGCCATAACGGGCCAGAATGTCGAAACCATTCCTACCCCCATTCCTCCGATGATAACTGTCGCGGGTCCCGTCTGGGCTTGCGCGGCTATTCCCTGGGTGGGTTTGTAGGCGTCGGAAGTGTAATACTCGGTTATTTTGCCTATAAATATTCCGGTTCCAAGACCCACAATTATGGAGCCAAAATTTCCGAGCCAATGCGGAAGTCCGAGAAAGTACAGAACCGCAAACGACGCTATGGTTATTAGAACAGAGCTGAGATTGACTCCTCTTGAAAGGGCATTCAAAAGCTCCTTGCTTGTGGCTCCCTTCTTTACCCTGACAAAGAATATTCCCACTATGGAAAGCGCAACTCCAATGGCTCCTATGAACATGGGAGCTATGACGGCCTTCATCTGGAGAGACGGAGTGCTCGACATGTACGCCGCCGCACCGAGAGCCGCCGTGGCAAGTATGGATCCGCAGTACGACTCGTAAAGGTCCGCTCCCATTCCGGCAACGTCGCCGACATTGTCGCCGACATTGTCCGCTATAGTGGCGGGATTGCGGGGATCGTCCTCGGGAATTCCCGCCTCGACTTTTCCTACTAGGTCTGCTCCCACGTCCGCAGCCTTTGTAAATATTCCTCCGCCCACGCGTGCGAACAAAGCCTGAAGGCTTGCTCCCATTCCGAAGGTCAACATCGTGGTGGTTATCATAACCATCTTATGCTGCGCACCGGCGTCTCCGGGAATCAGCCAGTTGAGAACCGCAAACCACACGGAAATGTCCAAGAGTGCAAGTCCAACAACCACTAGGCCCATGACCGCTCCCGACCTAAACGCCACTCTCAGGCCCTTGTCGAGCGATTCGTTCGCAGCCCACGCCGCGCGGGAGCTAGCATAAGTGGCGGTTTTCATTCCGAAGAACCCCGCCAAGCCCGAAAAGAATCCGCCCGTCAGAAACGCGAAGGGAACCCAGCCGTTCTGCACGTTGAGTCCATAAGCCAAAAACGCGAAGAATAAGGTCAGAAGTATGAAAACGATCGCCACAATTTTATATTGCTGGCAAAGGTAGGCCAATGCTCCTTTTCTGACATGCTCGGCGATTTTCTGCATTATTTCGGTTCCGGGATTTTCCCTCTTCATTCCCCTATAAAATCTCCACGCGAACCATAGGGCGAGCAACGAGGCGAACGGAACAAACCAAAACGCCGGATTTATACTTTGTGAGGCTGACGACGCCTCCGTCACAATGCTTGCAACAGCCATATTTTTCCTTTGCTTGATGTAAAAATGTCGGCCATAAAACCGCCAAAATAAAATCCTCTTCCGATATACTCTCACAAGGCCGAAGCAAAAGTCAAATATCTTTTAGAAGATAAATAATTGGGAAAAGATACAAATATTGTTCTCGAAATCGGCTAGAGTTGCAGACAAAAAAAATCAAATCGAAACAACTTTCGAATAAACCGCAACAAGGCTAATTTTTTCCAATTTCCATATAAAACTTTATGTATTACAGTAATATACAAATAGAAAATCCTGGGCATTATCTCGTCCGACGTTTTCCCCCGATTTATAATGCAAAAAAAAATCAAGTTTTCGTCAAAGAATTTGGAATTCACGGATATTTCCAAAAAAAACTTGACGATTTTTTATCGTTTTTATAGGATAGTTGCATGAACAATTATGATGGACAATACTTGAAAGGCTTCCTTTCAGCTTTAACAACAACATGCAGAGCAACATGTTGCACTTTAGTTTTTGTAGCGCATTCGGCATTTTTTAACGAATCGCATGCCGAAAATACGGCAAGTGAAATGTCCCCAAAAGCGGCGGGAAAATTCCATGAGACCGATGACGACCAAGCTCCGGAAATTCTCAGAAATGCAAAATGGCTTTGGCCCTCGAATGTCAATTACGATCTCTTTAACAGGTACGCGATAGTTCGAAAGACTTTCGAGCTCGATTCCGTTCCAGAAAGAGCACCCCTTTACATAACTGCGGATATTTTTTATCAGTTATGGATAAACGGGGAATACGTGGCTTTCGGTCCCGCAAGAGGCTACGACAAATCCAAGCCCTTCGACGAGATAGATGTGGGACGTTTTTTGAAAAGGGGTGAAAATACTTTTGCCATAAGGATTTACAACCCTGGAAGGGGAAGCTTCCAAAACCTGCCCCCGGAAACTGCCGGAGTCATATTTGCGGCCCAAATAGGCGACAAAGTAGTGCTTTCCGACGGCAGCGAGGAGTGTAGATTTCAGAAAGAGATTGACCGCGACACCCAGCAATATTCCCTCCAGTTGCCGGGCAACCAGGAATCGATAAACTTGGGCATGGGAGATCCGGAATGGTTCAAGAAGCCCCAAAATAAAGGCACGCTTTCTGCAAAGCGGGCCCATACAGTAAACCGCTACAACTGTTCCCCCCATTACAAATTCGAGAAAAGGGGAATTCCGATGCTTGACGAGAGAATAATAGAAGTTGTTCCGAAGCTTGTCGGAACCTCTGAAGGAGATTCTAAGGTTTTTCAAAAAGGCGACGATACCCCCCGCAATATTGCGTTAGTTTTTGCCGCGGAGGGAACGGCACATATTCCGGAAGATGGTTCGCCTGAAATTTCGGAGTTATCGGTTCCCGCCTCGGGAAAAGGAAAGTACAGGTCCTACGTTTTAGATTTTGGAAGAGTTGAAATAGCCAAGCCAATAATAACTGTAAAAGGAGCCAAGGGAGGAGAGACTATAGACGCGATGTACTCCGAATATCTCGACGAGAAAAACCATTCATTTCCCGAATGTAGCCTCTTAAACTCTAAAAAATCTCTTGCCACTCGTCTGATATGCGGAAGCGCCGAATCTCAAACACACCAATATTTCCATCCGCTCGGTTTTCGCTACATGATTCTGAGGGTTAGGGACAATTCCGGTCCGATAAAAGTTTCCGTAAAGCTTCGAAACCACTCGTATCCGTTTAAGGATAGGGGAATGTTTGAAAGTTCAGACAAACTTGCAAACGATATTTGGAAAATAAGCAAACACACCCAAAAGATTTGTTCCCTGGACGCCTACGTAGATACACCCGGGAGGGAGCAAGCCCAATGGTGGGGAGATGCTCGGGTTCAGGCATGGAATACGTTTTTTCTGGATCCCGACCCGCGCTTGCTGCGCAGGGGCATAGATATAATTTCGCGCCAACGCACTCCTGACGGGCTCACGTTTGGCCACGCGCCCACAATAGCCCACGAATGCATTTTGCCCGATTTTTCGCTAATCTGGATGCTGACGCTGTACGACTATTGGTATCAAACTGGAGATATTTCCGTCTATGAAAAACACAAGGAAACGGTAGAATCCATACTGTCGTATTTCGATAGGGCAACCAATCCAAAGAACGGCTTGGTTAGCTACGATCCGCGTTATTGGCTATTTTTGGATTGGACCAACCTCAATAAAAAGGAGGGTGAGCCTGCGATTTTAAATTTATGGCTGCTAAACGCCCTCGACAAGCTCTCCGAGATGTGCGAGGCAAGCGGTCTAAAAGAGGACGACTCCGAATACTCCGCAAGAGCGGAAAAAGTTCGGAATGCGATAGTGAAAAATCTGCTGGACCCCGAAACCGGGCTTATAAACGAAGGTATTTTTGGCAACGGCAAGCCGAATACAAGAAAAGTAATACACGCCCAAATTCTGGGCAAAATGAACAACATTGCCGGACTCGACTTTGAAAGGGCCAAATCCGAAATAATCTTGCCGTTTATAAAGGGAAAAAAGATAGACGCAGAGCCGTCGTCCTATTGGGTTGTGTATGTTCTAAAAACCATGATAGACGAGGGCAACGCGAAGGAAGTCTACGAGTACATACTGGACAAATGGGAGCCTATGATAAAATACGGAAACACTTTTGAGACATTCTATTTGCGCAATGCCAGCTCGAGCCTTTCGCACGCGTGGAGCGCGCACCCGCTGTTTTTGATTCCGCAAATTTTGTGCGGAGTAAAGCAAGAGGGTCCCAACTGGAGCAAAATATCCATACGCCCGAACTATCTTACAGATTCGGCGTCGGCAACCTTCCCGACTCCAAAAGGCGACATTGTGGTCTCGTGGAAAAAATCACCCGACGGAAGCGTCGACCTAAAGACTTCCGTCCCGAAGGGAATAGAAGTTGTGAAATAGGAGCTAAAAACTACAAGGAGCAAATAAAAATCCCCGATAAAAACCGGGGATTTTTTTCTGCTATAAAAAGGCCTTCTCTAAGTGTCCTCAGAAAACAACATATACGGAATTTTGAAGCGCATACAGCTTTACGGAACGTCCGCCAGAAAAGGATCCAATCCGATTGTCCCCTTCAGGCTCTTCAGGTAAGAAATACCCCTCATATCGTTTATTTTCGCCGAAATTTTGGCCGCCGAGCAAAGCGAATCCTCTCCGCCCTTCCCGCTCCGCAAGCGCGACAGAATTTTTTGCAGAGCTGCCAAGTCGCGCTGTTGTTTCGATATCAGGCGTTCGGCATACCACTCGGATTTTATTATGTTATCCCTATCGAACATCGGACGTATATCCTCCAATCCCTTGCCCTCGTAAGACCCGTATTTCATTATGTGCAGCAAGGCTTTCAAGGGTGGGCACGCGCCTTCTATGGAACCGTCCGCAAAATACGCCTCCGCCGCCCTTCTGTGGGCATCTACAATATTATCCATGGAATCCGCGAACACTTCCACTCCCTGAAGTTCCGGGCGAAGCATGTCCGGGGAAAAAAGGCTGGACGGGTTCGAGAATATCCTCCCGAAATACATTATCACAAACTCCTCCGTTATTCTCCAGCCCAGCCTCGACGAAAGTATTTTTCTTCCGTTGTACTCCATATCCCGGCATCTCTCGAGCATTCCGTTTTCTATCAGATTCTTCGCGGAAATCTCGCAAGGTTTCATTCTCGCCCAAACCTCGGGCACGAGCAGGCTGATATCGTGGTCTATCCTATATTTTGGGCCGAGGTATCCCGCAGCGCTCAGCCATCCTTCGAATCCGCACAAAGCGAAGGACACAAGGGCGTTGTTTAAGTCGGTTATGGGGCAGACCGCGTTGAACGGGGCCTTCGTCAACGCCCCCTCCAATCCGGCACCAACCGTCGAGGGCGACTTCCCCGTCATGGAGGCTATATACTCCATGAACAGCTCGGGAAGCTCCAAATAGTGGAGCGGAGAATGCACGCAAAGCGGCTTTATGCCCTCCTGAGGAGGATTGTTCCGCCTGCCGGAAATCACCGCGTTGACGGGCATGGGAACTTTTTTCGAAAGTTCTATTCCCCTGCCGAGTCGAGTTCCAATCTCCGCCAAATAGTACGCCCTTGGATTCGTCATATCCTCCCTGTTTTGAAGGTAGCGGACATTTTTCCCGGGCTTGCCGCCTACTATCCTCGGATTAGCCGAACAAACCGCGTAGTCTGGCTTGTCGGAATTTAGGAACTCCGACAATACCTCCCGCATCGGCTCGGTGAATTTTTCAAACCGTATCGTATCGTCGGCCATGGCCCGAACGTCCTCCCGGGTCAGCGGCTCGTAATTCGAAAACATCACTCCCCTCTTCGACATGTCCGACTCCGCACGGGCGTCGTACCCGCGGACGACCGCCTCGTCAGGGCGCTGGAAAAGCCTATACTCGCAGTTCTCGGTAAATTTCAGCGACATTCCCTCCGACGCGTAAGCCGGATTCAACTTCTCCACCGACGAACGCGGAACTACTATCGACGAAGTAATGTCGTCCTCCATCTGTATTTTAAAGGACGGTGCAAAATCTTTTCGGAGGCTGAAAGTTCTCCATGAACCGTCCTCCGAAAATCCCACCCTCAAATACGAGGTAATCACCGGCATGGATTTGTATTTTAGTATGTTTCCGTCCTTGCCGTTTATCGCGTCGACGCTGAACATTTTTTTCCAGTTATCACCCCACTTCGGGCGATAGTGCCTCTTTACGGTCAGAACAAACTCCCTTATGTAAAACGGAATTGAGCGGAGCCATTCGTTGTATGAGTCGGTATAGTCGTCAGACGGGGACAACAGCTTTACCACGGATCCCATGGAGCGACGAGAGTCCAAAATCGGACGGCTGTTCAATCCTTTATTTTGAAGGGGATCTTTGTACCGGTCTCCGTAGTTTTTGTCGATTATCTCGGATACTGCCGCTATGTCACGCTTGAAATCCGCCACGATTGAAGGACCGTGTATTATTGCGTTTGCTATATCCTTCGACAGTTCGCTCTTTCCTCCGCCCGAAACCGTAGCTGGCTTGTGGCAATAGACCCCCTCCTCCACTGTTCCGACAAGCCTCCACCCCCGACTCGCGTGGGGGCGCTTCATTTCCACTTTGTATCCGCAGGGAGAGACATAGGTCGTGTTGGGGGATAGCCTTATCGACTTCTCCTCACCTCCCTTAAACCAATATATCTTCTGTTCCCTCAGGGAAAATTTGGAGTCCTCACGCACGTAAACTATGTCCGGATATTTCTTATCCGAAGCCCAGCCGTCCGGATTTACCTCGACCGAATCGCCCAATAGCTCCAAAGTTTGAGCAAAAGACCTCTTGGAGTTCGGGGAGTACGAAGCCATGTCGAAATCGTCTCCGAGATCCCAGCTCGAGAATGCCACAGCCCCTCCGCTGTGCTCCTCCTCGGCTTGTCCGTAGAGGTTTGCGGAAAAACTTATGAAGGTCTTAACCTCCTTTTTCGTATATCCGAAATAGTTGTCGGAAATGATGGTAAATATCACCCCGGAAGCGTCTCTTGCCGTCAGCTTGAAGGGCTTGCCGTCGTTATATAGCTCGCCCGGGGACGACCAGAACATTCCGTCTCTCCTCTGTCTGGGAGTTGCGTCCTCTTCGCGGGGAAGGCCCAGCTCCCTCTTTGTCAATTTGTTTATATGCGGAGCAAGAACTATGCAGCCCGTATGCCCCGTCCACGAATCCGGATCGGATGCGGAATCGTTTTTGGACAGATACGGATTTCCGGAGTTTCCGAATATGCTCTCCGCAAAGTCCAAATTCGACACAAATCCCCCGGGGGCAAAAAGCCGTATCTCCATGCTTTTTTCCGAAGCCACGTTGGGAATCTCCGGACAAACCACGGGCCGCATAAAAAGCGATACCCAAGCCCTTGCTTTCTTGTCCTGCGTAGATGTAAAGGGAAATTCCAGCAAATCCTCGGGAGCGTTGAAGGCTCGAATAAGCATGTTTTTAAATACAATCTTCGGAACCGATTTTTTATCGTCGGGAACGGGAAGCCCTCCTTCAACCACGTGAAACACCCCTGCGGTGGTCCGCCTATCGTTGGCAGGATTGTGGAGAACGCCCTGCTTTACCCTGTACGACTTCACATAGGCATTTTCGAACTTGTCGGAATCCGGAGGCAGAGACAGTTCCCGCGCCAATCCGAACATGTCCAACACGAAAGTTCTGGGAGGCAATTTCGGAATATCGTCTCCCGACACCCCCGCCAAAAACGACGACAAAAATTCGGATATTCTCTCGTCCGCCGGACAAAGAGTTCCGGAGAGCTTTTCCGCAAACTCCTCGTAGGTTTCGAGCAAAGGGCGGGCAAGCTCCAAAACGGGATACTTGTTCTCCGAACCAAAAACCGGAAGCTTCATCGCAGCCAGTTTCATATTCGCATACTCGGACATTGTCCTGCCGTAAACGAGATTCTCCCCGTTTTTCGGATTTATTCCCAAAGCCTTTTCTCTATCCATAATTAACGTTTCGTACAGCCAAAGATATTTATCGTCAAGCGGAGAGTTTTTTCGAGCCGCTAAAAATTTTTTCTCAAAAGCAAAAAATTTTCTACTCTCCAACGGAGGTTTTTTCATAAAAGGCTTTATCGAAAAAGCGGTTTTTTTATGTGGGTGGATGCCTGTGCTTTTATCTGCAAGGAAAAAATTTTTCGAGCGGCAAAAGGCTTCGAAAGTTTTTTTTCTTTACGGGCAATCGTGTTGTTCCGATAATCGTTCCCACTATGAAGAGGCGAGACTTTTTCAAAAAGACTGCGGTCGCCACCGTCGCGGCGAACGCCCTTCCAGCGGCAAAGCTCTTTGCCGACGGAAACGGCGACAAAAATAAACCTCTCGATTTCGTGGCAATACACGGAGGCGAGGCCTCTGCCATGTTCGAGAGAGGAATCGAAAAAATGGGCGGCATGTCCCGCTTCGTAAAAAAAGGACAAAAAGTAGTAATCAAGCCCAACATAGGTTGGGACCAACGTCCCGACGTCGGGGCCAACACGGATCCCGGCCTCGTGAGATCCATCATAAGGAGCTGCAAGCAAAGCGGTGCCTCAGAAATATTCATATTCGACCACACCTGCGGAAACGACTGGAACAACAGGTACAACATGAGCGGAATAGCTGCTGTTGCAAAAGACGAGGGAGTGGAGATGGTTCCCGGGAATACCCGTTCGTTTTATGAAGAGGCATCGATTCCGAAGGGAGTCATTCTCAAGAACGCTCTCGTGCACAAACTGGCTAAAGATCCCGACGTGTTCATAAATGTTCCCGTTTTAAAACACCACAGCGGAGCGAAAATTACCTGCGCCCTCAAAAACTACATGGGTTGCGTATGGGACAGAAGGTTCTGGCACGACAAGGGACTTCCCCAGTGCATAGCAGACTACGCAACCTTCCAAAAGACCACTTTGACGATAGTCGACGCCTACCGCGTCATGCTGGAACACGGTCCACGCGGCAGATCGCCCAAGTACGCCCCCGTGGTGAAATACCAGATAATATCTACCGATATGGTAGCCGCCGACACCGCCGCCGTAAAAATTTTCGAACAGGTAGCCAAAGAATACGGCATGGGAATACCATATCCCCTCGAAGAAATAGAATATCTGAAGCTGGCCGAAAATCTCGGAGTGGGAACGATGGATCTAAGCAGGCTCAATATTGACAGAATAGAAATGGCATAAGCCGCCGATGATGCCGTCGTTTTTCAAAATAATGAAGCGGCTTAGGGTAGCAGTGGCGCTCGTAGTGTTCTGCTCCATAACAGCGCAGTTTCTTGATATTTACCACAAGCTTCCAAAGCCATACTTCATGTGGAATCCAACCGGAACGCAATTCGTTCCCTCCCTGCTCGAAACTCTCGCCACCGGATCAATAGCCGCAGGAGCCGCCTTCATAACATTCTCTATCTTTTCGCTGATATTCGGAAGGGCCTACTGTTCGTTTTTCTGCCCCCTCGGAATATTTATGGACGGAATCCGAAGGGTATTCGGAAACAGAAAGATGAAGTTTGCCAAAGCCCATAACGCAATAAGGGCTGTTTTTCTCTGTTTGGCTGTAGCATGCATATTGTTTGGATATATGTCCCTGCTGGGATTCCTCGACCCCTACTCGCTCTTCGGAAAAATAGCCGGAATATTTCGGCTCGGAACGGCAGAATCCGCCAATTTTCTCTCAGACGTTTTGGCCTCCGCGGGAAATTATTCCGCAATAACTCCGGTTTCGGGAAGCCCGGAAATAGCCCTGCCGGCATTTGGAGCGTCGATAGCAATTCTTATTGCAGTGTCGATATTCTCGGCGCTCAGGGGAAGAATATGGTGCAACACGATTTGTCCTGTCGGGGCTTTCCTCGGATTCTTTTCAAGGTTTTCTCTGTTTAAAATCTCCCTGGACAAAAGCAAATGCGTATCGTGCGGAATGTGCGAGAAGTCCTGCAAAACCCAATGCATATCCTCTAAAAACAAAGAGCTTGATTTTAGCCGCTGCGTGCTCTGTTTCAACTGCGCGTCCGCATGCAAAAAAAATGCTATAACAATATCCATGTTCGGAAGTAGCTCCGAAAAAGTAGCCGTTTCCCGAAGAAAATTTCCAAAACTTTCGCTTGCTCTCTTCGGAATACTAATGGCCTCCGCCCAAAAGGAACTAAAGGCCTCCGAAGAAAAAAACATGTATAAAAACCCGAAAAACGCCCGGAGCGACAGTAGGCTGTGCGTTCCGGCTGGAGCGAAATCCGTGGAAAATTTTCTGGACAAATGCACTGGCTGCCAAGCTTGCGTGGCGGCATGCAAAGCGTCCATATTGAAGCCTTCGGTGTCGGAGTGGGGGCTTTCGCACTTCATGCAGCCCTTTATGGACTACTCGGCGGGATTCTGCCTGGATACCTGCCATTCATGCACAAAAGTTTGCCCGACGGGAGCTATACAGTTCATGACCCTCAAACAAAAGACCTCCACAAAAATTGGAACGGCAATGTTTAAGCGCAGTTTGTGCGTCGTGAAGACGAACGGAACCGACTGTTCCGCTTGCGGGGAGCATTGCCCGGTGCAGGCTATAGAAATGGTTCCATTCAAGGGAAGGAGCGGGCTTTACATACCCTACGTGCACAAAGACGTGTGCATAGGATGCGGAGCGTGCGAAAACGTGTGCCCGGTGACTCCCAAAAAAGCGATAGTAGTCCGTGGGCTTGCAGTGCACAAGGAAGCGAAACCTTTCGACGAATCGATGAGGCGCCACAAGAGAAAAAATTCTCCCGGAAAGAGACAGAGGAGCGGAAATCCCTTCCCATTCTGAAAGCCGCTCCGCGCAAATCTTCCGCGTTATGGTGGAAAAATCGGAGCGGTTTGAAAGGTCGCCGGAACGCTCATGCGAACATAATTCCGGAACATACTATTAAAACCGCCCCCGCCAAAGCCTCTCCCCACAACTCCAACTTTTCCGTTTCGAAAGATTTTAGCCCCGCCGAAAGGAGCGCGACGCATGCTGCCATTGTTGCGAGAGTGGAGATTGTGAAAGCAAGCGTTATGAACAACACCGCAACCCAGTCGAAATGCGACGCAGGATACATCACGAGAGGAGTTAGAATTTCGCATGGACCGAGCGCGAACACAACGAACAACATTCCGAAACTCGCCTTGTCGAAAGCGGTAAAACTTCCCCTTGAACGCCTCCGATTTTTTGAAATTCCCTTAAAAATTCCGTACGCGAAATAGAGGATTGAAAAGAGCAAAAATATCCACTTGCCCACATCTCCCCTAATGGGATCTACATCTTTGAATATGCCCACTCCCGCGCCGACGAGAACTCCCACCGCCGCTATAGCAAGAGATGACAAGAGATGTCCGGCTCCGCACGCCAAAGCCGCCATCGACGCCCTAAGCGGCGTCCAGCCCCTGGCTTTTGCTATCGCCGCGAAAGGCAAGTAATGTTCTGGGCCTGCGAGGGTATGCAGAACTCCCAGACCCGCCGCCGAGGCAAAAAGGGCCCAAAAAGAATCCATTTCCTAAAGTCTCCTAAATCCCGCGTTTGCCAGATGGGCGCAGTACGCCGCCCCGAATCCGTTGTCTATATTCACTACGCTGACACCGTTCGAACATGAATTGAGCATTGCAAGAAGCGCCGCCAAGCCTCCGAAGCTGGCTCCGTACCCGACACTCGTAGGAAGGGCTATCACCTGGACTTTGACTAGCCCTGCCAAAACGCTGGGAAGCGCACCCTCCATTCCCGCTATTCCGACGCATACCCGCGCCTTTCTTATTTCCGGAAGAACCGCTCCGAGCCTGTGGATTCCCGCCACGCCGCAATCGGAAAAAATTTTTGCGTTGGAGCCGAAAAACTCGGAGCACACTTTCGTTTCCAGGGCGACTTTCAGATCGCTTGTCCCGGCGCAAACTATCGCTATAAATCCTCTTTTTCGAATCCTCTTGGGAGTCAGAGCCGCTATTCCAGCTTCTTTGTAAATCTTAGCCTTTTTAAAATTTTTCTTAACAAGCTCCATCGCGCTTTCCGAAAGGCGCGTAGCCAAAATGTTCTCCCCCCTCCTTTCGGCGCTTTTCATTATCTCGATGATTTGCTCCGGAGACTTTCCCGCTCCGTATATAACTTCGCCAGCCCCGCAGCGGCTCTCCCTGGTAAGGTCGATTTTTGTATGGCCCAAATCCTCGAACCTGCCTTCAAAAAGAATTTTATCCGAATATGCCTTCAGAGCCTTTTTCCTATCCAAAAATAACTTTTTTAAATTCTTGTCCATTGCCCTACTTTATAGAATTCATGCTTCCCTTAAGGTATCCCGACATGTCCAAACTAACGTATTTAAATCCAAGAGATTTCAAAGCCTTTGAAACTTCCGACATCGCAGCGCCGTCGAAGTCCCGAATCCTCTCCGGAGCTACTTCCACTCTCGCAAGGTCGCCTCCATGCGCCCTGACCCTCACTAAATCAAACCCCATGGATCTTATGAAATTCTCCGCCTCGTCTATCCTTCTCAGAAGCTCCGGCGATATTTCCATTCCGCATTCGAACCTCGTCATGAGGCATGCGTACGCCGGTTTTCCCGCAAACGACTTCCCCAAACCGCACTCCAGGGCAAGTTCCGATATCTCGGCCTTCCCGATTCCCAAATTCAAGAACGGACTTTCAATTCCAAGCTCTTTTGCCGCTCGAATTCCCGGCCTATAATCGCTGTTGTCGTCGAAATTCGTGCCGTCGCAAAGGACAGAAAATCCGTTCAGGTTCGCCTCGGATTTCAGCCGAGAGAACATCTCCATTTTGCAAAAGAAGCAGCGCATAGGAGGATTTTTACGAATGGAGTGAGGAATGCCCATTTTCACCTCCACCCTGCGGACCCCCAGCATTTTGGACACACCTCTACTCTCCGATAACTCTCTCGACATCATGAAGGGAGCGTCCACCGTCAGAGCCAGGCAATTTTCACTCCCCAAGACCTTCGCGGCGCACGCCAAGAGGGCGGAGCTGTCCAATCCTCCCGAAAGCGCCACGGCGACTTTCGATTTTTCTACAAAATATTTTTCCAGCTTGGAGTTCATCGGATTTCTCGAGCAAACGACTACTTCTTGGAATTTTTGTGAGAAGTTTTCTCTACTCCGTATATTTTCTCGAGGGTTTTTCGGATTCCGATTTTTGAAGACAATTTTTTTACGTCGTCAAATTCCGCCTTTTCCGACCCTCTCAAGCTCGACCTTTTCTCCGCTATCTTTACGCGTATTTTTTCTCCCCCGCCTATGTTTTTCACTCCAACTTTGCGCGGAACGGCAAACCTGTCGACGGAGATTTTTCGTATTCCGAGAGTCGTGGAATTTTTAAAAAACTCTTCCATTACCCGCTCACGGAGCCGCTCGGATACGAGCGCCGAAACTTTGGAAGCCATTCTGCCCTTTTTCATAACAATCGGCTCCTGCCAAACGTCGGCGGCCCCGGCTTCGAAAAGACGCTCGCATAAAAGCGACAACATTTCGGGGGTATCGTCGTCTATATTCGACTCCAACACGCACATCTTTTCCGAATTTTCCGAGCCGCCGGAATCGGAAGATTCGCACAGTCTGATTCTGAGAAAATTCGGCACCTCGTCGTTTTCGTCGGAGCGGTGCCCTATCCCGATTCCTCCGGACAAAATTTTCCCCTTAAAACCGGAATCGGAAAAAGATTCGCAAAGCGACGCCAATATGGCTATTCCTGTGGGAGTGGTTCTCTCGCTTTTGGCGCCCCCGAAGGAGCATGGAATCTCGAAAGCTCTCGCTATCTCCGCAACGGCCGGGGCTGGAACGGGCATTACGGAATGAGCACATTTCACCGTTCCTCCGCCGAGCTCCACCATGCTCGACACAACTTTGTCCGCTCCGATTTTTTCAGCGCATATTGCCGCGCCCACTATGTCTATTATAGAGTCCAAAGCTCCGACCTCGTGGAAATGAACTTCGGACACCTTCTTCCCGTGAACTTTCGATTCGGCTTTTGCTATTTTTTCGAATATGTCTAGAGATATGGATTTTGCACGCTTCGATATTTTCGATTTTTCTATTATGCTTTTTATATCCGCAAATGTTCTATGGGCGTGGTGGCAATGAGCTCCATGCGCCGAACCGCGCTTGTGGCTTGAGCAGGAATCCTCCAAAACCACGTCTATTCTCGTGCCAAAAATCCCCCTTGTGCTCGCCTTGGACGCCTCCAGCCTCCAGCCTCCTATCCCCAACTTGCAAAGCTCCGACGACAACCATTCCGCGTCCACCCCCATATCGACAAACGCCGCCAAATTCATGTCTCCGCTTATTCCACCGAAACAGTCGTAATACAATATCCTCATGCTTAATGGATATTTTCGGGTCTAAATTTTTACAACACTTTTCGACTCTCCATGCTCGAATTAAAAGAAAAATTCCCTTACCCTGTTTTTCTACTTTGCGATTTTCGGAATCTCTATTTTCGCAACAACCGGAAAGTGGTCGGACGGATAGCTCCCGTTCCTGCAGTCGGTCAGAACTCCGAATTTCAATACTTTTATTCCCTTTGAAACGAAAATAAAGTCGATGGGAGCCCCTTTTGTTATAGCCGGAAATTTCTCGTACGGAAAACAACCCGACGTCTTGGGACCGTAGGGGGAAAGTACGGAAATTGACTTGGCTTCCGACATTATTGCGGACTCGGAATAAGGCTTCATCTCTCCGGAATCTATGTATGCGTTAAAATCTCCAGTCAATAAAAACGGAAGCCCCTTCGCTATCTCGGGAATCTTTTCCAAAACGAGCTTGGAAGCCGCAAGGCGAAGTTCGGGCTTCAGGTGGTCGTTATGAAGGTTAAACACAAAAAATTCCCCATTCGTATTTAAATCGAGAAACTTTACCCATTGGCAATAACGGCCGTTCTTTTTACCGGGATTTATCATAAAGAATCCGTCCGATAGAGGCCTGTACTTGTCTTTCCTGTATATCACGACATTTTTCATCCAAACTTTCGAGGCCACTGCCGAATCTACGTAGGCATAATCCTTGTCGGGAAACAGATATTCCAGTTGGGGATTGCGGAGCTCCTGCGAACCGCATATATCTATTTCATGAAATTTTAGAAGCGGCATGAGCATATCCTTACGAACTTCCCACGCGCGAATTGTCATTTTTGTGTATTCAAAATAGGCCGGATTCGGATTTGGAACGTCCGATTTGAACATCATGTTAAAACTGGATACCTTCAACTTTATATTCTGTGAAGTTTCTCCGCTTTCTAAACCGCCACATCCGGAAAAGAACGCGGAAAAACAAACACAAGATAGCGCAAGAAAGACTTTTATTTTTCTCATATTTAGTTTCCTCCCCTTTATCCCTAATATATCTTGCGATAAAATACAAACAATAACGCTCCTACCCCAAAAATAATAGTGCAAGTCGACGGTTCAGGCACTACGGACATATCGTAATACCAAAAAGTCTCGCCGTCGATTACTGTTTCATGCTCGTAAACCAAATAGTCCTCACCCTTCATCCCGAATCCGTCGAAGTATATCAGATCTATGCCGTTTGTCGCGGCGTCGACAAAATATTCCGAAAGTTTGGTTCCGGAAATAAACATGCTGTCGGAATCGAAATCTTTTATGATTATATGCGAAACTCCTCCCAAAAAGGTGCCGGTATCAGCCTCAAAGGAGTCGAATTGGAACACTCCCCCTCCACCTAAGGAAATGGTGACATCTATTCCATCAGAAACTTGGGCCGCGTCCGATATTGCAAAGGTTCCAACATGAACTTTGTATCCATTTAGGTTTATGACTCCGGCGCTTCCATTGTAGGGAGCTGAAAACCTGATAGTAGCATTGCGGGAAAACTGGCCGTCTTCCATTATGTTAACAATGCTGCTCCCCGTTACAGTAAGCTGGAATCCCGTAATGTCCGGAGAAACATCAAAGGCATACGCTCCTTCTGTCTTCCCGAGATTTAGAATCACTTGCTTTTCTACTGTGTACTGGGCTATCTTGTTTGAGGTATTTCCAATCATCGTCACTTCCGACGAGTACCCATGCGCAGAATCTGATATATAAGCTCCTTGTGTTTGGGTGATGTAGTCGTATACTATCATCTGGGTATTGAAAACTATCTTCGAATTCCCAAGCGAAAAATCGGACTCGTTGTTTCCAGCATATATGGTTGAATACGAATTGTCTGCCACGGTAAATGTATCTCCGCTAAACGCCAACGTGTATCCGAATCTCCAGTACATTCCAGAATTCTGATTTTTGCCGTTGTCCAACACGACATTTGCCTTTATCTCGAAATCAAGCCAATAGTTGCTTCTAACTGCGCCGTTCTTTAAAAGCCTTATCACATTCCCGACCCCCGTCATGGTTATGGTACGCATTTCGCC
Organism: uncultured Verrucomicrobiota bacterium; assembly: GCA_949283955.1. GTDB lineage: Bacteria > Verrucomicrobiota > Verrucomicrobiia > Opitutales > Intestinicryptomonadaceae > Merdousia. The sequence goes on along the minus strand of CASDUP010000041.1, from coordinate 14,807 downwards.
AATGCTCCTTATTCAGGAAGCCACAGAAAGAGCAAGCTCAGGCGTGCTCAACCCAACAACATCAAGCCCATCCATGCTCGCATCTATGTCCAAATTTATCCATACACAGTAATCCGGTTCGGTTTGATTCGTCAAAAATCCCCCCCGCATATGCGGAAAAAGCAGAAACCTTCACTCTATACCCGCTTGTATCGACATTCCCTCATTAAAAAGCAGTGAATTGTTATGCACATAATAATCATCTGCCAATCTCGGATATTCTACAGTCCACTTCCTAAAATCCGACCAATTCCCGCTCCATAACTCCGAAGAAGTATCTTCACATCCCCTCAATATGTAGGCGTCTGCCGCACACAATCTCCCGCATATCAAAAATAAGAGCGAGACCATCAAACATCTGTATTTCATATTCACCTTTTTCCTTTCATTGTTCATTGTACATCTCGAGCATTTTAAATTTAGTATACTTACTAATTAACGCCAAACACAATATTGTTTTCCCTTACATTGTGCCAATTAAATAATAAAAAATATTGCTTTAGGTGAAACTTGGAATACGCACAGTTTCTTTGAAGGTTGCAAAACCGAACTCAAAAGCGAAGAAAATTTTTGGTTCTGCCAATTGGTTCCGCAAAATAAAAGCTGCTTTCCAAAGGCCTCAAATGGTCCCGTTATTGACTAGCGTCGGCTACAAAATTCTTAATCGTAATTTGCCTGCCGAGACATTTTCGAGCCGACTTGCAAGACGCTTTCTTCGCAGAGTTTCGGCAACAAAAAATCGGCCGCTCCACAAGGGGCGGCCGAAGTTAAACTATTCCAAGACCAAATCGAACTGGTGTTTTGGAGATCTGTCCCAGGCGAACTGTTCCGTTTTTTTGGAGAAGGCGAAAATAGGCGAGTAAGTCTTGACGGATATGGTTTTCCCGTCGGGCTTAAACTCCAAAATTCTAAGCCAACCGTCTCCTCCGTTTCCGTCCCAACCAGAAATCGCCTGAGGATTGAACATCATCATTTCTATTTTTCCGCCCTCAGCATTCTTGTCGACTTTGCGCGACTCCATACAAGATGGACCTCCCGTATGCCCGCATATAGCAAGCTTTATATTTGGGCACTGGGAAAGAAGTTTTTTATATATTCCTTCTCCTCCGTTATAGGTGACTTTGTAGCCGTCTTTCGTGTAATTGCCTTTGTCCGTAAGAAGAGAGTGCGTCAGAATTATGACTTTGTGCCCCATGAAATTTTTGCTGGAACAAAGTTTTTTTGCCCACTCCAAAGTTTCGTCCCGGGGAGAAAATTCCAAGGCAATTATTAAAATCTTGCCCCAATTTTTGTCGAAAAACTCAAATGCCGCATTTTCGAGAGAAGCCTTGCCGACAGAGTTCGGAAACGTTGAAACGAGATGGCGCCCCCAAAGGCGATGATTCCTTGACACGTCGAAAAATTCCGGGAATCGGGTGAGCCTGTTTTCCGAAGCGTCATATCCATAGTCATGGTTTCCCGTGCAAACTATATACGGATAAACTCCGTCGAGACGCTCAAAAGCTCGAGATATAGCCGCCCACTGTAGAGAACTCGGCTGATTTCCGCACGCCCAACCTTTGTATCTCTGTCCTCCGGAAACCAAGTTGTCGTTTTGCTCCACCATGTCTCCAGTGCAAAGCACGGTCTTAACCTTCAAATTTTCTTTTTGAGCAGCGGTCCACGCCGTCATATACTCGAACAAAGGCTGGTTAAAGTCGTACTTAACATAGCTCTGAGGATCTCCGAAAAGAATTATGGAAAATGAATCAGGATCGTCCAAAGAGGGAGGCTCCGCTAGCTTAATGCTGGGCGGATGCGAAAATTTCCTTATGCGCAAACCCGATCCGTCGGCAAACAGAAGATTTGCCACAAAAACCGCCAAAGAGACGCCAACAACAACATGCCTTATAACTGCCATAACTATTCCTCCATTTTACAAATTAGGTTCTAAACCAACGAACCATCAATAGGTTGCAATTAAAGCTCGAGCCGAAAAATATGCAACAACATTTTCACAAGTTGCAAAAAATCCGAACTCCTCCTAAGAGATCCCTATCGAAAAATTTCTTCCGCTTCTCGAAACTGCCGAATTTTACGGCGTTAATTTTCCTTCTCCACAAGGGACGCGTCAATCTCTCGAAGCCTCTTTCAAAACTTCCGAAACCACCTTGCCCGCCCTTCTCATGTCAGACGTGGTAAGCGTCGGGTGGACGAGCAGCATCACCGACTCCCTTCCGATTTTTGCCGCCACAGGAAGCTCCGAAGCGCTCTTCGACCAGCCCGCCTTCTTGAAACATTTCTCATTGGAAATGTTCCAACATGTTCCGGAAAACGCGGGAATTCCGCGGGAGGAAATTTTTTCGATTACTCTTTGCGCGCTCCAACCTTTTTTCATTCCGCTTTCGTCGACGAAAAAATAGTACTTGTAATAGGCGCATCTGACTCCGTCGGGAACGACCGGAACTCTAGCGAATTTGAACGGTTTTATAAAAGACGTTAGAATTTCGGCATTCCTGTTGCGTATATCAACCCACTCTTCCAAGTGCGATAATCCGTTCATTGCCAAGACCGCCTGCATTTCCGTCATGCGGTAGTTTGAACCGAAAGACTCGAGAAACCATCTGAATCCGACGGGAAAAGTTTTTTTTGAGTACACGAGGTCGTAGTTTCTCCCGTGGTCCTTGAACGACCACATTTTCTTCCAAACTTTTGTGTTGTTGGTTGTGACGGCCCCGCCCTCTCCTCCGGAGCTTATTATTTTGTCCTGGCAAAAAGACCACGCCCCGACGTCGCCGATTCCACCAACTTTCCTTCCTTTATAAACCGCACCGTGGGCCTGGGCGCAGTCCTCGATTACAAACAGCTTTTTTTCGCGGGCGATTTTCATTATGGAATCCATATCGCAGGGCATTCCGGCGTGGTGCACGGCAATTATAGCCTTGGTTTTTCCCGTGACTGCCCTGCGAATTGCATCGGGAGATAGACATTGGGAATTTTCGTCTATGTCGACGACCACCGGACGGGCTCCCCGCATTACCGCCGCGCTCGCCGAAGCCATGAAAGTTCGGCAGGTCGTGATGACTTCGTCTCCGGGGCCGACGCCCAATCCCTCCAGAGCAAGCTCGAGAGCAAGAGTTCCGTTGGAGACGGCTATGCAGTGCCTTACACCAATATATTCGGAAAACTTCTTCTCGAACTCCAAATTTTTACTTCCAGTCCAGCGGTTGATTTTTCCGCTTTTTAAAACTTCCGACACGGCTTTTATATCGTCCGAATCGAAATGCGGCCATTTTTTAAAATTGTCCATATTGAACCTTTTTTATTCCTGAAGTTTTCCGTCGACTAGGGAAATAATCCTGTCGGCTATGTCTAAAATGCGGTTGTCGTGGGTGACTAGAACCACTGTCACCCCTATGTCTTTTGCCATCTTTCTTATTATCTCAACAACCTCCCGACCGCTGTGCTGGTCGAGAGATGCCGTCGGTTCGTCCGCCAAAACGATTTTTGGCTTGCGGACGAGGGCCCTTGCTATGGCAACCCTTTGCCTCTGGCCCCCCGAAAGATGTTTCGGGTGCTTCCCGGCATGCGACGCTATCCCGACCGTGCCCAAAACTTCGAGAGCGCGCTTCTTGGACGACTCCCCCGTGGCGAAAGGATCGAAAGCCATGGGCAGCTGGACATTTTGAAGCGCCGTAATCGAGTCCAACAAATGATGGCTTTGGAATATGAACCCCATCTCCCTGCGCATCTTCATCAGCTCGCTTTTTGAAGCTCCCTTCAAGCTCTTTCCGCATATTACCACATCCCCGCTCTGAAGCGTAAGCTGGGCTCCTATCAACTTTAAAAGAGTCGACTTCCCCGAGCCCGAAGGCCCCATTATGATTACGATCTCACCCTCTCCAAACTCGAGATTTATCCCGTGCAAAACCTCCTTCACCCCGTCCCCCTCCCTGTACGAGTGGCGAAGATTTTTTACGGATATTACGCTGGTTCCCATGCGTCGGCAAACGAAGTTTTAATCTTTGGGTTCGGGGGGCTTCACGTCGATTTCAAACTTGGCCGAGTCTATCGGAGGAACACCCCTTTCGGCCTCCCAACGCCTCGAATAGTTCAGCAATACCGATGTCTTTCCCACTTTTTTTGCCCTGAAGAAGAATCTATATAATCCTCCCTCCCCCGTTTTTCTGGAAATCATTTTATTGGCAAACGACGAACCGTTGAAGGTCAATGCCGACGGATCGTATTTTTCGAGAATCCACTCGTATCCAGTGGTCGGATTTCCCTCCAAAACTACCACAATCTGCGAACCCAACTCGCACTCTCCGGAATCCGTTTTTGATCCGTCGAGAATAATCTGCTTGGGCTTGTCCAAAGCGTCGCCCCCGGAATTGCACGCCCCCGCAAAAACACACACTAGCGCAAACAATGCGCACGATAAGATTCTTGCTTTCATAAGTTCTCCTACATGTTTCTCCTTCTACGCTTTTTTTTCGGCTCCGCCAAAATCACCGGCTCCGTCCTGTACGGGAACCCTTCCAACTTGCGCCGCTCTATCTGCGAGCCTATGAGAGACTCTATCCTTCCCAAAGCTGTCGATTCGTCCGAAGAAAAGAGCGTCATAGCCTTTCCCTCCCTGTTGGCCCTTCCGGTTCTCCCTATTCTGTGCACGTAATCTTCGGGATGCTCGGGAACGTTGAAATTGACCACGTACGCAACCCCGGATATGTCCAGCCCGCGCGACGCGATGTCGGTGGCAACCAACAGCGACGCCTTGCCCTTTTTAAAATCTTCGAGAGCCTTCTCCCTTTCGCGCTGGCTTCTGTCCGAATGCATGGTCGTCACGCAAAAACCGTGTGCCACCAGCCACTCGCTCACCCTGTCGGCGTCTATCTTCGTCCTGGTAAACACGATTGCCGACCGCGTTCCAATCTTCTCCAAAAGCGCGAGCAAAAGGTCGTATTTTTGTATTCCGTCAACCGGATATACGAAGTGCTCCACCGTATCCGCCGGAGAACAGGCCAATCCTATGTCGAGCCTCTCGGCGTCCTCCTTCAAAGCCCACTTTGAAAGCCTCATTACTGCGTCGGGCATTGTAGCCGAAAAAAACAGCGTCTGCCTATCCTTGGGACAGCGGCTTATTATGTTCGAAACGTCCTCTATGAAGCCCATGTCGAACATTCTGTCCACCTCGTCCAGCACGAGCCACTTCACCGACCTCAGCGAGACGGTTCTTTGCCTGATGTGGTCCAAAAGCCTGCCTGGAGTGGCGACAACTATATCCACCCCCGACTTTAACGCCCTCACCTGGGCGTCCATAGAAACGCCTCCCTGAATCAGCAGAACATTCAAATCTCTGTATTTGGAAAAGCTTTTAAACGCCTTCGCCGTCTGCGAAGCAAGTTCCCTCGTGGGACTCAGCACCAACACCCTGGGAAGATTTTCCCCCTTGCCAAGCATTTTTACTATCGGAAGCGAAAACGCCGCTGTTTTCCCCGTTCCAGTCTGGGCCGTGCCTATAGCATCTTTTCCCTCCAGTATTCTGGGAATGGACTTTTTCTGAATGGGGGTAGGTTCGATATACCCCATGTCTAAAACGGAGGCAAGCTCCTCAGCCCCAAGTCCAAGCTTGGAAAATTCGGGAAGCTTTTCTTTCAATTCTTCGTACGGAGGCGCGGGAGGAACGTTTTTTGTCTTTCGCGCCTTGGGGCGCGAGGAGCACTTTTGAGAGGCAGATTTTCCGCGTTTTTTCACATTTGAATTCACTAAGGAACCCGAGCCGCGCGCTTTCGAACTCTTAGGCGGACGCCTCCCCGATTTTTGCCTTTCCGGTTTATTGCCGGAGAGCATGGATACTAATTTCTTTATAAGATTCATCAATAAATGCCCCAAATAAAGCAAGACAACCCGCCGACCGCAAGAATGAAAAACGCTCTTGGGGAATTGAGATGAAGAAAATGTTGACAGGGAATGGATATGAAAAATAGACTTTGGGGATATGAGAAAGTTATACGCGATTTTTGTTGCGCTGCCCTTTGTAGTGGCGCCCCTTTTGGCGCAGGAGATGCCCGACGAACTCAAGGCTAAACTCGAAGCGAAAGCCACGGAACTTAATCCCGACAATCCCGTCGGGGCTAAGACCTGGATTGGCAAACAAAAGGCCGCATGGGAATCTTTGATGAACACGACCTACGCGGCCTCCCCCGACGATGTGGATATGATAAAGAAGATAGCGGAGGAGAAATTCCCGCTGGACTACGTTGCGCAGGAGAGCTACATATCGACCGCTTGCCAGAGCGCGGCGGGATTGGCTGAGTTTGAGATTCCGCTCGGAGAGGAGTTCAAGGCCATGAAGGAAGCGGCCATCAAAAAGGCCGGAGGGGACTTCGAAAAGGCCTACGCCGAACTGCAAGCCCAAGCGCAGGCAAAATCCGACTTGGATTCGATTTCCGCTCCGGCGGGAATGGACGAAATGACTTTTTCGATAACAAAACAAGTCATATCCAACAAGTTCAAGGGAGACTATGTGGCGCAGCTTGAAGCGGCGAAGAAGCAATTCTCCGCAGAAGTAGGGCAAGCGGCCGCTCCGGAAGCCGGAGCCCAAACAGCGGAAGCCGCGAATACCGCAGAGAAGGTTCCCGCCTCCATGTCGACTTTGATGAACAATTCGAAAAAGCTTTTTTCCGAAAACACTCTCATAGTGGAAGGCAGAACTAACACTACCGCAACAGTGGTTGAAATCCAGGGAACTAAAGTCGTTCTCTTCCCCTCCAACGCCTACGTTCCGGGCCAGCAGCTCTCCATAATAAACAACGTCGGAGAGGCCCTCGTGTACAACAACGACAAGGTTTACATATCGAAAAATCTTCCCATAGTCATGATAATTCCGGAATCCATTCCCTCCGGAGTGCAACCTGCAAAGATACTTCCCTCCAAGGAATATAGGTCGCTCGTCGGGAAGAACATGTTCTTTGTGGGATACCAAAAGCAAAACATTCAGGCTTTCCCGATTAAAATAACCTCCGTATCCGACAATACCCTCAACCTCAGCACTACCGTTCCCGGATCCTTCGACGAGGGAACCTTGCTTTACGACGGAGAAAGCGAAGCCGCTCTTGCGACGGCCATAGACACCTTTACCCCCCTCAGAAAGGCAAATTGGATAAATTCCGACGACGTAAAGGCCTTTGGGCGACTCTACAAGAGGTTCGAACAGCGCAATCTGAACAAGCAATTTGTGATATTCAGGTTGGACAGATTGCAGGGTTGGGAAAAATTGGACGATGAAAAATTCACTCTCGACCAGGAAGCTTTGGTAAGGGTCCGCGGTCTTGTTTCAGACTTCATAATGCTCCTTTCGGCAAACAGAATGCAAAACGCCCTCAGCTGCCCCCTAATAGGTGGATTGGTTAAGGAAAACTACGAAAGGTTGAAGAGCCGTTCCGACCCGGCAAGATTCGACAAGCTTTACCGCCAGTATCTGCAAGAGACGGTGATGTTCATATCCGCCGAAGTGCGTTCCGCAAAGGTCGACTCGCGCTACGCGTCTGTCAGGTCCGAGATGAAGAATCTTGTGGCTATTCTGCAAAACGTGGCCGACTCGCTCCAAAAGGCGCAAAGGGAGGGATCCTACAGGAGCTCCTACCAGGACGACATAAAACAAGCTCAGGGAATGAAATAATTTCCTAAAAAAGCGGCGGAGCAATCCGCCGCTTTTTTTTGCGCCGCCCGCGCTGAACCCATCAATGGGAATACCCTTTTTTCCGGAATATTTTTCTGCCAGATTCCGGAAATGCCACAACGATTCTCCCTCTCTCTCCGTCCCTTTTAGGAATAGCGATTTTCCCGATTTCAAACGGCTCCGTACCAAACCGCTTTTTGTACGCTTTTAAAAAAGCCGCCTTTTTTGTTTCACGCACCGTAAATAGCAGTTCGTAATCCTCTCCCCCGCAAAGAGCCTCCTCCAAAGAGGCGGTTCTTTTTCCAAATCTAGTTCCCGGAACTCCAGCCAATTCCGCGCAGGCTCCCTGCGGAATCAAATTAAGAAGATCCGAAGCCAATCCGTCGCTTAGGTCCGTGCACGACGAAACCTCCTCGCGCGCGGCAAGAAATTTCCCCTCATTGATTCTCGCATCAAAAGAAAGATGCTTTCCGCTTTCAAACGACAATCCCAAAGTTCCGGTCGAAAAAACCGCATCTCCGACTTTCGCACCCCTTCTCAAAAGCCCGCGCAAATTCGAATCTCCAAGCAAAGCCATCTGGGCGCAAAAAATTCCCTTTTGGGGGAACTTTGCCACATCCCCTCCTACTATCTTCATTCCGATTTTTTCCGACTCAAAAGCCGCCCCTTTGCAAAATTCGTCAAGCCATTTCAGGGACAAATCGTTTGAAAATTGTGCGGAAACAAGAGCGTATTTTGGAGCCCCCCCCATGGAAGCTATATCGCTTGCGTTGCGGGAAACCAGCTTTTTTCCCACGAGGGCCGGATCGGATTTTTCGTCGAAATGAACCCCGAATATCACGGAATCCACTGTCGCGTAGATGTTCCTTAAAAACGACGACTTCCCCAACACCGAACAATCGTCTCCCGCCCCTTTCGGATATTTGGCGGAAGCCCTCCCGAATTTTTCCACGATTCTATCTATCAGAGTTTTTTCGTCCAAACTTGAGACGGAGCCTTTTTGAGACGAGACAAAGATTTTTCTATGCATGAATGAATCCCTCCATTCCCCCCACGATACCTATCAAGGCGAAATTTACGGCATTAAACACGGCGTGCATGGCTATTGGAGTCCATATACTTTTGGTTCGCTCGTACGCCAAAGCAAAAATTATTCCCAAGAAAAATATCGGAACGAAGGCGGAAATAGTGAAATGAATGTAGGCAAAAATCGCGCTCGAGACCACAACCGCGAAAAACTTCGCCCGGAGCGAAACACTATCCCCGAGAAAAATTTTTGAAAATCCGAATAGAGTTTCCCTCTCGAATAAGCCTTTCAAACCCCGATACAAAAAGCATCTAAAAATCAGCTCTTCGCAAATTGGAGCCGTGACTATAACCGAAATCCCCGACACTGCAAAATCCCAAAATCCCGACGACTCCGATATGGTTTCCAAAACTTCCTGCTTTTGAACTTCTCCTCCAGTCATTAGCCCCAACGCCAACATCGCCAGCGAAGAAGTCAAAAACATCAGCGGAATCATGAGCAAAACTACAGCCACCCCAAATTTGGCGCACTTTACGGGGGAATCTTCCGTTTCGGAAATTTTGAATTTTGAGTCGCCGAACTTCTTCAGCGCAAAAAACGAAATTATCAAAAAAAGATGCATGACTATCGTCATCGCGAAAATTTCGAGCACTCCAAAATTCTCCCCGTCGAGCAAATTTCGAATTACCTGCACGAAAAATAGCGAAAAGCATATCGCAGAAAGTGCGAACACATAGTCCCTAATAGTAAAGCGCACTGGGGAAATTCCGTCTCCCAGCTGCCGCAACTTTACCAATCCCCTTCGGGTAAACGCGAGGGCGAGAACTCCCCAAAACAGAATAATTGGAACAAAGTCTGAACACTCCATCGGAAAAAATAAAATCCACGCCGGATAAAAAACCAAGTTATAAAAGAAAGCGACAAAAAAAGCGGCGCTACCCAGTGGAGCGCCGCTCAAAAGTTTTCACTATTTTATTTTTGAGGGAAGTGTCTTGTAGGCGTCGGCAACCTCCTTCAGGAGGGACGAATCCTCAACCCCCGAAACTTTCGAGAAGGTCTTTGAAACTCCGTCGTTCTTTATCCCCTCTATTATTTGAATGCTCTGGGGATCGTCGGAATTGTCGTAGCGCAAGGCAGCCGCTATTCCGAGAAGAAGGTTCGGAGTGGGTATTCCGTACTCCCGGGCAAGAAGAAGAGGTCCAACCAACCTGTCCTTCTTTGAAAGCTTCCTCATAGGATCGTGACCTACTCTCGAGACGTCGTCTTTCAGGTACGGATTTTTAAACCTCACCAGTACCTTCTTTATGTAGTCCGCGTGTGCCTTGGGATCAAACCCGAACTTCTTTATAAGGGCCTTTCCGCTCTCCTCCATCGCTCCTTCCGCGATAGCCCTGACCTTCGGGTTTTCTATCGCCTCCGCTATCGTGGCAAATCCTTTCAGCCTTCCAATATAGGCAGAAATTGCATGCCCGGTGTTGAGGGTGAACAATTTTCTCTGAACGTACGCCTCTGGATTTTCTACAAGATTCATTCCTTTTATGTCGCTCAAATCGCCCTTGAGAGCGTTTTTGTCGACATTCCACTCGAAGAAATCTTCGACCGACACGTCTATGGGGTTTTCGCACCTGATGGGAGGCACAATCCTGTCAACCGAACAATTCGCAAATCCGACCTTTTTTTCTGCATACGAGGCCGTCACCGGATCCAAGCGGCGGAACACCTCCGTTTTGAGAATGGAAGTCGCGTCCAAGCCGTTTTCGCATGCAATTATATCGAGCGGCTTGCGAACTCCGTTTTTTTCGCGCAAAACCAAGCCCTTGGCTATTACGGCGGCAATTTTCGGAAGCAGGGCAAATCCAACCGCGGTGGTCACGAGATTGGCCGTGGCAATTTTTTCCGCGGCCTCGGGCATTGTGGAGTCGACCGCGCTTATGTCGCTTATCTCAATCTCCCTCGAATTGACGTCCGCTATATGGATAGAGTATTTCTTTTCGGAATTTATCGCGTCTATTATCGGACGAGCCACATCCGCGAAAACCACGTGGTATCCCGATTTTTCCAAAACGGCCCCGATAAAACCCCTTCCGATTTTACCCGCACCCATCTGAACGGCTATCTTTTTAGTCATAATTTTTACAACCTTCTCTTTTTTTGTATTCCGCGAATCAAAACAGAACATTTCCTATATCGCAACCATATTTATCCCATTAGACCGATATAATTCAGTTTCAGCGATTTTTTTTACATTTTTGCGGAGCGAATTATTCCTCGTATCCCGTTGCCTTGGCATTCCATGCTAGTGCGAACACCGCGCAACCCACCACCGCGGCGCACACAAAGGCAAACAATGCCCAATCCCAACCTGCGGTTTCGACAAGAACCCCTAGCCCCAAGCCCGACAAAACTGTGCTCGCATACCCGCAAATTCCCACGAGTCCTACCGCGGTGGAAGCCGCTTTATTTGTAGCGATATTTGCTGCCGCTATTCCTGCGAGAGCCTGTGGCCCATAGATGAAAAATCCGGCAGAAACTAAGATTATTGCGGCCAAAAGGACCGAACTTTGCGAGTCGAGGCTCCACAAGCTTGCCATGCAAACGGCCGAAAAAAACATGCACCACACGCACGTTCTCACGGCTCTTCCCTTGAAAACTTTTTCCGTAATCCAACCTGCCGCCAGCATTCCGACTATTCCCGCCACTTCGAATCCTGCCACCATCCAACCGGCGTGGCTCATATCCATCTTTAAATGGTCGTGCAACATCATCGGGCCCCAATCGAGAACGGCGAATCTCACCACATACACGAAAAAATTTCCAATGGATATAATCCATACCACCGGATTCATAAATACGTGCTTCCTGATGAAAGCGGCGAATTCCGCCGAATCTTGAAGGCCGGAATTTTGGGAGTCGTCTTTTACCTTGAGGTTCATCTCCGGTATTCCGACTGAAGATGGGGTGTCACGGGCAACTATCCAAATCATTAGGGCTCCGAAAAGCGCTATTACAGCCGGAATAAAGAAGCAAAATCGCCACGGAGACACTCCTGTCCAAGACCAATTTCCCGCGACAATATAGCCGCAAAATATCACTGCCGCCCCCGCACCTATGGAATGCGAAGTGTTCCAGATGGACATCTTAACTGCAAGCTGGCTAGGAGGAATCCAATGGGTCATGAGCTTTATGCATGGAGGAACCCCCATTCCTTGGAACCATGCGTTTAAAATCCAAAATGTTCCCAGCCACATCAGAGATTCCCCCATTCCAAAGAATAGGTTCGCCGTGGCTGCAAACGCCAATCCCGACGCGAAAAATATTCTCGCATTGGCCCTGTCGCCCCAAATACCGTTCGCGAACTTCGAAATACCGTACACTACCCCGTGCAGTGTCAGAACAAAGCCCAGCTGGGTTGGGCTTATGCCCAATTCCTCCCGCAAAAATGGCATAGCTATGCTCAAGTTCTTCCTTACAAAATAGAACATGGCATATCCTGCTATCGTTATGAATAAAGTCCGAATCTGCCACGACTTAAACATGCGAACCTGATCTTTGCTCATGTTCGCAAAAACAGAACTCTCTTCCATACCGGCCAGCTATATTAGTAAAAAGTCACTCGAGAACAACCGTGAATTCGTCGCAATCCTGCGTCCTCCATGCAAATTTCTTTGTGGTGGGGGAAATCCCGAAAAACGGAGAGTAGGTGTAAACTTTCATGGTTTTTCCGTCCGGCAAGAATTCAAGAATTCTCAACCAACCATCGCCCCCGTTGCCGGAATATCCGCCACCCAGCATTTGTGCGTTGAAAAAGCATTGGAACACGTTTTTGCCATCGGCGCGCTTGTCGGTTCTACGAGACACGCTTTTTTGGAAGCATTGGTCGCGCTCGCCCATGTGCCCGCAAAGAACCATCGCGATGTTTTGGGAGGGCTTTATTAGCTTCTCAAATATCGCCGCTCCACAGTTTGCGGTTGAGCCCTTCTTATCTATGAATTCATATGGCGCGCGCTCAAAGTGCATTATGCGCCCCATCTCGTCCATGTACGAGTGCGTCATAACTATAATTTTGTGGTCCTTATATTTTTCAACCAATTCCTTTGCCCACTGTACCGCAGCATCGCGCGGAGCAAACTCGAGTGTTATCACAAGAATATCTCCCCATGCCCCGCAATCTTTAAATTCGTATGCAGCATTCTCCATCGAACTCCTTCCAGAGAAATCTGGGAACACTTCCATTAGCACTTCCTTATTCCTCAGATTGCGCTCTGGATAAAAATAGTCCGGAAAATTTGTGCGACGATTTTCACCATAGTAGAATCCATGGTCGTGGTTCCCAGTGCAAAGAACATACGGAACAACATTGTCCAAACGCTCGAACGCCCTCGAAACCATCTTCCATTGCTCCCTAGAATTCAAATCCGAGTCCACTCCCTTTCTCGTGGAAACCAAATTGTTCTGAAAAACCAAGTCCCCAGTGCAAAGAACCGCCTTCACATTCAAAGGCTTCGCCATGCGGGCGCACCACGAAGTCATAATGTCGAAAATTCCGCAATTGACGGCGCGAGCGCTATACTGCTGCGGATCCGGAAGCCAAATAAAACTGAACGACCCTTTCTCCGACAACTTCGGGGGATCGGTTCTGTCAGTCTCTAAAGGACAACACACCACTGGGAACTGGTCCAATCCGTAGGGTTTTAGAGATTTGTGGTCCGAAAAATTCGTGGCATTTTTTGGAGCGTCGTATTTGCGCTTCGGCCCCATTTTGAACGAGTACATGTTGTATGCCCCAACACACCAACTTTCCGGCATATCTCCGCTAATGGATTTTAACGGAACCTCGCCCCTCATCTGCATCGAGTGTATTTTTGCCTCCCATTTCTTGGTCAGATCGGCAATCATTTTGGCATCATCGTCGTCGGAAGAAGGCGCGGCACTTTTAGCTTCCCCATTTTCCGTTGCAGTTTCCGAAGCGCCAGAATCTTCCTTTGGAGATTCAGCATTTTCAGATTTTGCCAAAGAAGTGGAATCGGCTTTGGATTTCGCAACTTCCATCAAATTCTCTTTTTTGTTTGCCACAGGCAAAACAACCGAACTTGCTCTATCCACTTTTTTCTGAGACTCCACAGGCTTAGCAACCTCTTTTGCCACCGAAACAACAAGCTCAGGCTGCGCCTTGTCTAATTCAAGCTTCTGGTCTTTTCCCCCCACTCTTCTTGTGATGAGAAAAACCGCAATTATGGCTATACAAGCCCCTCCTATTATGAGCGTCTTTATGTTATCTTTCATTTTAAACCCAACATACAAAAATCAATTACATATCGGATAAACAAAAACTAAAAGCTTTCAACATTTTTCTAATTGGAATAAATGCCGCAAAAAATATGTCTTGAAACGCAGGAGGAAAAATCCGATACATGTGCCGTGTAAGCTGGATTTTCAAATGAATGCTTGAAGACAGCCCGAGTTGTGGCAGGAACTTTAAAACAACGGGGGCGTTCCGGAATTCGACTGAATATCGTAGGTTGCGCACGCATGCCGAAGACGACGCTTGGCTTCGTAAAAATGCGTCAAAAAAAACATAAATGGCAATGAATATGCTATCGCCGCTTAATTAAGCGACGCGTCTGCCCGCCGACACCCGATAGGCGGAGCTGGCGTCGATATCGGGTACAGGGGCGCGTTTTGTGCAAACTGGGGAAGCGCCGCCACCGAACAGTTTGCTGCCCGCGAAGGGATGTCGGAATCCGACTTCGCGGAAAGCCCAATTCCGACTAAGCATGTAGCGGACGTAATTGAAAGTCTTCAGGACAGGGGTTCAAATCCCCTCGCCTCCACCATTTAGGAGCCCGTTAACCATCAAGGTTTGCGGGCTCTTTTTGCCGATAAATAAAGGCTTCGCAGACTATAAGCCCGCGCGCCTTAGGTGCGTTTCACATTCTTTTATTGCGCGTATTTCAGCTTGAAAATTCCTCACTTTTTCCACGTTCTTTTCCATATGAAAAACGTCTTTAAACCCTCTAACTGGAAATGGAGGTCTAAATGCCTCTAAAAAGGTAAACTCTATCGCAAAATTTTTAAATCTAA
>CASDUP010000040.1 GCA_949283955.1 uncultured Verrucomicrobiota bacterium | reverse complement strand
TATTTTCCCGCGAAAGCATTTATAAATATTCGCAGTGAAGGCATATCTTGCTATTTCCACATTCGCATACTTAGCCGTCCAAACATTTGGACAGCTTGAAAACGCCGCGTATTTTTCGCCGGGGGAGTGCGTTTCGCCCGAGGCCGGCATAAGTTGGGTCAATACCAAAGGTTGTGGAATAGGTTGATTTTTTAGATTTGCCTTTCATAGATTCACCCCGCACTCCACGAATACCCACAATCCGTAAGGTCAAATTTTCAAATACATTCAGATTCATTCCATCTTGCCGCAATACTCTCCAAAAATACCTATAGCCTTATAAAAAACTTTCAGTATGCATCACCTCCTCCACTGCCTGGCACCGCGCCGCAATATAACCGCGCGCAAAAACGCAGTCTCCAGTTCAAACATCGAATAAAAAACCCATCTTGCTATAAAAATAAGTTGATTCCGACAGATGCCAAATATCGACAATCATAACTCCACTTTTTAAAATTGAACAGGCCGATTCAGTATAAAAAACAACACAAAGTAATCCCTTCATGAATAAAAAATATTTAAAATAGAGATTTTATTAAATTATAATTTTTAGCATGGGCAACCGCCATAAAACTGGAGATTGTATAGTATATAAATTACTAATGTTGCACTCTACGCCCTTGCGGAAATATCTATTGCAGCCTTAAGTTGCCGGCTTAAATTTGAATGTTCAAAAACAATTTATTTTCAAAAAATAGCATGAGGGATAATGCAATTTAAAGAATAATTGTATCTAATTATAAAAAAGATAGTAAATTTAATATATTTTATATTAAAAAATTAACTACTAAATATAAACTTGCTTAAGAAAAAATGAGCTATCCTATTTGGAATCGCAAACTGAACTTATTGTAAAATAAAAAGTTAAGTTTTTAACAAATATTTTCCCAGTAAAAATTTTTAAGCGGCACAAATTTGAAAGTAGTTCCAACATCAACCCTACATAGATTTTTAAGAGACCGCAGCAAACTCGCATGTTTTATTCCCTATATTTAACCAAGGCAGCTTAATTGCTCTCTGGACTTATTAGCTTACAACCCTAAATAGGGAACTAAGCGAGCGCTACAAAGGCAATTACCCCCTCCAATATTCAGAAATCCGCTACCATCAACCCCAATATCGGTATTGAATACTGCGTTAAAATCTACAAATAAAACCAATTTATCTTGAAATACAATCAGCGTATTTTTTCCAATAATCTCAAAATTACTAAAAAAACTTTTATATTTCGACGGCAAGAAAAAATTCGCACGTCAATAAATTTACACTGAAGACCCCATCTTTCGCACCTTATTCAAGATTTCCAATACTTCTATTAGAGCGTCATTTGCAAACCTTAATTCGATGCTCAATTTTAAGAATTGCAAAGAATGAAGAGGAAAGCGGCAAAATTTCTACCCGCTCGAAAGTATGTCACAATGAAAATTGCGATATATAATTTCTTTAAACCTAATAAAATAAAAAAATACTCGATTTGACTAAAATATTTGACGGTGAAAAATCCACCAAGAAAGCAAAAAATTTACCAATATCTTGTTTTCCAAAAATTTCAAAAAATAAAATCAGAGATTTAAGCCAATAACAAACCTCAAAACAAGAACAGGGCCGAAATAAATCCACATACGAAAGATCCCCCCAAAATAATCAAACACAAAAAACGGGCGCGCCCACAAGGATGAACACGCCCCTACGAAGAAAAACGAAATTTTACTTCAACTTCTTCTTAGGCTCGGCGATGTTGGAAAACTCTCTCGCCATATTCTGGAGAGTGTTCGCTATGAAATTCGAGCGATTTCTGTTGTCCAATTCCGCCATTTTATCTATCTGCTCCACTAAGGATTGGGGCAAACTAATCGATATTTGCGTCATTCCCGCAAGTTTTCCACTTCCTTTTTTTCGACCCATAATTGTCCTGTTCTTTGTTCTATTAATTGTCTCAGATGGTAAAAGCAGTTTCAGATAAAAACAATCTCCAAAACGCCCACACCTCCAATAGTATGTAATCACAACATCATGAAAACACACCTAACGGCGCGTAGTTTCAAAATTTCCCATATTGAATGTCAAGCTTTTTAGACTAATTGTTCCAAAAATATGCGCATTTACAACCAAATTATAACATCATACAATTTGTGTATAATATAATAAAATATAAAGTGGTTATAAATGGTTAATTTGGAAAATCATTCCAAAATTTCAGATAATTGAAAATATCCAAAATCGATACTTTTCCATATTATCGGAAAATTTTCTACGCTTGAGGCTATAATCGGGAAAAAAGAACTTCCCTTAAAAATTATTTTTTATTTTTTTAAGCACGCAGAAACATAAATTTCCCGATCCGCCGGAAATTTATAACTATTTAAATAATATGTTGTTTAAAATTTTGGCGCATTTTCTTTATCTTTTCAATTTCTTCCTCCGCGCGCACTATTGCCCTTCGTTGTCCCTCTAAATAAGAAAGATAAGATCCGACATCCACCGGGACAAGGGAATTTGTGACGTTTTCTATTATCGCATCTTCCCCACACCCGCAATGTTCTGTCGTAGTTATCTCGCCGTTGCGCTCCAATGTTATCATCAAATAAATTTCTCCGCCGCATTTCACGCAACGGCGACGCAAAGGTATCATTGATTGCACTCGTTTCATTTCTAAAAAACCATTCTCTGCAATGCCCCCATCTCAAAAGCCCAGTTTACCTTTCGCGCACTCTTGAGACAAGCGCCTCCCGTTTTGTCGAACATTAAAAATAGTAAATAATTATATAATTATTTTTTATAAACTAAATTATGCTATAATTAAATTACCATTTCAAGGAAAAATACTTCGCAGGACAAAAATATATCGCTTCGAAAAAGCCGCAACTTAGCATCTCCAATTTGCCTGCGCCTCCGCAAGCATTCTGCGGATAAGAACTCATATCTCGAAGGCGCAATCTTAGAGCGGCAGTTTGTAAACCGGGGGGATCGCTTCGCAAGGCGGCGCGAAAAAATTGCCTGCAAAAAAAGGCTCCTGAGTTTATAACCGTTCTGGGAAGAGGGATTCGCCCATTAAAAGACCGTACCTCAAATTTCTAAAGGTGTGGTAAAACTCCTCTTTTTTTAGAGCTTTCATAAGCTCTGCGATACATATAAAAGCCGCCGGAAGTATTTCGGCCCTGGCTCTGGAAATCCCGAAAGTTTCCGAAATCGAGGAGGGATCCAATCGAGAAACGATGCCCAATGAGCTTTCCAGAAGCTCGCGAGAAATTTTTGGCGAATCGGTTCCGCGTTGGGCGGCGCATATCTTTCTGGCAGCCGAAGCCGCCCCGCCCGTTCCGACAAGAATATTTTTTTCCACTTCGGGTATTTTCCGCTCCAGTTTACTCAGGGCTGTTTGGAGAATTCCCGAACATTCTCCGGATATTTTTTTTATTTCGCTTTCGGTTGGAACAATTCCTTCCACGCCTGCCTTTGTGAGCCTAACCGCCCCGAGGGGAAGACTTGCGTAGGCCATTTCCCCGTCCATGGACGGTAAAACGACTTCGATACTGCCTCCTCCGAGATCGAAAAACGAAAAATTGTTTCCATTTTTTGCCACTTCCGGATCGCTCGAAGCTCCGAGTTTGGAAAAGAATGCCTCCTGTTTTTCGCTTAAAATTTTTACGTCGATTCCGGAAGATTTCTTCACGATTTCCAATAGTTTTCGGCTGTCGGAAAACTCCCTCAAAGCGGAGGTCGCAAACGCGGAAACTTTCACCTCGCCGGCGGACATCTCACCCGAGCGCGATTTGAAATAGTTTATGCATTCGGATATCAATTCTGCGGCGTTCGGGACGAGCTTCCCGCTCCCGGCGGATATTCTGCTCTCACGGGTCTCCTCGAAAAATTCTTCAAGCTTTCCCCCTTGAAAGCTTCCAAGAAGGCATTTTATCGAGTTTGAACCTATGTCGATTACGAGATTCATGTTAAAGCTCGTATCCGTCGGGAGCGATCATTACTACAAACTCGCCCTTCAAGGCGGATTTCTCCACTTCCGATTTCACGCAAGAAAGCTTTCCTACAAAAAATCTCTCGTGGATTTTCGTTATTTCTTTTGCCACGCACACTACCCTTTCTCCACCGAAAATTTCCAGGGCTTCGGACAAAAATTTATCAATTCTATAAGGAGACTCGTAAAAAATCAGAGTGTGCGGAAAGTCCTTGTATTTTTCGAAAAAATTTCTGCGCGCGCTTGTTTTCGCGGGTAGAAAGCCCGAAAACAAGAACGAGTCGCTCGGAAGACCAGATGCCGAAAGGGCCGATATAAACGCGCAAGCTCCGGGTATGGGAACCACTTTCACTCCGGTTTTCCTGCATTCGCGGACTATTCTAAACCCCGGATCGCTCACACAGGGTGTTCCCGCATCGCTCACTAGTGCCACGTTTAATCCCGATTTCAACTTCTCGGCCAAAGCGGGAACTACTGCCTTTTCCCTCGAATCCTCGTTTACGAACATGCGTTTTTTTATCCCGAACTTTCCAAGAAGGGCACCCGTATTGCGCGTGTCCTCGCACGCCACAATATCGCACGAGCGCAAAATCTCCAGCGCCCTCTGGGAAATGTCGCCGAGATTTCCTATGGGAGTTGCCAAAATGTAAAGCGTTCCCGTTTCCATGCGGGAAGTTTCAAATATTTTTTAGCCGTTTTAAACAAAAAAATCAGAAACCTAACTTCTCCGAAAACTCGCCAAACTACAGCGAACAAAACCGGACAAATTCCCTTATATTGCCGGATAATTCCTCTCGAATCCGCCAGAAACATTCCGGAGTGGCGTCGTCAAAAACGTCCAAGAGCGGAGTTATGACGAAGGATCGAGAACTCCAGCGGGGATGGGGTATCGTGAGATTTTCCGTGGAAAAATTCAAATTCCCGTAAAATATTATATCTATATCTATCGGGCGCGGAGAATTTCGAAAAGATTGCCGCCTGCCGAGAGACTCCTCCACTGCTTTGCACTCCGAAAGCAAATCCTCCGGGGAAAGCTCCGTCTCTACCATAATCGCCGCGTTCAAAAAGTCCCTTTGCTGGAGGTATCCTTCGGGCGGCGTCTCGTACACGTAGGACTTTTTTCCCACAATGCAAAACTCGGACAACATCGAAACGGCCCTCCGCAAATTTTCGCGCCTGTCGCCCATATTTGACCCCAAAGCCAATACCGCTCTTTCCATGCCTTATCTCTTTCCGCAGTAAAAATCCGCTCTCCTGACAATGGAAGCCGACACCCTGGAAAAATCGAATCCAACCTCCACTCCAAGCTTCGCCACTTCCACCTCGACTTCGAACAATTTTGGAAAGCTCTCGAAAAGCCTTTTTGCTATTTTGTCCGCAAGCTTTTCTATTAGGCGAACGCTCCCGCCCTCTATAACCTCTTGCGCCACAGCCATCGCCGCAGGATAGTCTATAGTATCAGTTAGCTCGTCGCTTTCGGCTGCTTTCGAAAGATCCAGGCGCAATTTCAGCGACACCTCAAAGCACCCCTTCTCCTCGCGCTCAAAGGCGAAGCATCCGTGCCTTCCGTACAGTTTTATTCCATCTATTCTTATTTCGTCCATTCTCGGCTATCTCTTATTCTCTCTGCCACTTTGACCGCAAGGACATTTTTTGCCACATTGTGCACCCTCAATATTTGAACATTCCCCCCAAACGCCGCTATGGAGGAAACCGCCGCGGTCGCATCGTCCAAATCCTCCACCTTCTCCCCCACGAGCGCGCGCAGGCACGACTTCCTCGAAACGCCAAGAAGCAAAGGCTTGCCGAAATATCTTCCAAGATTTCTCAGAAGCTCAAAGTTCATTTCCGCACTTTTTCCAAAACCTATTCCGGGATCTAAAATTATGTTTTCCTCCCTAACACCAGCCTCGAGAGCCCCGGATATTTTCAGCTCCATTTCCGACATAAAAAATTCCCCAAAGTTTCCGAATTTTTCCGGAAAATTTGCTCGTTCCCTCGAGTTGTGGGTTATCACGAGCGGAGCCTGCAATTCTGCCGCAACTTCGAACATCTCCGGGCTCGAAACGACATCGTTTATCATGTCAGCGCCAAGATTTACCGCCGCGCAGGCCACGCGCGGCTTGTACGTGTCAACCGATATGGGAATCTCGGGAAATTCTCTCCGCAAAAGTTCAAGGGGTTTTGAAAGTCGTCCCCACTCTTCCTCCTCGGAAATCTTCTCGGCGCCAGGACGTGTCGATTCCGCCCCGACATCGATTATATCTGCCCCCTCCGAAATCATTTCGCCGACTCTCTCGACAGCCCTATCCAAAAACATTCCGCCGTCCGAGAAAGAATCCGGAGTAAGATTCAGTATCCCCATAATCAGGCATCTAGCTTCGGGAAACGGCCTCCCATGAGGGCTCTTCCATCTGTTCACTTGTTCCTCCTCTTCAAAAAATTTTCCAAAGATTCGACATAAGCCGATATTTCCGGAGATGGATTCTTCTTTTCCAAGGCGCGCGCAGCCTTCAAAGTTCCTTCAATATCTCCCGCCCGAGATCTCAATTTTAGAATTTCCGCGCTCGACGCTACAAAGAAAGCCTCGTCTGAAGAAGCCGCCATAAAAAGCGTCTCCGCCTCCGCTAGCGACTCGGTACAGCCCTTCTTCGAAAGAACCTTTCCCAATCCAAATTCAGCCCTTGCGCAGGACGGCCTCTTCTCCAACACCGCGCGGAAAAGCCTCTCCGCCTCCCCATCTCTTCCCAGTTTTAGGCACGCTTCCGCCACGCATAGGGCAGTTTCCGCCTCATCGGTAAAATTCGAACACGCATCTATAATCTCGGAATACCTTCCCTCCGCGCTCAAAGAAGCACACAAAAGACGCAGAGCTCTCTTCGGATCCTTCGAATCTTTTAGCACATCGGACGACACCTCGGAACATCTCGAGTAGTCTCCCCTGTCGTACAACAATTTCGCCAAAATTAAATTTGTCGAAGAATTGTCCATGGACAAAATTCTTAAGGTCTCGCACGCCGCTTCCGCTCCCCTGAAATTTTCCGAAAGAAGATCGGCAGAAATTTTCACCCTCCAAAGATCGAAGCTGTCTCCGCAATCTTCCAGCAGCGACGCGCACAGCGCCGAACATTCCCCATATAAACCGCTCTTGAAAAGAAGCCACGCCTTCGCCCGAAGAGCGGAAAAATTGCCGGGAGAATAAAGTATTGCCCTGTTGCAAAATTCGAGCGCCGAAGAATAGTCCCCCTTTTCCGAGCGCCTGTCGCAAAACCAAAGCAGAATTTTTGCGTCGCTTCCGCCGCTTAAGGCAAGCGCCACCCTCAACTCCTCCTCCGCAAGCTTTTCATCGCCCATCAAGGCCGCCACAAATCCAAGATTTTTCCTCGCCGCAAAAAATAGCGGATTTATTTCTACCGCCTTCGAGTAAAACTCCGAAGCCCTTCCGTATTCCCCCCTCTCATAATAAATGTTCCCAAGGCGAAAAAACGCAGCCGCCTTCCCCTCGGACGACATTTCTTTCAGCTCCTCTTCCGCAATTTCTGGATTCTTTTCGATTTTATCAAGCGCCTCCGCGTCCCCATTCGACAGCTTCAGCCTCGGAGAAAACGGAGCTTTTAGGTCTCCGCATGCGCTTGGGAAATGCTCGGACAAAGCCTCAGCGCATTCCCCCCGAAATTTTTTGACTCCGCGCGCGCCCGAAATTTCATCGCCCCCGAAACTCAATCCGAATAAAACCACGCAAGACAAAAACGCTGTAAAAAATCTCTTCATAATCTCTCTATTCTAAATGGAACCGGCAACACGAAACGCGCCTTTGTCGGAACTCCGTTTTTGGTAGGAGGCTCGTATTTCGAAGTTTCTGCGGCCTTGCGGGCGCTTGCGGTAAACAGATCGCCGCTCGAAGAGAGCACGTCTATAACCTTCACACTTCCGTTTTCGTCTATCTCTACAAGCAGCTTGACTTCGCCCTCCAAGCCCCTTCGCAGCAATTTCGGAGGATATTTTGCCACACCCCCCGACAACCTTCGGGGCAAATCGTCGAAGCGAATCTCCCATTCGTCGTACTCGAGCTTTTCGGGCGAAAATTTTCCTGACCCCACTTCCGGAACCTCTCCCACAAAATAGTCCGAATCCAAAAAACTTTCCGGCGAAAACTTCGGAAGAGAAATTGAAAAATTAGGATTCGGAGCGGAAAAACTACCGGATTTGGAAAAACTTTCGGATTTCGAAACCCCCGCCACATTTAACGAATTTAAATTCACCTTCGTAAGCTTTCTTTCCTCCTTCAAAGTTTCCCCCGAAAATGAACGAGACACTGGAAGAAGCGAAAACACGGCAAAAACCAACGCGACTGAAAAACACGCGCTTTTCAGTTTTGTGTTGGGATTCTCGAAGTTTTCAGCCATCTCTACCTCTTCGCGCCTATGTAAATGTCGGAAACTCCCGACCCTTTCAGCGCGTCCATAACCTCCACGAGCCTTCCGGCGCTTGCGTTCGCGTCGGGACAGAGTATGATTTTTTCCTCCGGCGACACACCGCTTTTTAGCTCTTCGATAGATATCGCCTCGCCCCGGCAAACCACTTCTCCGCTAGCCAAAATCGATATTTCGAGTGCGTTCTCGTTCGGCTTGTCGGAATTTTTAGCCGACGGAACGTCGACGCTCAACGCCCTTATTTCCGAAAATGATGAAGTGACAATAAAGAACAGAAGCAATATAAATATTACGTCTATCAGGGGGGAAATGTCTATGCTCTCCCCCGTGGACTCGTCTTCAAATCTCGGGCGCCGAACTCTCACGATTCAACCTTTCTTAAAATCTCCGACTCCCTTCTCGACAAATTTACGAGAAGCCTGTGCACCTGCGCTCCCGCAAATATGGCAAGTATCCACGCTGGAATTGCAACCACCAAGCCCGCCTGCGTTGTCACGAGAGCCTTCGAAACGCCCTCCGCCACCCCCGCGTAGTCTCCAGAAGCCGACGATATGCTCTGGCTCATTCCCGACACCGTTCCTAAAAGTCCGAGCAAGGGGGAAACCGCGCACAATGCTTTCAGGCAGGACAACCTCCTGTTTACCCCCGACAACATCGCCATTCTCAGCCTCGCGAATCTCTCCTTCACACCCGCTATGCCCTCCCTGCCCTCCGGGCTCTCACCACGAAAAAAGTTCGAATACGCCAAGTTAAACGACGAACTCTTGGAACAAATTCCGTTCCATATCACGACCCTAAAAAGTATCTCAAATGCCGAGTAATAAAGCCACAAAGCAAGAATCGCTATTGGCCACATCAGAAAGCCTCCAGCCCCGAATATCTCGTAAAAATCTTTAAAAAATTCCGGCATATTATTTTGAAATCTTGCTTATGAAAGTCGACGAGAGCTTTTCCATATCCCCCATTATCGCGCGCGCCCTTCTAGAAAGCAAAGCATGGGCGACAAAAGAGGGTATCGCAACTATCAGTCCGTATTCGGTGGTAAGCAAGGCCTCGCTTATCCCTCCGCTTATCAGTTCCGGATCTCCGGAACCTCGCGCGGATATGGAACCTCGCGCGGATATGTCGGCGAAAGTTTTTATTATACCCGTCACAGTTCCCAAAAGTCCGAGAAGCGGAGCCACCGTGGAACTAACCGACAAAACACCCAGACCGTAAAACAATTTCTCGCCCGCCGACAACATGTGCTCATAGGATATTTCCTCCAGAGTAGAGGCGCCCAAATTCCTGCCTTTGACAAGGCCTGCAAGGAGATTCGAATACGGAATTCCCACACTCTCGGAAATCTCCGCCGCCGATTTGCCGTCTCCCCTCGATAGCGCCGAAAATACAGGCTCTACCGCTCCCATGTTTATGCGGCGGATTCTCAATATCTGAAAACCTTTCACAAAAAAAACAAACAGCGAAACCGCCCCAAACGCAAGTATGGGCCACATCCATATTCCTCCGAGCTTTATCAGCTCCATTATTCCGGTCTTTTCGGGGCCCGCCCTCGAAGGCAAAGGGATAAGGTCGCTCTTACCCTCGGCAAAATCGCGTATCCCGTCAGCCTTCTCCTCTCCGAACAAAACTCCGCTCCCCGACAAAAAACCGCAAATCTCCCCCGATACAAAATATCTGTTTTCTCCAAGCCTAAAACTCTTACCGGCAATCTCCCTTCCGTCGCGCGTCTTTGCCGTTTCTTCCACAAGTTTGAGCGGATAAACCGCCCTATCCATTATTTCATCTAAAACTCTAATTGCAAATTCCGACGAATCCTCCATGTCGGATCTCCACTTCGAGCCGGTTCGAAAAAAGTTCCCCCCAAACGACGCCGCATTCGAATAAATCTCAGAAGCCTCTCCCGAGCGGTATCTGAGCTCTTCGCCCAGCAATCCCAACTTTTCGCGCTCGCACTCGAGATTCGAAAGCCTTTGCGAAAGAAGTTCAAATTTCGACCTTTCCTCGGAATATTCCTTCAAAAGAGCTCTCCTCTCCTTCTCCCTCGAAACGGAAAATTTCGCCATTTCCTCCCGCGCCGTCTCCAATTCCCGACGAGCCCTCTCCAAGTCCGAAGACTCCGATGTAAAAGGCAGCACCGCCAAAACCACGCATATAAAAAGGCGCTTCATATCAAAATCCTATCTCTTCACCCTTGCAGTTCCCCCGTCGAGCTTTTCCGAGCCAACGAACACTCCCAAACCCTTAGAATCCGCCTCGTAAAGCGACTCCAGCTTCCTTAGAAAAGCCAAATATCTCTTCCCGGGTGGCATTCCGTAAATCTTGGAAAAAAATTCAGGATCCGACTTCAAAATCTCTCCCCGTATTTTTTCGTCCCCCTCTATCTTCTTTATTCTATGGTTCAACTCCTCGGAAAACTTTTTTAGGGCTGCCTTCTCCCTCTCTATTTTGCGCAAAACCTCCTCCGACGATTTCCTTAATCTATCATTCTCCTCCTCCAATTTAAGCGACCTCCTGGAGATATCCTCGTTTGCGGCTTTCAAAGCCGATATTCTCTCAGATATCTTGTCGTTTTCCGCCTTCGCTTTAATTTTTTCTCCGGATAAATCCGCCCGCAAATCCACCGTCTTCGAAACTATTTCGGAAACCTCCGAACCTGAAGCGGAAACAAGGAACATGCAAAAAATCGCGGCAATTTTAAACGCTCTTACCATCGCAAACTAATTTAAATTTATTTTTACAATCTTCGTCTCGCTTATTCCCTCCACCACGAGCACTATCTCTTTTGCCGCGGGGTTTTCAGACAATTCCGACAATATCTTTTCCGCCTCGGCGTAGCCGGAAACTTTTCTGGAGTTTATCTCCACCACTTTGTCTCCCACCTCCAAATGGGACGGCAACGCCGAACTTGCGGGACTGTTCGGCTTTACATACCTAACAACGGCCGCATCAACGCCCAACTTTGGCGACGCCCTCATTATGGCGTCGTCCAACAAATATTCCCTTATCGAAAACCCCAATTTTTTAAAGTAGCGCGTCTCGCATTCCCTGTATCCTTTTGGCGTCTTTCCCAGTTCCACTTCGACATCTTTGAAATTTTTTGCGCTCCCTCCGGCCACCCTCACGGTTATCTTGTCGCCCGGAGCAAACTTGCCGAGTTCAAACATAAATTTTTCCTGCGCCGCATCGGCGGAATCTCCCTTCAAAAACTCTTTCCCGTTCATTCCAAAAATTATATCGCCCTTCTTCAATCCGGCTTTCTCCGCAGGAGAGCTTTCTACAATGCCGCTTATGACAAACGCCGACTTGCCTTCAAGCCCCATAAGCTTGGCGACATCCCTCTTTAGGGAATTTATTCCCACAATACCAAGCCACGCCGGAGGATTGTCGAAGGGATTTTCGGGCACTTTCCTCACTATTTCCGGTATCTCTAGAGCCGACACGAACTTGTCCCTAAGAATTTCGGAGTGAAGCAACACTCTAAAAGTAGTATCCTTTCCGTCCAAAACTTGCATCACAAAGGGACTAGCGTACGTTCCCACAACCACTCCGAGAAAGCCACCTTCCATGTCGAACACCGGAGAACCGGCAAAACCTACCACCTCCGAGCAATTTACAACCTCCATCGGGAAAAACAAAGATCCAGAAACCTTTGAAAACTTGGGCATTCTCGCGTCGGAAAAATTATCCAAAACAATCATACCCCACACCTCTTCGCCCATCTTGGCCTTCGACTTCCTAAATTTTGTTATCGGAGTGAAAAGATTCTCGGGAAGGGGCTTCTTCAACTTTAAAAAACTAAATTCAAAAAAATTCGACTTGCCCAGATATTCTGCCTCGTATCCCTCTTCGTCTCCCCCCCTTACGAACACCTTAAAATCTTTGAGCTCTTTCAGGTTGTAGTTGGAATTTATCACCCCTGGAGGAAGCATTACAACTCCGGAAGGGTCGTACGCCACCCCGAACCCGTCCAACTGAACGCGATCCTCCTCAAGTTGCAAAAGATACTTTATCCTCACTATGCTGTTTTGCCTCGCAGAAAAAATTTCTTCGAAATTCCCCCCGGATTCCCCCTTCGCAATGGAAAAGAAAAACAAAAAAAGCAGCGCTAACTTTAAGAACCTTGAATACATACTCTGAGAATTCTCCCAAAAGGAAAAAAAGGAATCAAACAATTATTGTCCCGCTTGCCCAAAAAAAATCCTAATCGACGACCCAGTTATAATGGTAGTCGGAAAGCAACGAACAACCCCCTTTTTTAACAAGAACATTATCCTCTATCCTGCAACCGCCTATGTTAGGATAGTAAAGCCCGGGCTCCACCGTCACCACTTCCCCGCTCCTTAAAACGCAATCCGATTTCCCAAGCCTTGGCTCTTCGTGGACTTCAAGCCCCAATCCGTGACCCGTGGAATGTATATATCCGGTCCATTTTCCCTTCCTCAACGACGTGTCGTAACCGCGGGATTTAAAAAATTCGCAAACTTCCCCGTGCACATCAGCTCCGTTTACCCCATCGGAAATCTTTGAAATCGCCAAAGACTGCGCCTCTATAACCGTTTCCACAAGAACGACCTGCTTTTTCGAGGGGCTCCCTTTCAAAAACGTGCGGGTCATATCCCCGAAATATCCAGATCTTCTCAAACGGGGAAATATGTCCGCAACAATTAGAGAATTCGCTTTTATTACCCCCCCTCCCACTTCGTGCGGATCGCAAGCCTGAACTCCCGAAGCAACTATAGTATCCAGCGCATCCGCGCCGAAAGACAATGATTCCGTTTCCACTTTGAGGCGCAGTATTTCGCTTGTCAAAGGCTTTCCCCTCCATTCCAAAATTCCTCCGGAAATCTTGGACTCCCTCAGCGTCTCTTCTATTAAAAAAAATCCCGCCGAAGCAACCGTATTGGCAAATTTTATCTCGGAAACCTCTTTGGGAGTTTTCCTTGACCTCCCAGGGAAAAGCCCTCCCGAAACCGCTTCCACGTCGAATCCGGATTCCCTCAGGGAGTCGGCAACCCCGACGGGAAATTTCTCCCCAACCGTCAACTTCGATATTTTTTCTCTCTTGAACAATTTTATCAGAGATTCCATGTCGGAATTCGAGCGAAACTTCTTCCGCAAAATCGAAGAGTCGAAAATATGGTCGAACAGAGACTTCCTCCTTACCCTGCCAATTTCCAGCGGACTTACTATAGCGCACTTCTTCCCCTTCAGGGTAAACGCGAAAAACGGATCGTGTATCCACACTCCGGAAAACCACAGCAAATCGGCGTCCGAGCGACTGTCGGAGTACATCAATTTTTCTCTTTCCATACCTAGAAAATATGTTTGCGATTTTTAATCCGTTGTACAGAACAAAACCCATGTCGAAAAACGCTTTTGGAGTGGCAAAATTGTCGGCCGCGATTTTTTTCGCGGTTTTTGCCGCTTTGGTAATCTCGTGCGTCAAACAAGAGGAAAAACTTTCAAACTTCGACGAGTTCTTCGAAATGAAAATCGGGGAAAAATCCTTCAGGGTTCGGCTCGCCGTATCCGACGCCGAAAAATCCCGCGGACTTATGGGCGTAAAGAGCATGGATTCAGACGAAGGAATGCTTTTTGCCTACCCCTCGCCCAGAGGAGTCTCCTTCTGGATGAAGGATACTTTGATTCCATTGGACATAGGATTTTTCGACGAAAAAGGCAGGCTAACCGAAGTCAGAAGCATGTATCCGATGAATCTAAACTCGGTAGCCTCCAGCAGAAACGACATAAAATATTGCCTGGAAATGAACGCGGGGTGGTTCGAAAAAAACTCGATTTTTCCCCCGCAAAATTTGGATATGGAAATGATTAATTCCGCGTTGAAGTCGAGGGGAGGATTGCCCCGATGACTCCCGGAAAAAAATCCTCTATTCTTATTGTATCGCTTTTAATCGGAATGGCGGCGGGTTTCTCTAGCATGCTTTGCTTCGAATCCCAACTCACCGACTGGCAAAAAAATCAAGAGGTGAGTTTCGAGAAAAACACGGGCTCGACAAAATTCCTAGCCTATGTGAACGCCGCCACGGTGGGATTGGGAAGTTTTGGCTTGAGCGCCTGCGCCATACTCGCGACGATTAGATTGAGAAACATGGGAAGGCATAAAAAATGAGCGATACGATAGCCGCGCTTGCGACTCCTAGTGGGGAGTCGGCGATTTCCGTGATAAGGCTAAGCGGAACGGAATGCAAAAAAATATGCTCGGATTGCCTCGACATGCCCTCTCCAGAACCGAGGCGCGCCTATTTAAAAAAATATTCCACCCTGAGCGGAGAAGTAGCCGACGAGGTTGTAGCCGTGTTTTACAAAGCCCCCTACTCCTACACAGGAGAGGATTGCCTTGAGATTTCCTGCCATGGAAACCCATTCATAGTCCAAAATATCCTATCCGATCTCCTTTCGAGAAACATTAGAAGCGCTTATCCCGGTGAATTCACGCGAAGGGCATTCCTAAACAGCAAGATGGATCTATCCCAGGCGGAGGCCGTAGCCCTGGTGATAGGAGCGAGAAGTTCGCGTTCCCTTAAAGCGGCGCGCAGACAACTTTCCGGAAGCGTGGGAAAAAAAATTTCGGAGGAAAGCGCGAAACTCGTAGAAATATTGGCTGAAATAGAGGCGTATATAGACTTTCCGGACGAAGATCTTCCCCGGGAAAACGCGGGCAAAATATGCTCCAGTTGCCGGGAGCTTGCCAAACGCCTCCGCAGGCTTCTCGAAACCTCGAGGTACTCCGCTCTTCTGCACCAGGGAATAAACGCTCCGATAGTGGGCGCTCCAAACGCGGGCAAATCCTCCATTCTAAACGCGCTGTTGGGAAACGACAGAGCCATAGTAAGCGGAGAGGCAGGAACAACGAGAGATTTCATAGTGGAAAAAGTCGATATAGGAGGTTTTTCCGTGAACCTTACCGACACCGCCGGACTTAGAAAAGCCGAGTCGGAAATAGAAGCTATCGGGGTGAAAAAAACTTTGGAAAAAATTTCGAACGCCGACCTCATACTCCTTGCCTTCGATTCCTGCGAAAAAATTCCGGAACTTCCGGAGAATGTTTGGGAAAAAATAAATCCTAAAAATACCATAATAATTGAAAATAAGTGCGAGTTGCCGAATTCAAACCCGAAGATCTTCGACGAGAAATTCGGAGATTATTCAAGAATTCGCGTATCGTGTTCCACGGGAGAGGGATTTGAATCGTTCAGAAAAACTTTCCCTGAATTTTTAAAAAAGAACGGAATAGTTCCGGAAACGGACGACACTCTTGTCGGAGCACGGCACGCCGACGCACTCGCAAGGGCCGCCCAATCTTTGGAATCGGCCGCAGACATGGTGGAAAAAGAGGGAGATAGAGTTTTCGCAGCCTCTGACCTCAGGGACGCACTCGACGCGCTCGGTGAAATAGTGGGAAAGTGCGACAACGAGTCGGTCTTGGATTCGATTTTCTCCAAATTTTGCATAGGGAAATGAATGGTTGTTGACTATCTCCCTCCTTTCCGTTTCCCTTTCATAAACACTTCAATGTGGTATTACGCTAAAAGCAAAAATAAAATCGGCCCCATTTCCGACGCGGCGATGGAAAGGCTATATTTGCTCGGAGAGATCGACGGAAATACCTTGGTATGGAGGAGAAAAAAGTGGGGCCCTTTTTCCGAAACCAATTTTTACAAACGCTTGACTTCGGCTCCAGATGATGAATTTAAAAAAAATCTGGCAAAGAAAACTGGTATTTTCAGAACCTTCCTTGTTTCGACCGCAATATATATGATGTTTTGCGCCTATATAATGAAAAATAGGCTCGACCAATGCGTCGATATTTCCCTCGGAAAATTATCCCAGATGGACATAAAAATAAGCGCAAGCGAATTTAATATGACGCTCGTTCTTTCACAAATCATTTTGTTGGTCCTCGTAATTTTCTTGGCCAAGGCGATGTTTAACTGGATCAAATTTTCCACGGAGTTTACGTTATTTTCGAGCAGATCATATAAAATGTCGCCGTATTTTTCGGCATGGGCTCCGTTCATTCCGTTTTTCAACCTTATATACCCATGCTCGTGGATGGTTCAAACCTGCTCGGCAATACTGGAAACTATTGAATCAGAATGGTCCCCTTGGGATATTGCCCTCGTCGCGCTCTGGTGGTTTTTCACCATTTTCTCTTTCACATTGCTGGCAATCGACATATTCTTTCTGCCGAGCCTTTTTAAGACAAACATTTTCAATCTAGTTCTATATTTCGGCATATATTCCTATCTTGTGACCGCCTTCGCATGCCTCGTTTGGGTGGCTATGATTACCCGCATGTACCACCTCTTTATGACCACCTACAAAAACTTTTCTTCGGCAGAAGCCTAATTGACAAAATCTTCCCTTGCCCTGGAAAAGTTTATATCTATAAAAACAGGATTGTGGTCGCTCGCCTCCATCGGAGAGCCAACAAACACCCTCGCTCTCTTTCCGTCGACGGCCTTCAACATGCCCTTCGAGACGTAAAAGTAGTCGTACAGCTGGTAAAGCTCCTTTTTTGACCAGTAATACGAATGGGAAGAGTCGCTATTAAGAAGCACTAGACCTTTGTCCCTAAATAAATTTTCAATTTCCTTTCGAGGCTCTTCGTTGAAATCTCCCCCAACGCACACCATGTCTCCAGCAACTTCTGAAACGGATTTCAGAATCGCCCCTATCTCCTCTCGGCGATACGGAAAATATTCCTTGTCCCTCTTTTTTGCGCCGAATTTGCTCTTCAAATGCAGAGTAAATGCGAACCATTCTTTGCCGTTTGTCGTAAACTTTGCTCCTATGGTCGAACGAGGGGAAGTTTTTGACTCGCCGTTTATAAAGAAATTTAACCCTGAAAAGTCGAACACTTTGTCGACCGGAATTTTCGACAGTATGCCGAGCCTCGACGACATTTTAGAATCTGGGCTAATTCTCCATTTGAAGACTTGTCCCTCCTCGGCGAGCAGCTTCGCAAACTCGAGAAGAAATTCGTCCTCCCCTATTTCCTGTATCAAGAGAACGTCCGGATTTATTTTTGCTATTGTCTTGCACAGCGACTTTCTCTCCGCAAGCGGCTTCGGGCGAACTTTGCCCCCGTTGTAAAAGACGGCGTAATTTCGAACATTCCAAGTGCAAACGCGGACAGAGTTCCCTTCGGGCTTCGGAGGTATTTCGGGAAAATTGTCGTAAAGACCGATTTTAGAGAAACTGAAATCTCTAAAATCCGAATCTGCCACGAACAAAACCGCGGATACGATCCAAAAGGAGCAGAGAGCAATAAATAGGGCGTTCTTAGCGAATCTCTTCATTCAGCTTACGGTTGGTATGGTGATTTTTCCCTGTTTCCCAACGCTATTTTCTCGACGTATTTTGCAAGCAAATCGAACTCCAAATCCACCAGTTTGCCCACTTTAGCCGAACCCAGGTTTGTCACCTCCAAAGTGTGCGGTATCAGCCACACCGCGAGCGAATCCGAATGGGCCTCCGCTATGGTAAGCGATATTCCGTCTATCGCGACACTCCCTTTATACACTACATACTTTGCGAATTCCCCCGGAACCTCCACCCTCAAGTAGAAGTTTTTTCCCCTCTTTTCGAACTCCAAAATTTTTGCTCTTGCGTCCACGTGGCCGCTCACGAAGTGTCCTCCCAAACGGGCTCCCGCCGCCAAGGGCCTTTCCACATTCACCAAATCCCCCGATGAGATTCCCTCAAAGCCCGTCAGCCTTATAGACTCCTCCAAAAGTTCGAAACCCAGCACCGATCCCTCTTTCGAAACCACTGTAAGGCAGCATCCGTTGCACGCCAGAGAGTCGCCTATCGACAGGCTCTCCGCAATTTCTTTCGGAGCGTCCAGCTTCAGCAGCCACGCCGCCGGCCTCTCCTCAAAACTCACGACTTTCGCCGTTCCTTCAACTATTCCGGTAAACATATATTCTATCTCCTAAAAAAAACTCTCTACTCGGATTTTTTCCAGCGTCAACGAACTTCAACTGATCTCTCCGGGCATTCTTCCAAACTTACGGGGCAAGCCTTGATATTTTCCAGCCGGTTTTTTCCTCCGGACATCTTGAATATCTGAATCTGTCATGCAGCCTGCTCTCCCTGCCTTGCCAAAATTCAAATTCATTCGGCTCGACCCTAAAACCTCCCCAAAAATCAGGAAGAGGAATTTTCCCGTCGGAAAATTTGCGCTTCATCTCCTCGAATTTCATCTCGAGCAAGCTTCTCGAACTGATAATGGAACTCTGGTGTGAAACCCACGCCCCAAGCCTGCTGCCACTAGGCCTGCTTAAAAAATAGCGCAGGCTCTCCGCCACTGATACTTTCTTAACGTCGCCCACTATCCTTATTTGCCTTTCAAGAGTGGGCCAGAAAAACAAAAGCGCAGCCCTCGGATTTTCGCCTATCTCGCGCGCCTTGCGGCTCGTGTAATTCGTGTAAAATACAAATCCGTCCTCCCTCCACGATTTTAAAAGCACTATGCGCGAAGACGGTACTCCGTCCTTCCCAACGGTCGAAACGCTCATCGCGTTGGGCTCGTCAACCGAACAATCGCAAGCATGCTTGAACCACTCCCCAAACTGTTCAAACGGGGAATCTTTCAAATCTTTCCTAGACAGACCGCCTGCCAGGTACTCTTTTCTATATTCAAATAAATCCATTTTTTATTGCCGCAAAAGATCACGTATTGTTTTTGAAGCATTTTCAACTCTTCCAAAGGCCGCAAAAGCTTCCAAAGCGTCCCTCACAATCGGTTCCGACCTCGCGAGTCCGTCGTCGACGGCTTTGTCGACCTCCCCCGAAGTTATGTTCGTAAAAAAGTCCGCAAGGGTTATGGAGTCCGGGGGAATCGAAGGCCTAAACGACAATGAATTTTCGGACTCCGACGGACTTTGGCATACGAGCCCCCTCTCCACCATGTCCGAGACGCATATCGCAAGAGTCTGCTTCGGAACTCGAAGTTTTTCCACTATGTCCGAGAGGGTGGGAGCTTGCCTCTTGTCGTAAAAGGCCCTGCAAATTTCCGCAAACGCCGCAAGCGACAGGAGCTCGTGGGTGCGCGATCCGGATTTTTCCCAGACGCTTTCGTCCGATATGAAGTCGGCCATCTGCACGGAACAAGTTATTTGCGCCCCGGTCAGAATGAAGAGCCAAAATATGTATAGGCTGAACATTGCAACAGCCACGACCGAAAAATAACCATAAAACGACTGTTGTTTGGCTATATAGCTTATATATATGAAAGAAAGTTTGTTGTTTAGCACGATTAGCAAGAGAGCCACGACTCCTCCCACAAGAGCTGCCTTCCACTTGACCTGCACTACCGGAATAAATTTGTAAAACGCCGTAAGAACACCCGCCATCATCAGCATTCCGACAAAGAATACCACCCACGAGGCGTATCCCGACAAAAACGGCAGATATTTCATTATTCCTGCTATCTGCGACGTGGTAAGAACGGTCATTCCGGATATTACCCCCACGGAACCGAAGAAAATCAGCGAAAAATAAAACACGAATCTATCCACCCACCTTCTGCCTTTGCGCTGGCTCCAAATGGCGTTGACAGCCGTCTCCAAATTCACGCACAGCAGAAGGCACGTGATTATTATCATGAATACTCCGTAGGCTCCTAGGGACGAACTGCCCTTGTATATGTTGTCTATGAAATTGACGACCTCCGGATTCAACTGTTGCCCTCCGTCCTCGGAGGAAGATAGCATTTCCCCCATGGCGGGCATGACAAAAGTCGCTATATCCATGAATTTTTCATAGATGAAAGTCTCTCCCTTATCTTTGAAGAACATTCCGGAAATTAGAAGGGTGAGAGCCAAAATGGGTCCGAGAGCAAGTAGAGTCGCGTACGACAGAGAAGCCGCTTGAACGGGTATGCGGTTTTTTATCACACCTTTATAGGTAGAAGCCACCACCCTCGCCAGCATCACTCCCGCAGCCTTCAGCTTGGAGACCTCGGAAAGATCCATGTTCCACATTCCGTCTTTCAAAAACTCTCCGCATTTCCGAAGGGCGGATTTCTTGATTTTTGTATCAGCATTTTTCATGGCCTGAATAGAATTACGGAGCTATTAAAAATATTCCCGACAAAAAAATTGCCGCCGACATTGCCGCCAACGCCGCACAAACAATTTTCGGCAATCTAAAAGACACTAGGCCCGCCAGAGCAAATCCTACGGACAACACCCAAAATTTGGGAACGTCCAGAGAAAACGCAAGGCTCGCCGAGGCTCCGCAAAGCAGAAAGGAAAATATTTTTACAACCGAAAAACCCCTTCTGCTTCCGAATATAAAAAGAACGAGGGCAGCCGCATAGGCGAAAGCTAAAAATCCGCAAGCCAAGCCAAACTCCTGATATTCCCCCGAACAGCCGAAAAGAAACGCCGCTATCGCAAGGGAAACAGCCCCTCCGGAAAATCTCGCAGTTTTTAATTCGGATTGAAAAATTTTCTCGCGCTCCTCGAGTTTTTTCGAAGCTTCCCCATGCGAATCCTCCACCTTAGATTCTGCGTGATACGACTTTTCCATTATTCTCGCCTTGGATTTTCGGCCCAACCCAGCTTGCTTCTGAGAATTTTAAAATGCGAATGTTCGCGACCCTTCATGAATTTCAAGGTTTCCGGAGCGCTTTCCAAGCGCAAAACATCTCCGTTTTCCATCTTTCCAAATTCGTTCCCGTCCGCGATTATCAACGCCTCCCCTCCTATGCACTCCACCTCTATCTTCGCGTTGGAATCGTAAACCACGCTTCTGTTCGACAAAGTGTGGGGGCATATTGGAGTCATTACAAAAACTTTGGCTTTGGGATGTACCAAAGGCCCTCCCGCCGAAAGATTGTACGCCGTGGAACCCGTCGGAGTTGAGAATATCAGTCCGTCTCCGAAATAATCCGCTATGAACTCTCCGTCTGCGGAAACCCTTAGCCGTATGGCGGTCGAACAGTTCGAGTTCTTTATTGCAAACTCGTTCAAAGCGTCGCGACGAACTCCCCTAAAATCCGCCGAAAGCAAAGCCCTCTCCAAAATTCTCCCCTCTCCCCTAAGGAGTGAGAGAAATGTTCCGTCCGAAATCTCGTCTGTGAAAGTGGTCAGAAAACCGAGCTTGCCCAAGTTGATTCCAAAAACTGGTATTCCGAATTTCGCCACCGGAGGAACTGCCGACAAAACTGTCCCGTCGCCTCCTATCACACAACAGGCATCTCTCCCCTCAAACTTCTTTTCGTCCAGGGGATACTCCCCGCATATCGCGCAGTCGACCCCCGCGGAGACGGCGAGATTCTTCAATCTGTCCGCTATTTCCCCGGCTTTGGGTTTCGCCGAATTTACGACAAATATTATGCTTCCTATTTTTTCCACCGCCACAATTTTCAAAAAAAAACGCCCGCTCGGCAATCTTTTTTAAAAGGCAAAAAATCGCCTATCTCATTAAAACGGGCATCACAAAATGGAAGAACACGTATCCCATTGCGAAAGTCAGTGTAGCCGCAATTCCACCCAGAATAGCCGCCGGCTTGTCCCTCGTGCTTCCTATGTAAAAGCAAAGGGAAAGGCTCGCCAACCATATCCACAAGGAAAGAAACGACGCCCCGCACAAGGCATATAAAAAAACCCTGTCTCTCAAATTGAGCTTTTTCCCCCTAAAATTCACTGCTTCCGCTGCCCCGCTTTCCGCAAGGCATACGGGCTTTCCGCTCAAAAAGTCCCTCAATAAAATATCTCCGTCCGGGGTTCTCACAATATGCATAAATCCCAGGGTTCCGCGCGAAACGAGGCTTTCCATCTCAGAGGCCGAAAAGTCCCCCACCTTTTCCCCTTTCCAATAAACGGGATATTTTTCGTCGTCAGTCATGTGCAATCGCTAAAATTTATCCGAAAAACCGCGATGGTAGGCGAAACCAAAACGCGCGCAAGCGATTTATTTACTATTTTTTTCGGAGGATTCGGCCTCCTTTCGGGCTTCCTCTATTGATTTTGTCTCGGTCAGAATCGGGGAAAACGGAGCCACCGACTCCCCCGCCACTCCGTTTTTAAAGCGCTTGAATTTTCCGTCCGACGCGACCGCCCACTGCGCCCCCTTCAAATTTAAAAATGTCTCCGCCACTCCGTTAGAATCGGCAAAACCGGAAAATTTCAACGGGTTTTTCGCCAATATTTTTGCCATTTTCAAATTAAATTCCGCCTCTTTTTTGAAGTTGGGAAGCTCCTCCGAATACAAAGCCGTCTCGAGCTGCTTCTCCCTCGAAACTCCTTCGAACATCCACGAGTAGTCCGCTATATCGGCTGCGAATTTTTCGAGCTTCTTCATTCTTTCCCGGGCCTTTTCTGAAAGCGAAAGCCCTCCGTCCACTCCCTTCGACTTCATAAATTTGTAGGCTTTCAATTCTAGCCTAGCCTTGAACAGAGAATTGACGTTCGTGTTGGCTATTACCGCCACGGACGCCAAAACGGAATCCTTCTTAGCTACAGACGCGGCCATATCCGCAAGTTGCGATTCCAAAGTCTTTTTTCCGTCCGTCAAAATCTCGCCCCGGGGAGCTTTGTTTTCAAATACGCTAAGCCTGTATATGTTTTTGAGAATCCTTCCTCCCATGTAGATTTCGCGCACCTCCTGAACCGTCTCCGAGCCCTTGCTCCACGACTGCCTGCGCTCCGCCGCCTGACCAGCCGTATATATGGTCCTTCTGCCATTTTTATACACCCAAACGTCCCGTATCAACTCTCCGTCATACACGTCGCCTGATTTGGCAAACGAACCCGCGTTTAAAATCGACTCGGTATTGCCAGCTTTCGAAAACTTCGCCAAAAGCCCCTCGGATATTTCGCCGCGCTTTTTCAGAACCAGAGCAACTTTTTCGGATATGTCTCCTCCGAAATTCGCCGCCAAATTTTCTATGGAGGCGAAGTAGTCGTTTAAATTTCTTGCGCCTCTCATTTCGGCTCTCGCCGCGTCGCGGGACGAAGCTATTTCCCTTGCCTCGGCTATGTTCGAAGTGATGGAATTGAATCTTGCTATGTCCGAAGCGTGGGCAGAAAACAATTCGCTCTTTCTTTCTATCAGCGGGGAAAGCTTCACCAATACCTCGTTTATCCGCTTGTCCGCTTGCGACATGGAATTCTCAAACACCCCGTACAAAGCCGAAAGTTTTTCGTATTCGTCCAACAACTCGCGGGTGCGGACTCTCGCGGCGTCCAGTCGCGACTCCACCTCATCTTTCAACTTCGACGAAAAAGCACCAAGCCTGTCCGAGTAGGACAGCCTCTCCGCCTCCTCGAACGACGACAAATCCCCAAGCAGCGAAACGCATCTGCTGTTGGCGTTCTCCAACTCCGAATCTTTCGCATTTTTGACGTCGAGAGACTCCAGCGCCGATATGGCTTTGTCCATGCGCTTGGAAAGGGCTGCCCGCGATTCGGCGGCGCTCTTCAACTTCGCCATTCTCGAAGCTATTTGGGGAATATTTATGAGGCTGGAATTTTCACGTTCGAAGGAGGATAGCTTTTCTATTCTTCTTTCCGCATTTCCGTCGGAAGCTATCTCCGCAAGCTCCGCTATTGCTGAATTTATGTTTTCGCGGGTTTTGTAGGCGTCGTAGAGCCTTCCGCTTAGCAGTGCTATGGCCGCCAAGCAAGCGACGCACAGCGCTATTTTGGCGCCGCAAAGAAGAGCCACGCGGCGCCTTACGGAGGAGATTT
>CASDUP010000039.1 GCA_949283955.1 uncultured Verrucomicrobiota bacterium | reverse complement strand
CCCGCTATGCAGGCAGGTTCGGGTATGGCGCTTAAAGTGTATTCGTACATTCCGTAATAGGCGTCGCTCATATCGTCTATCTGGTTTGCTACGATATAGTAGCCGTCTTCGTGCGTGTATCCTTCAAACATTATATATCCGTCTTCCTCGGTATTTCCTATCCATTCCTCTCCGAGGGCAAATTCCGTTATAAAGCGGTCTCCCTCTTTGAAATTTTTTATGAGAACGGAAGGTTCGTCTCCTGTGTCCAAGTTCGAACTCGCCGAACCAAAGGCAAATATTTGGTCAGTGGCATTATCTCCAAAATCTATTGTCAGAGATATTCCTCCCATCGTAGTTGCCGTATTCTTTACAAAATTCATACTGGAAATTTGAAGAGAGGGAGTATCGGCGTAAACACCCATTGAATGGCCGTTTAGATTAATGGCGTGAGTAGCAGTTCCGTCGTTGGAAAATATAAATTCGGTCCTGCTTACTTGATTCTCTCCCAACAAATCCAAAGTGTTCGAATATCCAAAGTGAACTATTCCACCCTCGGGAAGAACGAGGGCTCCGTCTTGCATATTGAATTCAACCCTTATCTTTCTCCATAGTCCGAGCCTTTGATATGAATTAGTCACATTTCCGCAAAATTGAAAGGCAGCAGCTTGTTCGGGCGCAGCGGCAGCCCAAGATCCTGTGGAGCGAAGATGCAGATATTCTCCGGCTATGATCTGGGATCCCAAATAGACTTTGCCCGTGGCGGCAGTTTCGTTTACGGCAGTCTGTATTGTGAGGTTCGTTATTGTACTCGCAGCATCACTCCCATAAGGCTTCTTGTCATTTGTGAGCGTTATGGTGTTTCCTTGTTTAAAATAGGTGTTGTAGGTGGAATTTAAATCAAACGTGTTTGTGACATCTTCTCCGGACGTGTTCTTCACGCACATCAATTCCAAATCTACGTCGACGGTAAAGTCGTTCCCCGCATACAAATTCTGAAACGAAGGCTTTTCCACAGACGTTCCTACGTTATAGGAATTGTCTATGGTTATTTTCCCCGTACCTTTTATTCCAAGCGCTGTGTTTACATAGTTAGTGGGGGTTTTTGCTGAATAATATCCCACAAACCAACGGTATGTCTGTATGTCGGAATTTAGTTCGCAGAAACCGTCGTTGCCGTTTTCTCCAACGGCGTCATTCCCATTGTAGGCAGAATTCGGCCCCATGTAAATTTCATGCAGTATCACACCGCTTAAGTCGACGCTTGCAACCGCCTCTTTCGTCGTTGTACTCGAACCGTTATAATAGTCTCCTATCCAGCTTCCGCTGTCGACTATTGCGGTCGAATAGTTTGAAGCGCCTCCTGCCCTGTTTGTCGTCCAGTTGTTGGGATCTTCAAACGATCTGCTGTAATATGCGGATTGACCTTCTTCTCCCCTTCTAAATTCAAGCGCTGCTTGGACGGAGGTTATTGAAAAAAATAGAGCTGGAAGCAGAGCTAATACTCTATATATGGCTATACCCTTTTTTATGTATGCAGTGTTCATATTTTTTTTGTATGTGAGATGGTCGTTAAAATTTTTTATTCACGCAACTAACTAAACATGTCGACGAAAATAGTAAATTTTTGGCACGGATTGTCAAGCCTTTTGATTTGCCGTGCATTCTTTCAAATTTTGTCTATGCGCGCATATCAGAAAGAGAAAATGGATTGTCGGGTTGTTTCTAATATGTTGGATATTTGCATGTTGTTTAAATGGAATGCGGGAAAGCCCTCCAAGATGCAGTTTTGTGCGGTTGAATTTTTTTGTGAGGGGGGATTTTTTCGTCCGAAAAGCAATCTGTTTGGATAAATGATAGGAGTGCCAAAAAAGTTTATCAGGGAGATGTAGGCGTAGGAATATTCGAATTGGGTTATTTTTTGCGCAGTGCGCGGAGGAGTTTTGTGCGGAAGGGCGAAAAAAAAGCCCGCGTTATCGGCATGACAAGGCGCGGGCAAAAACGAAACTTGAAGATCAAAAAATGGAGCCGATGAGGTTCGAACTCACGACCTCTAGAGTGCGATTCTAGCGCTCTTCCAACTGAGCTACGGCCCCGTGAAAAGAAGGGAGAAGCTGAATTAATTCCGCTTGGTTTGCAAGAAAATTTTTTGAGGACATGGGTTTTTGAAATTCGAGAACGGATTATTAGACTGTCCGCAGTTTCGAGCATGCCGGAAAACGCCGGAGCGTTTGGCGTCTTGCAAATCGGCCCGAAATGTTCAAGATGGGAAAAATGAGTTCCGATTTTTATTTCACGGACACGCACTGCCATCTTGATTCGTTCGAAAAGAGGGGAATTTTGCCGTCGGTATTGAAGGAGGCGGAGGGGGAAAGGGTCGAAAAAATAATAGCGTGTTCGACCAAAAAATCCGATTGGAGTTTATATTCGAATATTTCGAAGAATTTTGCAGGTTTGGTGGAGTGGGAGATAGGAATTCATCCTTTGGATCTCGATTCGAATTGGAGGGAGGATTTGGAGGAGCTGTCGGATTTTGCGAGAAAAAACTGCCCGGTGGCGGTCGGGGAGATAGGTCTGGATTTTTACCGAATATCCCCCGATAAAAGGGCGGAAGCGGCGAAAGAGCAAGAGGAGGCTTTTTCGGTTCAAATACGCCTGGCAAAAGATTTGAATTTGCCGGTTTGCGTCCATGCGAGATCGGCGTTTGCGGAGTGTGTTGAAATTTTGAAGAGGGAAAAGTTCGATTTTGAAAGAGTGGTTTTCCACTGTTTTAGCGGAACTCCCAAAGAAATGGCGGAATTGAATTCGCTCGGGGGCAGGGCTTCGTTTACGGGAATAATAACGTACAAAAACGCTTCGGAGATGAGGGAGTCTATGTTGGTCCAGGGTTTGGAAAAGGCGATGTTTGAAACGGATTCCCCTTATTTGTCCCCGCTTAGGGGAAGGGAAAATTTTCCCAAAAACGTTAGGGTGGTTGCGGAGCATG
Source organism: uncultured Verrucomicrobiota bacterium (assembly GCA_949283955.1). GTDB lineage: Bacteria > Verrucomicrobiota > Verrucomicrobiia > Opitutales > Intestinicryptomonadaceae > Merdousia. Next base: position 28,228 of record CASDUP010000039.1, on the reverse strand, counting down.
CGGCGTTGCTTTTCGGGGCGAGTTTGGAGGAGACGGCGGAAATATCCTCCAGAAACGCCGCGGAATTTTTTTCCATTTAGCTTTTGTTCAATAGAAAAATGCAGGAAAAACTTTTCCGTTAAAAATTCGTTTGCAGAAAAATTTTTTATGGATTGAATCGCCAAAAAGTATGGAAGAACTTGTCATTGTAGGAAGCGGATGCGCGGGAATGAGCGCGGCAATTTACGCGGCTCGGGCCGGAATGAATCCCCTCGTTTTGGAGGGCGACAGGCCGGGAGGATTGATAACCACCACCAGCGACGTGGAGAATTTTCCGTCCTACCCGGAGGGAATAAACGGATTTGAACTTGTCTGGAGAATGAGGCAGCAGGCCGAAAAGTTCGGGGCGAGAATAGAGGGAGCTTCGGTGAAGTCGGTGGATTTCTCGGACGCGAATAGAAAGATTTTAAAGCTGGACGGGGGAAAGAGCATAGAGGCAAAAAAGATAGTCATAGCGGTGGGTTCCTCTCCGAGGCTGACGGGAGTAAAGGGAGAGGCGGAACTCTACGGGGGCGGCGGAGTGTCGGCTTGCGCCACGTGCGACGGGGCGTTTTACAGAGGACAGCCGGTGGTCGTAATCGGAGGGGGGGACAGCGCGTGCGAAGAGGCCTTGTTCCTGACGAGATTCTGCTCGAAAGTTTACCTCGTGCACAGAAGGGACGAATTCAGGGCTTCGAAAATAATGGCAGACCGGGTGGTTTCCAACGATAAAATCGAAAGGGTGATGAGTTGCGTGCCTGATGAAATCGAGGCGGGAAAAGACGGAAAGTGCGAGGCGATAAAAGTTCGCGGAGTAAAGACGGGGGAGATTCGCAGAATTGAATGCAAGTGCGTATTTGTCGCCATAGGGCATGTTCCGAATACCGGCAGTTTTAGAGGGAGCGTGGAGATGGATTCGGAAGGATACATAGTTCCCCGCGAAGGCAGCCTGGTCGAGACGGATATCGACGGAGTTTATGTTGCGGGGGACTGTTCGGACAAAAAATTTAGACAGGCTATTACCGCTTCTGCGATGGGCTGCATGGCGGCAATAATCGCGTCCCAAAAACAATAGAACCAATTATGATTAAAATATCGGCTGACATTCCGAATATCCTTTCCGGAGTTCTTGAGGAAGCCTTCTGCGAGTTGGTCCGCTCCCCGTGGGGAATAGAGAGGGGAGATAAAAATTCACCCACTGTTCTGTTCGGATTTTTCGATTCGGAGGAGGAGGCTCGCTCGGAGTGGGAGAAGCTAGGGGAGTCTGTTTCGGACCTTCCAAAAAATTTCAGAATGGAGCGGCTGGAGGACGCCGATTGGCAAAACGCCTACAAAGAATTTTTAAAGCCGTGGAACTGGAGGGATCTGCACTGGGTTCCCGTTTGGATGAAGGGAGAATATAGGGTTCCGAAGGGGGACAAAGTCTTGTATTTCGACGCGGGATTGGCATTCGGAACGGGGGACCATCCTACTACCAGGCTTTGTGCGCAGGCAATGAGGGAATATGCGGACGAGCCGGGAAAGGATTTGTCGGAGAGGTCGGTGATAGATGTCGGATGCGGTTCCGGAATACTGGCTCTTACAGCCAAGCTTTTCGGGTTCGGAGAAGTGTACGGATTCGACAGGGACGAGGAAGCAGTCAGGGTAAGCGTGGAAAATGCCGGTTTGAACTCGATAGGGGGAGTGGTTTTCGAGCACGCCGGAATAGAGAGGGCTCTGGGAAACGGGAAGTCCGCCGACCTGCTTCTTGCAAACATTCAGTCGGACGTGCTGTGCATATATTCCGAAAATCTCGCAAGAGCAGTAAAAAAAGGCGGAAGGCTAGTTTTGAGCGGAATTTTGGCATCGGAGGCAGAAGACGTTAAAAGCAGATTTTTGGAGGGTTGCGGGCGTCCGCTAATCTTCGAGGAGCTTAAAACTATGGGAGATTGGGCTCGAGTGGTGTTTTCTGCCGAATAGATAGTTTGTTTATGAGCGTAAAAATTTCCGAACTTAAAAAGGCGAAGGAGTCGGACGCGCCGGTTCGATTTTCCTGTGTGGCTATTTTAAAAAGCGTCCAGACGAAAATCGCTAGGAACGGCAGCGAATTTTTGGTCTTGGAGTTCGGCGACAACAGCGGGAGTTTTTCCACAAACTGTTTTTCGAATTCCCCGTGTTTTGATATATTGAAGAGCGCCGGTTCCGGTGAGGTGTTTGAGGTGTCGGGAACGACGGACTTCTACCAGGGCAGATTTTCTCCCCGATTGGAAGACGCAAAGCAGGTGGAGGACGTCTCGGAAATTTTGGATTCGCTCATGCCGGCTTCAAAGTTCGACACCTCGGAGATGATAAAGGATTTGTTTGCCATAATAGACAGGATTCCAGACGACAAGCTTCGCAGAACGGTAATGTTTGCGCTGGCGGAGGCGGGGGAGTCGTTTTATAGCAGCTCCGCGGCGGTGAAGATGCACCACGCGTATTTGCACGGGCTCTTGGAGCACACTCTTTCCTGCGCGAGGGTGGCGGAGGCCCTGTTGCCGATATATCCTTCGATAGACAAAGGGCTCGTTTTGGCGGGTGTGGTTCTTCACGACATAGGAAAGATAGACGAATACTCACAGGGGCTCGTCACGGAGAGGACCAAAACTGGAATTTTGCATGGGCATGTGGTGCTCGGATACAGGAGAGTAAGAAGGGCGGGAATAAAGAGCGGTTTGGACGGAGAAATTTTGGAGAGGCTGGAGCACATAATTTTGAGCCATCAGGGAGAATTGGAATGGGGCGCGGCGGTGAAGGCTTCCACTCCGGAGGCGGTCTTTGTCTCGAACGTCGACTATTTCGACGCGAGAATGGGAGCGGTTAAAGCCGCGTTGGATTCGTCGGCGGGGTCGGAGTTTGTCGACGTGCCGGCTTTGAAGTCGAAGCTGCTGTCCACTCCAGTCGACTACGGCAAAGAGAGCGGTTTGTCTTCCGCTCTTGACGGCGAGGGAGAATAGGTAATAGACTGGTTTTCATTGCGATGGAAATATTCATAGCCACATGCAATCCCCACAAGAAGGCCGAGTTCGCCGAGATGTTCGAAAGGCTGGGAGTTTCCTGCGTTCTGAGGGGAGCGGACGAGGCGGGCGGAATGCCAGACTGCGACGAAAGCGGGGAAACCTTTGCGGAAAACGCCATGATAAAGGCGGACTGTCTTGCAAAGAGAGTTCCGCCGGGAGCCTATGTAATGGCGGACGACAGCGGAATTTGCGTGGATTTTTTAGGCGGGGCTCCCGGAGTCAGGTCCGCAAGATATTCCGGGGTTGTCGGATCGGGGGCGGATTCGGCAAACAACGAAAAACTTTTAAAAGCCCTGCAAAATGTTCCCGACGAAAAAAGAGGGGCCCACTTTTCCTGTTCCATAGCTCTAGTTTGTCCGGACGGAAGAAGAAAGATTTTCGAAGGCAGGATAGACGGATTCATAGCAAGAAGGGAATCCGGAGCGGGCGGCTTCGGGTACGATCCCCTGTTTTACGTCCCGGAACTCGGAATGACCACCGCGGAGATTTCCCAAGACGAGAAAAATTCCGTAAGCCACAGGGGAAGGGCTTTCGAGAAACTGGCAGAATTTTTGTCCGGAGAGAATTCCGGAGGAAAAATTGAATCAACATCGAAAGGATAGAGCCAATGAAAAAAATGCTTATAGTAATGGCGGCGGCCGCCGCGCTATGCGGAGGGCTGTTCGCCCAAAGCGTCGACGAGTCGGACTTCGGAACCACGAAGAGCGGAGTCGAAGTGAAAAGAATCACCCTCAAGAACAAGTCGGGAATGAAGGTGGAGCTGACGAATTTCGGTGCGGCGATTCTCGGAATTTCCGTTCCGGACAGGGAAGGGAAGTTCGCCGACGTAGCCCTGGGTTTTGACAAGCTTTCGGATTACGAGAAGCCCATCGACTATATAGGCGCTCTAGTCGGCAGGTACGGGAACCGGATAGCCGGAGGGAAATTTTTTCTCGACGGCCAGGAGTACAATCTGACTAAAAACGACGGCACGAACTGCCTCCACGGGGGCAAGGAAGGCTTCGACAAGCGCGTGTGGTCTGTTGAGACCTCGAAGGAGGGAGATTCGGTTTCTGCCACTTTCAAGCTCACGTCTCCCGACGGCGACCAGGGATTCCCGGGAAAGCTCGACGTGGTTGTCACCTACACCCTCAACAATGAAAACGAGCTGTCCATAGACTACTCCGCCAAGACCGACAAAACCACCGTGTGCAATCTGACCCAGCACTGCTACTTCAATCTCGCCGGGGCCGGCAACGGGAACATACTCGGCCACGAGCTGACCATCAACGCCGACAAGTTCACACCAGTAAATTCGGTGCTCATACCCACGGGCAGATTGAAGGACGTGGAGGATACCCCCTTCGATTTCCGCAAGAATATTCCGATAGGAGCGCGCATTTTCGACAGGGATTCCCAGCTTAAAATTGGAGGGGGATACGACCACAATTTCGTTCTGAACAAGGCGAAGGGCAAGGAGAGCGACATGAGCTTTGCTGCTCGGGTGTACGACCCCATAAGCGGCAGGCAGATGGAGATCTACACCACCGAGCCCGGAATACAGTTTTACAGCGGCTGCCAGCTCAAGGGGGACATGATAGGCAAGGGCGGCAAGGCGTATAGGGCTTTCTACGGATTGGCGCTGGAAACGCAGCACTTCCCCAATTCTCCCAACGAAAAATCCTTCCCGTCCGTGGTTCTGACTCCGGACAAGGAGTACAAGACTAAAACGGTTCTAAAATTTTCCGCGCAGTAGTTTGGAGCCGCGAGTTTTAAAATCGGCGAAGTAAAATCTGCTTCGCCGATTTTTTTTAAAATGGAAAAGCGGTAGGAAAAAAAGCTTGTGAAAAGGTTGAGCGGCTTTAAATGTTTACCGCGTGAATTTTAATAATGGCGTATTTGCGGCGATAGCGCTTTCCGCGGGGGCGTGCTTTTTTGTCGCGCCCTTGTCGAACGCGGAGATTCCCTCCGCCGACCATTCCCCGAACAATCCGCCTGAAACGGCCGTTTCCAAAGCTTCGGCTAATTTCAACTCCGGGCCATCAATGGCGGGCTCTTCCGAATCGGCAAAAAATTTAGAAAAAATTTCTCCCGCCGCTTCCGAGAAACCGTCTTTGGTCGCTTCCGGAGCGCAGAGAGCAAAAGAGTCATCTTCCGAAAATCCTGAGAAATCCGAAGTAAAAAATTCGAAGCTTTCCGATGGCACAGCCAGGGATTCCATGAATCTATCGGTTCGCAAGCGCAGGGACTTGCCGTGGGTTTCGGAGGAGAAAAAGAGGGCGTTCGAGGCGGATTCCTACATCAAGGCTCTGAGGGCGGGAAGGGAGCCGAAAGCCCCAAGAGGGGCTAGGCCTTCGGAGGAATTTTTGTCGGAGGGAACCACGGGTGTTGCGGAGTCGAAAGGAGTCTCACCCAAACTTCCGGCCAGAAAGAAATCTGTGTTCGAAAAATTCATGGGCGATTGGCAGCCGGAACTTTCGGCGGATAAATTCAACTACGCCGACGACAAGACGGGAACCCTTGTAGGAAGGGGAAACGCTAAAGTTTACCACAAGAATTTCGAGCTGAATTCGGACGTGTTCGAATTTTCGCAGGAAAAGGGAACGGCCAAGGCTTCTGGAGACGTGGCAATATCCCTTGGGGAAATTCGCGCGATTTCGGAGGATTTGTTTGTCGACATGGCAAAGTCGTCGTTTTCCACGGGCACTGCTAGGTTCGGAACTCCGCCAGCCTTTGTCGAGAGCCCGTCGGTTTCCGGCGACAAAAAGAAGATTGAAACAAAGGATGCCAGAATATGGTTCGGGGAACCCACTCCGGTTTCCCTCAACGTGGGAGCTTCGTCTGTTTCGTATGATTCCCAGGAGGACTACTTGCGGCTTGAGGACGTGACCTTCAAGGTAGGGGACATTCCGTTTATGTATGTTCCGTACTACGGCCAAAAAGGGCTAAAAAGGCCTCCGTTCGACGTTTGGAATAATATTTCGTTCAACTCGGATTACGGAGTCGGCATAGGGAACACGGTGTTTTACAACGGCCTCGGAGATATAGATCCCGGAATCCTTCTCGACTACTACACGAAGAGATCCGTTTTGTTCGGACCCGCCGTCCGATACGACATCTCCAATTCCGAAACTTGGCTCAAGGGAATAGCCCAGGGAGCGTATATAAACGACCACGGCTCCGAGGGCATTTTGGGAACGGACAGCCTCGGAAGAAAAATCGAGAGCGACAGGTTTTTCGTGGAGGTTCGCCACGCCCAGATGATAGGTGAAAACATAGGATTTGTAGCCAACATAGACTACTGGAGCGACGAATTCGTCACGAGAGATTTTCGAGATCAGTTGTTTTGGGACAACCAAACTCCGGACAATTTCGGCGAAGTCAACTACTACGGCTCGTTTTACACGGCTTCGCTGTTCACAAGGTTTGCACCCAACGATTGGGAAAATGTCCAGCAGCGCCTCCCGGAAATTCGCCTGGATATGCAGCCGAACCAAATTTTTAAAACGGGAATTTATCAGACGGGATTTGCCTCCTATGCCATGTTGAGGAATTCCATAGCAACCCCCCTCGACACTTACTACTACAAGAGCAATAGGGTCGACGCCTACTACGGGGTGTATCGACCGATAAATCTCACTTCGTGGAGCACTTTCACTCCCGTAGCTGGGGCGAGAATGACCTACTACGGAAACGCGATAGGGGGATCGGGCGAGTACGTTCGAATTTTGGCGCAGGTGGGTTTTGATGCCCAGATGGACATATACGGCACCTTTGATGTAAAAAGCGAAACGCTCGGAATAGACGGGATACGCCACCACATGACTCCGATGATAAGCTACCGCTATATACCCAACGCCTCGCAGGGAAGCGGAAGAATTCCCGTGGTGGACGACTTTTACTACTACAACACTTATCCGCCGATTTTCGATTTGGGAACTCTCCGCAACACCGACAGAATCTACAACACAAACACGTTGAGGTTTGGAATAATGAACGTGTTTGAGACGCGCGACGAGGAGTACGGAAGCAGGGAGATAGCGAGGTTCGACGTTTTTCAGGACATAAATTTCGACGGGCAGCCGCTAATGAACGAAGTCGGTTTGCAGTCGTATTCCGACCTGTACATAAACGCGTCCGTGTCTCCTTCGAGGTGGTTGACTGCCGGAGTCTATGCAAGGATAGATCCGAACCACATAGACATTCCCGAGCTGAACACCTACGTCACGCTTTACGAGGGCGACGAGTTGTCGCTTACTCTTGCAACCACCTATTTGCAGGGCTATTTGACCCAGTACTGGGCTACTGCCGAATATAGGATAACGGAGAACTACGCGCTCTATGGCTTGTGGGCCTATGACTATAGGCTGTCGATGTTTACGGATCAGACCTACGCGTTGCGCACGCGCGTGGCGAATTCCTACATAATAGAGTACAGATTGTCGTACAAGCAGGGTTCGACCCGGCAGAACGACTTTACGTTTGGGGTGAGATTTACTATAAATCTCGATTAGAAAATTTTGCGGATGGAGAGTGTCGAAAAGACGGACGCGGTTTTGGGCGGATACGAAATGTCCGTCAAGTTGAGCGTGTTTGAGGGGCCTCTCGACTTGCTTCTCTTTCTAATTAGAAAGAGCGAAATTGACATATACGACATTCCAATAGCCGAAATAACCGGGCAGTACATGGATGCGCTGAAATCCATGAAGGAAATGTCTCTTGAGATAGCGGGGGAGTTTTTCGTGATGGCCTCCACTCTGATGTACATAAAGAGCAGAATGCTTCTGCCTATGGACGAGCGCTCCCCGGAGGGAGAAGATTTGGAGGGAGAGGAGGCGGATCCCCGCTGGCAGCTGGTGGAGCAGCTTATAGAATACAAGAAGATAAAGTCGGCGGCGGCGGATCTTGAGGACTTGATAAACGCGAGAGGGGAGTTTTTGGACAGAAGGGTTTCGGCGGAGGATTTGGAGCTCCCGAGACCCCTTAGAAAGTCGGACAGAATGGAGATATGGACGGCTTTTAATCTCGTGCTGCGCAATTTGGCGGAGAAGTTTGTCGAAGGCAGGATACGGGAGGAGAACGTGACTGTGGCGGACAGAATGGAATATATTTTGTCGTTGAAGCATTCCGGAAAAGTTTTCGCGTTTTCGTCGCTGTTTACGGTCGGGAAGACCAGTTTGACGTGCCTGGTGGCGACGTTTTTGGCTATGTTGGAGCTGACCAGGCTTCACAAGCTTTCCCTGGTTCAAGACGGGGAATTCGAAGAGATTTACTGCGAATTCTTGCCTGATAGCTCCGATTCGACGGAGTTGGAAAGCGGGGAGGAGGGAGAATGAAAGCAAGAGGAGATTCTTCAAAAGGCGTATCCCACATATTGGGATTGGGTTTGGACGGCGACGGCCAAAAGAGGATAACGCAGGCGGACAAATTTTCGGTTGTGGGCGGCAGCGAGGAGACGCACGAGAAGATGTCGGAGACGCTCATAAAGACGTTTGAAGATTTGAAGAGGAAGGGAAAGGCTCTCGAGGAGACTTCCCGTGAGGAGCTTGGAGATATAATAAGGAAGAACTCCGAATTTTAGATTTTTTTTGGATTCACAGGACTTGGAGCGAGTATGAAATATTTTGGAACCGACGGCATAAGGGGAACTTATGGCGACGAACATATAAACGAAGAATTTTTTTGCGCTTTGGGGGAGGCTCTTGGCGAGGCGCTTAAAAACAGGGGAGGGAAAAAAATAGTTGCAGGGGGAGACACCCGCGCCTCTACCGGACCCCTGTTGAATGCATTTATAGAAGGATTCTCGAGGATTGGAGGCGATTGCGAGAATCTCGGAATACTTCCGACTCCCGCCTTGGCGTACGGAGTTTTGAAAAGAGGGGCGGATTTTGGAGTTATGATTACTGCCTCCCACAATCCGCACACCGATAACGGAATCAAATTTTTCGATTCGCATGCAAGAAAGATAGACGACGATACCCAACTTGAAATAGAACGCTTGGCGGATAAATTTCTGTCTTTGGGTCCGCGAGGGGTATTCCGCGAAAAATCCTGCCTGAAGCCGGAAAAGATACGGGTTGGAAGATTTGCCCTCGAGGAGTATGCCGGCAAGATGTCGGAACTTTTTCCGAAGGGCTTTCTGAAGGGAGTTAAGATAGCTTTGGACATGGCAAACGGAGCCACGTCTGGAGTTTCATCGAAGGTTTTTGAAAATTATGGAGCTGAAGTGTTTTGCGTGGGCGATTCACCGGACGGTTTCAATATAAACGACGGAGTCGGCAGCCAGTATCCCGAGTCGCTCTCCGAACTCTGCGCAAAAACCGGAGCAGATATAGGTTTTGCCCACGACGGGGACGGGGATAGAGTTGTCGTGTGCGACGAAAATTCCGACCCGATTGACGGCGAAGTGTTGTTGGGTCTTATAGCCGTGGACGCCCTCTCGAGGGGAGCCCTGCGCGGAGGAGCCATAGTGACGACGATTCAAAGCAATACGGGGCTTGATTCCTCTCTGGCAGATATGGGAATAAAGGTTCATAGGAGCGGCATAGGCGACAGGCTGGTCATGTCGGAAATGATTTCGAAGGGTTGCAATATCGGAGGGGAAAATTCCGGTCACTTCATATTTTCCGACGTGTCTCCTTGCGGGGACGGATTGGCGGCAGCTCTTGCGGTGCTTTCGGCAATCTCGGAAAGAGGGGCGAAGTTGTCGGAGGCGAAGAGAAAAATCAGGCTCAATCCGCTTCTTCAGAAGGCCGTGAAAGTAGCGCGCAAAATCCCTCTGGACGAGACTCCAACCCTCGCGGACCAAATGCAAAAACAAAGGGAATTTTTGGGATCGGAGGGGAGAATTTTGGTCAGATATTCGGGAACCGAGAACAAAATAAGGCTTTTGGTGGAGTCACCGGATCCCGAAAAAAACAAAAAATGTATGGATCTTTTGGAATCTTGCGTCGAAAATGACTTGAAGTAGGCGCGATTTTTTCCTAATCTTGCCGAGATTTATTACTCATTCGATTTCTCGAAAAATAAAATTTGAAAATTTATGGCGGAAGAAAAGATAGAAAACGCGGCGGCTGAACCAAAGGAAGAGGAATTAAAAAATCTCGATCCCCGCTTAATAAAACAACTCGAATCTGCGGAAAAAACCATAGATCAGAACCCGCAGTACACGATAGACGTCTGCCGCACGATTCTGGCGCGCCATCCTTCGTGTGTGGAGGTCAGAAAGATAATGCGCGTGGCGCAGTTTAAGAAGTTCGGGAAGGGAAATCCCGTGGCGAAAATGGCAGCCAAAGTTCAAGGTTTGGTTTTTGCGGCAAAGTCGGCTTCGGCGCTGAAAAAGGGAGACGAGGAAGCGGCTTTGAAAGTGATAAACGAGGCGGAAGACTTGTTGTGCGTATGCCCGGAAAATTCCATCGTTCTAAAAACCCTCGCGGCGGCGGCAGCCAAGCTAGAATATTGGGGCACTGCTTCCTCCTGCTACAAGGCCATATCAGAATTTGAGCCCAACAATCTCGCAAATTTGGTCGCCCTCGGAAACGCGTACCTCAAGGATCTAAAGCCGGACGAGGCCATACAGATAGGAGACTTGATTCTTCGCAAAAATCCCGGCAACGGGGAGGCCCAAGCCATCATGAGGAGCGCTTCCGTGATTAAGACGATGGAAAAAGGCAAGTGGGAGGAGAAAGGAGACTTTAAGGAAAAACTCAAATCGAAGGAGGAGACCTCGGAGCTTGAAACGGGAATAGTCAACGACGACGAAGCCCTGCGCCGAATGATAGAAAAACTCAAGGCCCAAATCGAAACGGATCCGGAGAACGTCAATTTGTACCGCGAGATATGTTCCAACCTCCGCTCGCTCAAGCGTTATTCCGAGGCAGTGGAGTATGTCCGCAAGGCGCGCGAGCAGCCTCTCGGAAGGGGCGACACCACTCTCGAAAAGATGGAGCACGACTTTATCATCGCAGATATGAACCAGCGCATAGACGCCATCGAGAAAATAATTTCCGAGGGGAACGCCACCGACGAACAGAAGGCCGAACTCGAAAAACTCCGCATAGACGAGAGGAAGTACAAGCTCGAAAACGCGAAGATGATGGTCGAGAAATATCCCAACGACTTCAACAGCCGCTATGTGCTCGGACAGCTGATGCTCGAGGAGGGAAATCTGGACGAGGCCATAATGCAGTTCCAGCTTTCGCAGAGGAATCCAAAAGTTCGTTCGCAGTCTCTTCTCGGATTGGGAGAGGCGTTCCTTCAGGGCGGAAAGTATGATCTTGCAGTGGAACAGCTCGTTATAGCAAAGAAGGAACTTCCCATAATGAACGACGCCAAAAAGGAGATAATTTACCAGCTTGCCAATGCCTACGAAAAGATGAAAAAACCGGAGGAGGCTTTTAGGGAATATAAGGAAATTTACTCGAGCGACATTTCCTTCAAGGACGTTGCAGAAAAGATCAACGCCTACTACGCCTCGAAGGCATAGTCCGAAAGTTTTTCAAGATGGCGCTTCCCCTTTTTGGGGGAAGCGTTTTTTTTTATTCGAAATCCGGACAATTTGCGTTCGAAACTTGAGGAGCTTTTTGGGAGGCGTTTATTTTTATTCGAAAGAAAATGCAAAGGGTGAAGCGAGTTTTCGGGATAAATTTCTTCCGGTTTGATGTTTTTTTGCGTTTGGTCTGTTTTGCATGCGATTGGAAAATCCGCACGCAAATTTAGCGGGATTGTTTCCGTTTCTTGTTTCGATGCGCTCGCTTGGAAAATTTTTCATTTTCCAAAAAGGAATTTTTTTTGCGCGGAGGAAAAAATTCCAGGTCCGCCCATTTGGAAAAATTTTTAAATCGGCATTCAATTTGAGGGGGGGTTAATCGGGCAGATGTCCGTTTCAAAAACAAACGAATAAAATTTTTGCCGCGCTATTGCGGATTTTTTGCCGGAGGGGGGAGAGAAGAATTTTATCTTTCGAGAGGGATTTTCTTTTTTTAATCTGTGCGCTTCCCTTAAGATGGGATTTTTCTTTTTTTAGTCGGCGGAGTTCCCCTTAAGATAGAAATTTTTTTTAAAGGCAAAAATTTCCCGTAAATTAAATGGAAGTTTTTTCGATCGCTTTTTTGAGCTTCGAAATTTCTTCTTTAAATACAGGTTTCAAAGGGGAATCGGATTCCACTTCGTCGTAAAGTTTTTCAAATATAGAAAGCGATTCCTTGTACTTTCCCTGCCGGGCGAGGGTGGCAGCGTAAATCCTTCTGACGTATATCATGGAGTTCGGCTTGTTTGCGGGAATGGAATAGCACTCTGAGGCAAGAGGCCAGTCGGAATAAATCATGGCGATTTGTCCCTTTCGAATCCACAGTTTGTCGGAGTCTGGAAATATTTTCAGCGCTCTGTCTATGTACGATATTGCGAGTTTTGCCTGCCTTTCTTTTATCCGTTTTTGGAATTCGGCGGATTTTGCCATCTTCGGATCTTTTTCGAATATCCAGTGCGGGGTGTCGAAGGCTATGATTCCGGCTGCCTCGTACCAAAAGTCGAGCGCGTACGGATCTATTTCCGTGGCAAGCTCCATGGACGACACGCATCCTGCCAAGTCTTTTTTCTCCCACAAAACATAGCCCTTTATCCATACGAGATCGGCGGCTATCGTCCTATATCCCCCGAGAACCGCAAACAGGGCTCCGGCTCCCGTGGCTGCCCTTACAGACTCCATTGAAACTCCGCTTTTGGAGTCTTCTTTTTTTGCCATTTTCAGGAACGGAAAAGCTAGTATTCCCGACGCCAGCAAAGTGGCGGCGACGGAAAGCGCCGATACGGCAAGTCTGTTAAGAAAGTATTTCAACGCTTTTCGACAATTAAAATTCCCTTCGCGAAAAAGTCCAAGCCGACAGTGCGCAGCAGCACGCGCAATACACGGCCGAGTAAGCCGCCAGCGATACCGCCGCTTTCCAGTCGATGGGGGCGAACGCGAAGTTCTCCGAAATTTTAAAAATTTGGAAATCCGGAAATATGTTGGAGGTAATTTTCATCAAGATGGTCTGTTCTCCGCCCAGAGCTATGGTGGTGGTTCCCATTACGCATATTGCAAGAATCATAAATGATACGACCACCGAGAACAACAGCGATCTAGAGAACGAACAGACCGCGGCCGTTATGGACGCTATCGCGCACAATTTTCCCCATTGCAGGATTCCAAATACGATAAGTCCGGCGTAGTTGCACGGGGTTTGTCCGAGCATTCCGCGGGGGTTTTGGCTGAGTTCATACTGTGTGTACATGAGCATTGCCGCCGTCGCCAAAATTATCACGAGAACGAACGCTCCGAGAGCCGCCGCAGATCCCATTATTTTCCCCGAGCAGAATTGTGCGAATGAGACCGGCTTCGACATCAAGGTTGTGATGGTTTTGTTGTCTATTTCCGAATGGAATATTTGGGCAGTGGCTACTATTGCCACTATGGCCCCGAAGAACTCCGCAGCTCCCGATCCGAAATCGAACACGAAGCGCAGGCGCTCGTTTCCGAGGTCGAGCCGCAGAAGGTAGTTCGAAGACAGGACAAGAAGCAGGGCTGCCAGACATATCAGGAGAAGAAGTTTTTGTCTAAGCGTCTCGGAAAAGGTAGCCGATGCTATGGATATAACGTTTTTCATTTTTTGTTTCCTTCGACAATCTTCCTGAAAAATTCGTCCAGAGATATTTTTGACTTCGAGACAGATTCCGTTTCCGCTCCTATTTCGGCGGCATAGTTGGAAATTTTTCGGGCTTTTTGGGCGTCCAAATTTTTAAATTCAATCTTCATTTTGTCCGGAGTTTCCAGAAGTTCGTCGAGCCTTCCGCAGGCTGCCACTTCTCCCCCGCAAAGAATAGCCACTCTTGAGCACAGCTTTTCCACTTCGCTCATCGAGTGGGAACAAAGCAGAACTGTCTTTCCCTCGTCGCGGAGTTTTCTGACTATTTTAGCCATGTCTTCCGCTCCTATGGGATCGAGCCCGGAGGCGGGTTCGTCCAAAATGACGAGCTTGGGATTGTGCGCTATTGCCTGCGCTATTCCGGCTCTCTGGGTCATTCCCTTCGAATATAGCGATATTCTTCTGCCTGACGCGTCGCCCAGACCGACAAGTTCGAGGGCTTTTTCCGAGGCAGAGCGGGCTTCCCTCTCCGTCATTCCGCATAGTTTCGCGTAAAACTTCACCATTTCGAAACCGGTCATGAACTTGTAAAAGTAGGGCGATTCGGGAAGGTATCCTATCTGCCCTTTCACGTTTCTTGAAGGTGCCTTGCCGAATATTTCGCATGTTCCGGAATTTTGCCTGAGCAGTCCGAGAATCACTTTAACCAAAGTGCTTTTTCCAGCGCCGTTTGGCCCGAGCAGCCCGAAAACCTCCCCCTCCTCCACGTCGAGAGAAACCCCTCCAAGCGCTCTAATTCCCACGCCGCGCACTCCGTAGCGGTAGTATTTTACCAGTTTTTTTACAGAAATTGCTTTCATGGCGGTTCTACAGCCTTATTGAAAACCGCGAAAATTCCGTGCCCGATACGCGGCTTTCCTCAGAATCCTTTTGACGTATGAAATCCGCCATAAGTTCCGAGATTTTAGATTCGAACTCTTTCACTTCCGCCTCGTCTCCCAAGGCAGTAAGAAGCACTCTTCCATCGTCGAGATTTTCGACTTCTCCCACGACGTCGTATCCCTTCGCCACTTGCGAAGCCTTGTATCTGAACCCGACTCCTTGAACGCGCCCGGAATACCACACCTTCAACTTGAATTTTTCGTCCGACATAAGCTCTGTCATGCGTATCGCAGATTGGATCCGATTCGGCAACATTTTTTTGCGGAACGAAAACGGGCCTGCCTAGTCTAAACATTGCAGTCGGCTTTTTGAGGTTTACCTCAATTTGGTTTGACGAAGTTGAAAATAAATGAAAAATATACATTCTATGAACATAAAAAACACAATTTTAGCGGGAGCCGTAGCGGCGGCCTCGTTTGTAGGAACGGCATTTGCCGCAAATACCCCCGCGGACAAGGGCAGGGAGTATATAGAGACTTTTGGAATGCTGATGTACGACCGTCAGGGACTGAAAGACTTGAAGATGACCGAAGCGGAGCTCGAAATGTTTTTCGAGGGAATGAGGAAAATGGCAAAGAGCGGAAAACTTCCCGCAAATATAGCGGAAATAGCCCAGCCGATGATGACGTACCTTCGCGAGAGGGCGGACGCAAACATGAAGGTGGAGGCCGAAAAGAATGAAAAATTGTCCGCGGAATTTTGGGGCAAATTGAAGGAGAATAAGAACGTTAAGTTCACCCCGAGCGGACTCGGATACGAGATAGTTAAAGAGGGTTCGGCAAACGTTCCGCTTGAAAATTCGGCGGTGGTGGTGAAGTACGTCGGATCGCTGATAGACGGTACTGTATTCGATTCCACCGACATGCACGGGGGAGAAAAAATAGCGGAGTTCTCCCTCGACCAGGTGATTCCGGGTTTTCGCGAAGGGTTGCAGAAAGTCGGCAAAGGCGGAAAGATAAAGCTTTATATACCCTCCAAGCTGGCCTACGGAAACAATCCTCCCACTCCGGCAATTCCCGTCAACGCGACTTTGATTTTCGACGTGGATATGCTCGACGTCAAAAACGCGCCGGAATCGACCGGGGAAGTTCCTCCTCCTCCCGCTCCGGAACCGGGTTCGGCTGGAGAGAAGAAATAAATTGCACAAACCGCGGATTGGGCAATCCGCGGTTTTTTTGTATCCGATTATTCTCTTTGATTTGAATGTTCGGGCCTTATGGCGGAGGCTTTGGTAGGGTAAATTTTCTGCGGAGAAATTTTTCTGACGCCGAAAAAATCCTTGCGTTCAAACTCCGGAAAAATTCGATTTTTTAGCAAAGCAGCTTTAGAGAAACTGCGGCACATGCAGGAGCTTTTCCTTCGCAAATGGCAGGGAGTCTTTGGCAAAATGAAGACTTAGAAACAATGCACCCGTTTCCATTTGGGCGCTCTCTTGCTATTTGAGCCGATTGGACCTCGAAAATATTTCTGGACGAACTTTACGTAATGCGAAGGGCGGAGAGGATTTTTTGGGGTTGGTGCGCGCCAAGCGGTTTTTATGCCTTTCCCTTTTCTAAGATTAGCCGCATAGTTCAGACCTACGCATGGCAATATTAAAAACTCCTTTTGAGCGGAAATAATATTTTTGGCTTTCGAATAGGAAAATACTGCTTGGAGAACTTTCTGTCTCTTCCGCCAGGCGCTGCGCTATTCCGAAACCAGAGCCACCGTTTCAACCCCTATGTCGGAGAGCTTTTTTCTTCCGCCTAAAAATCCTATTTCATAGAAAAATTCGCAGCATGCAAGTTTTGCTCCGGTTTTCTTTACTATTTTACAGACCGCTTCGGCAGTGCCGCCAGTGGCGAGCACGTCATCGACAAAGACAACTATATCGTCCTTCTTTATGTCGCCTTCGTGAACGCACAAAATATTGGAGCCGTACTCAAGGGAATACTCCATGTCTATCGTTTTGCGGGGGAGCTTGCCTTTCTTCCTTACGGGTATGAATCCCGTTTCGAGCTTTATGGCGATTGAGGGTCCAAAGAAAAATCCACGGGATTCGGCGCACAGTATCTTTGTCGGCTTGTACTTTTCTATGAGTTTGGCCATCTCGTCGATCGTGCGGGAGTATGCTTTCGGATTTGCAAGAAGCGGGGTGATGTCCTTGAAAACTACCCCTTTTTGGGGAAAGTCGAGAACGTCTATTATGAAGTCGGTGGGTTTAAACGTATTTTCTTCCATAAATCTTAAAATTTCTCGCGCCTTAAAACAGTGTCTTTCGGCTCTCCAAGCTTGTTGGGATAGTCGAGCGTGTAGTGGAGCCCACGGCTCTCCTTCCTGCCAAGAGCGCTTCTTATGATTAACATAGCCACCAAAACTTCGTTTCTGAGCTCTATGAGATCGGGCTCTATTCTGAAATTCCAGTAGTACTCTTCTATCTCCCTGTGCAGGTTTTCAACCCTGTGCAGGGCACGCTCCAATCTCTTCGTGGTGCGCACAATCCCAACGTAGTCCCACATCGTGCGGTTCAGTTCTCCCTTGTTGTGCTGGAGAACTACTCGCTCGTCGGAATTGCGAACGTTTCCGTCTTTCCATTCGGGAACCTCCGTGTGGTCGGCGGGAGTTTTTTCGAGGTATTCGTCCACCGATTTCGAAGCGTTGTTTGCCACTACAACCGCTTCCAAAAGAGAATTGCTAGCCAGCCTGTTGGCCCCGTGCAGTCCCGTGCAGCCGACCTCTCCGCAGGCGTACAGACCGGGAAGGCTGGTAGAACCGTCGATGGCGGTCTTCACTCCTCCGCACATGTAGTGCGCAGCGGGAACTACGGGCATGTAATCCTTAGAAATGTCTATTCCGCGCTCTATGCAGTGCTCCCATATTTGCGGAAATCTGCCCTTGAGGGTTTCGGCGGATTTGTGCGTGATGTCGAGCCATACGTGCGGGGTACCGAGGCGCTTCATTTCGCTGTCTATTGCCCGCGCCACAATGTCTCTCGGAGCCAGGTCGGCTCGCTTGTCGTAGTTGGGCATGAACGCCTCCCCGTTCGCGTTCCTAAGTATCGCTCCCTCCCCTCGAACCGCCTCCGATATCAAAAATCTCTCTCCCGTGTTCGAATACATGGCGGTGGGATGGAACTGTATAAATTCCAAATTCGCAACTTCTGCTCCCGCCCTATAAGCCATTGCTATTCCGTCCCCCGTGGCTATGGACGGGTTCGTGGTGTACAGATATACGCATCCAGTTCCGCCCGTAGCAAGCATGACAGCCCTCGCCCTGACCGTCTCAACGCGGGATTTTTTTACGTCGAAAACGTACAAACCCGCTATGCCGTCGCTTTCCGAACCCAACAGAGTGCGCGCCTTGGAGCGGGTTATCAGGTCCACAGCAAAATGGTGCTCGAAAACCACTATGTTCTTTTCCGCCGCTACAGCCTTTAGAAGAGCCTCCTCTATGGCCCGTCCCGTGTAGTCCTTAACGTGGAGTATTCTTCTTTCGGAATGTCCGCCCTCCCTGCCTAGAGCGGGAGATCCGTCCGCCTCTCGGGTAAATTCGACTCCTTCAGAAATTAAATCGCGGATTTGGGCGGGGGCCGATCTGACTATTTCACGCACGGCGTTTTCGTCGCAAAGGCCGTCTCCGGCAATCAGAGTGTCCCTGACGTGAGACTCGAAATTGTCCGCGCTACTCGTCACGCTCGCTATGCCACCCTGGGCGTGGTTAGTGTTGGTGTCGCTCCTTTCTTTCTTCGTTATGATGGCGACTTTCCTTCCGAGTTTTGCGGTCTTTAAGGCGAAACTAAGCCCGGCTATTCCGCTTCCTACAACTACTACATCAAAATTCATATTTTTTCAAATGCTCGTGAGCCTTTTTGCTGCGCTAAATTCTAATATTGTCTATGAGGCGCGTGTTGCCGTACCAAACGGCTATGGAAATTCTCGCCTTTCCCCTCTCGAGCCTTTGGACGGGCAGGGAGGTTTCGGAGTCGACCACCTCCACGTATATTACGCGGGTTTTGGCGTTAGACACTTCGTTGATTACCCTCGTTTTTATTCTGTCAACGTTGTCGCAGTTCTCCTCTTCGGCGAGCCTCTTGCCGGCAAGGAGAGCAGAATGTATTCTCGCCGCTCCTTCGCGTTCGAGTTTGTCCATGTACTTGTTCCGCGAGCTGAGGGCAAGGCCGCTGGGTTCGCGGACTATCTCTCCGGTTTCTATTTCCACGTCGAAGAACAGGTCTCGGACCATTCTCTTTATTATCGCCGCCTGCTGGGCGTCCTTTTCCCCGAACACCGCAAGGTGCGGCCGGACAATGTTGAACAAAATTCCTACTATGGTGGTCACCCCGGCGAAATGTTTGGGCCTAGATTTTCCGCACAAGTTCGAGCTTATCGAGCTTTCCACTATTTTGGTTGAGGCGTCCGGAAGATAAATCGACTCGGGGGAGGGTGCGAATATTGCATCGACTCCCCTTTCTTCGCATTTTTTGACGTCGTCGTCGAAGGTTCTCGGATAGCTTGCGTAGTCTTCGTTTGGCCCGAATT
This sequence comes from uncultured Verrucomicrobiota bacterium, assembly GCA_949283955.1. Taxonomy (GTDB): domain Bacteria; phylum Verrucomicrobiota; class Verrucomicrobiia; order Opitutales; family Intestinicryptomonadaceae; genus Merdousia. The sequence continues at coordinate 9,112 of CASDUP010000039.1, read as the reverse complement.
GGGTGGGATTGACGAAAATGGAAACCACGCACACGTCGGAGAGGCTTTTCGCCTTGTCCACGAGGGAAAGGTGTCCTTCGTGCAGCGCCCCCATCGTTGGAACGAGCGATATTCTTTTGCCGGCCTCTCGCTCGGATTTGGAGAACGAGTGCATTTCTTCGGGGGTTCTTATTATTTTCATTGATTTTGTCTCCGCACTTTTATTTTCTGTGATGATTGCTACATTTGCAAAAAAAGCAAACAATAAAGAGGACATACTCAAATGGCTGAATCCTACATTCAGAATCTGTTCGCCGAACGCATAGGCGGAGCCAACTACGGCAAGGGAACGGAAATTTATAAATTCGAAAAGATAAAGAGGGCAAAGCGCGCGGCAATGCTTGCCAAACCCGATGTGCCCCTTATAGACATGGGGGTTGGGGAGCCGGACGACATGGCGTTCCCTGAGGTCGTGGAAGCGCTCTACGAGGGCGCGAAAAACCCCGACAATAGAGGATATGCCGACAACGGGGGCGACGAATTTAAGCGCGCTGCCGCTTCCTACATGAAGGCCGTGTTTGGGGTCGAATTGGACTACAAGACGGAAATTTTACACTCGATGGGCTCCAAGGCGGCACTGTCTATACTTCCTGCGTGCTTCATAAATCCCGGAGACGTGGTTATAATGACAGTTCCCGGATATCCGGTTTTCGGGACCCACGCCAAGTACTTGGGAGGGGAAGTGTTCAACTTGAAGCTTCGCGCAGAAAACGATTTTCTTCCCAATCTCGACGAGATTCCGTCCGACATACTGAAGCGTGCAAAGGTGATTGTCGTAAACTATCCGAACAATCCCACGGGGGCGTCGGCAACGAGGGAATTTTTCGAAAAGCTGGTGAAATGGGCGAAGGAGAATTCGGTGCTGGTGGTTTCCGATGCGGCGTATGCCTCGCTTGCGTTTGACGGGCAGGCTCAATCGATACTTCAGGTGGAGGGTGCCAAGGACGTTGCTGTGGAGCTCCACTCGCTTTCGAAGAGCCACAACATGACGGGTTGGAGAATAGGTTGGGTTTGCGGAAATCCGCTCGTGGTGAAGGCGTACGGCGACGTGAAGGACAATACGGATTCGGGCCAATTTTTGGCGATACAGCACGCCGCTGCCAGAGGTCTGGAAGATCCTTCCATCACCCGCAAGATAGCAGCCAAGTATTCCCGCAGAATGGACATGCTCTCCGGGGTTTTGAGCGGTTTGGGATTTTCTCCACGCAAGCCTAAGGCAAGCTTCTATCTTTACATGCCCGCTCCGAAGGCAGCCGTTTCTAAAGACGGAAAAAGGGTGGAGTTTAAGACGGGTGAGGATTTTTCCCAATGGATGATAAGCGAGCACCTGATAAGCACGGTTCCGTGGGATGACGCGGGACCGTTTGTGAGGTTTTCCGTAACTTTCGTAGCCAAGAATGGAAACGAGAGGGAGGTAGTGGACGAAATTAAGCGCAGAATGTCCGGAAGCTCCTACGAATTTTAACTTCCACCTATAAAAAATGGAAGAGGGCGAAAGAATAATAGCGTTGCTTCACGGCAGGGACAGGCCTGGATTGGTTTCTCGCCTGTCCGGCTGGATATACGCCAGGGGAGGGAACATTCTCCACGCCGACCAGCACAGAGACAGGCAGGAGGGAGTGTTCTTCCAGCGCTTGGAATGGATTCCGGCGGGCGATGTCGAGATGGAAATGTCCATGTTTAGGGAGATATCGGAAAAAGAGCTAGATCTGGAAACGACTATGCTTCGATCGACGGTTCGCCCGAAGGTTCTCGTGATGGTTTCGAAGTTCGAGCATTGTTTCAGCGATCTCGTTTTGAGGCAGAGGGCCGGTGAGATAAAGTGCGACATTCCATGCGTCGTCTCGAACCACGAAGACTTGCGTCCCATGGCCGAGATGTTCGGGCTTCCGTTCAAGGTGATACCGGTTTCGAAGGACTCCAAGGCGAAGGCGGAGGCGGAATTGGCGGAGACGGTTAGGTCTAAAAAGGCGGATCTGATAGTGCTCGCGCGCTACATGCAGATTTTGAGCCCGGAGTTCATCGAAGAGTGCGGGGTTCCGATAATAAACATACACCACAGCTTCCTTCCGGCTTTTGCCGGCGCCAAGCCTTACCACAAGGCTTACGAGCGCGGGGTGAAGCTGATAGGAGCAACTGCCCACTACGCCACGAAAGATTTGGACGAGGGCCCCATAATCGCTCAAAATGTCACGAGGGTAAGCCACAGGGATACCGTCGAGGACTTGATGAGAAAGGGAAGGGAACTCGAGCGCTCCACCCTAGCCGACGCGGTAAGGTGGCACATAGAGGGAAGAATTCTCGCCTACAAAAACAAAACCGTCATATTCGACTAATTTTTCCATGTCTTCTCCGGGTTATAAGATAAGCACCCTCGTGTTCATTAGGGACATAGAGGGAAGACTTTTGCTTATTAAGCGCGGAAAATCCCCTAACAAGGACCTTTGGAGCCCCATAGGCGGAAAGCTTGAAATGGACTCGGGAGAGTCGCCGTTCGAGTGCGCTATAAGGGAAACCCGCGAGGAAATAGAGCTCGAATTGACTGAAAAAGACCTCCATCTTTTTGCGGTTATTTCAGAGAAGTCCTACGAAGGTGGATCGCACTGGCTGATGTTCCTGTTCGATTGCAAAAAGAGGATAAAAACTCTTCCCGAAAGAATGTCGGAGGGGGAATTTGGATTGTTTTTCAGGGCGGATATCGGCAAACTTTCCATACCCGACACCGACAGAACCACAATATGGAAATATTGGGACGAATTCTCGGAGGGCGGCCAGGTGGTGGCAAGAGCCGACTGTTCCGCTTCGAAGCTTGTTTTTAAAGAGGAGCAAATTATAAGACGTATGGATTCTCAAAACGAAAAAATTTTGGACATATTCAGGTCCACGGGCGCCCTTCTTGAAGGGCATTTCATTCTCAGAAGCGGGCTTCACAGCGCGAAGTTCTTCCAGTGCGCCAGAGTGTGCGAACACATGGACAGAGTTTCGGAGCTCGTGTCGATGCTGCTGAAAAAAATATCCGGAATAAAGTTCGACACGGTTCTCTCCCCCGCAATGGGAGGATTGGTTCTCGGACAGGAGACGGCAAGACAGTCGGGAGCTCGTTTCATATTCGCCGAAAAATCCGACGGAAAACTGGAGCTCAGGCGCAACTTCAAAGTGGCAAAAGGAGAGAAATTTCTGATAGTGGAGGACGTGATAACCCGTGGAGGCAGGGTTTCGGAGTGCATAGACATAATAAAAAAGGAAGGCGGAATTCCCGTGGCGGCGGCAGTTTTGGTCGACAGGAGCGACGGAGCGGCCCGTTTCGAAATACCCCACGTGAGCCTTCTCGACTTTTCGTTCCCTACTTATCCCGCAGATTCCATTCCCGAAGAATTGGCGGCTATACCGGCTGTTCATCCGGGATCTTGAGTCGAACAAATTTATTCGGAGGGGTGTCTAACAAGAAAACATAAATTTTAGGCGGACTTTTTGCAGCCCTCCGATTTGGGATTTTTTTTATGAAAAGAGTAAGCTTCGATTTTGCCGCTCTTGCATGGATATGCGCTTTTGCCGCGTTTTTTCCCGTGGCGTGGTGGCTCTTTTCACATGCGGCAGACAGCTTCCAGCTCAGGGACGCACTTCTGATAATGGTGTCGGCTGCGGCGGTTCTTGCCGTGGAGTTTAGGCTGACTCCGCATAGGCCCTCCTTCGGAAAACCTTCCCTCGCATTTTTGGCGGCGGCGTATGCGGCATTCTTTGTCGCTCCCATTGCGGTGAATATCTGGGGGGGCTTGTTGTCGGCGATGATAGCGGTGGCGGGGTTTACGTGCGTCCTCGTTTCGGCGGGGGCGGCGTGCTTCGACAATTCCAGATTCGTATATGCGGTGGGCGGCGGATTCTACGCGTTTTGCGGATTGTCGGTGTTTGCCAGATTTTTCGATTTTCCTCTGAGGCTCCTTGCCGGCAAGACTGCGGAGTGGTTCCTGTCGCTCTTCAACAAGAGCGCCCTTCTGATGCTCTATAAAGGACATAACCCTCAAATAGGCCTCATGGTCGACGGAACTCCATATCTGGTCGCCACCGAGTGCAACGGATTCGGAATAATCGGCTCGTCCATAGTGCTCTCGCTTGTACTGTCGTTCTTCAGAAAGGACGTGTCGTGGCTGAGAAAGTCGGCGGCAGTTCTAAGCTCGGCTCTCATCGCTTTTGCCGCAAACGCACTCAGAATAACATGCATAGTCAGCGTAGCCCCTCTATTTGCAAAAGATAAATATATGCTCGTGCACGAGTTCTTCGGCTACCTGTTCTTCGCTTTGGCCCTGCTTTCAGTCTGGATGTTGTCCAGAAAGGGAATGGTAAAATAAGTGTACATTTTTGTAGCTTTGCGATAAATAAGCGAAAAATGTTTTGAAAGAGTTTGTTTCAAAACTAAAAAGGAATCCGTTTTTTTACGTGTGCGAACTGTTCTCACACACAAATACGAAAAGGCAATAACATGATAGATCCCAAAACGGTAAAAAATAAGGCTCTCGTAGAGTGGGTTGACAAAATAGCCTCCCTCACGAAGCCCGAAAAGGTGGTTTGGTGCGACGGCTCCAAAGAAGAGGCGGACGGACTCTTCGAGGAAATGATTGCCAAGGGAGCGTGCATAAAGCTCAACGAGCAGAAGCGCCCCAACAGTTATTATTTCCGCTCGGATCCGCGCGACGTGGCTCGCGTGGAGGCCCGCACTTTTATATGTTCCAAAACAAAGGACGAGGCAGGTCCGACCAATAATTGGATGGATCCCGTCGAGATGAAGAAGAAGCTAAACGAACTCTTCAGTGGTTGCATGAAAGGCCGCACGATGTTCGTGATTCCCTTCAGCATGGGACCGGTGGGTGGACCCATCTCCCAGATAGGAGTGGAGATAACGGACTCCCCGTACGTGGTGGTCAATATGAGAATCATGGCGAGGGTCACCCCGAAGGTTCTCGACATTCTTGGCGAAAACGGAAAGTTCGTTCCCTGCTTGCACTCCGTGGGCAAACCCATCAATTCCCCTGAGGACGACGTGGCGTGGCCCTGCGATCCCGACAACACTTACATAGCCCACTTCCCGGAAGAGAGGCTCATTATGAGCATAGGATCGGGATACGGCGGCAACGCTCTGCTCGGCAAGAAGTGCCTGAGCCTTCGCATAGCTTCCGCTATGGGGCGTGACGAGGGTTGGCTTGCGGAGCACATGCTCATCTTGGGGGTCAAGGATCCCAAGGGAAGGAAGACCTACGTCACGGGAGCCTTCCCGAGCGCGTGCGGAAAGACCAATTTCGCGATGCTTATAGCCCCCCAAGAATTGCAGAAGAAGGGCTGGCAGATAACCTGCGTAGGGGACGACATAGCATGGATAAAGCCCGCAGCCGACGGAAAACTTTACGCTATCAATCCTGAAAACGGATTCTTCGGAGTTGCTCCGGGAACGAGCATGAAGACGAATCCCAACGCCATGCATTCCTGCGAGAAAGATTCCATTTTCACGAACGTCGCTCTTACTTCCGACGGCGACGTGTGGTGGGAAGGCATGACCAAGGAGCCCCCGGAAGGCCTAACCGATTGGCACGGAAAGCCTTGGAGCAAGGATTCCGCAACTCCGGCAGCCCATCCGAATAGCCGCTTTACCGCTCCGATAGCCAACTGCCCCTGCCTCGACGAGAACGCCGAGAAGCTCGAAGGGGTTCCGATATCGGCGATAGTGGTCGGAGGCAGAAGGGCGAACGGAATTCCGCTCGTGTTCGAATCCTTCAACTGGGCCCACGGAGTATATCTGGGGGCGATGATGGGTTCGGAGAGAACCGCGGCGGCCGAGGGCAAACAGGGCGAACTTCGCTCGGATCCCATGGCGATGCTTCCGTTTGCCGGATACAACATGGCCAGATACCTCGGACACCTTGTCGAAATGGGCAAGAACCTCGAGGAGACTCCGCGCTTCTACCACGTCAACTGGTTTAGAAAGACCGCCGACGGAAAGTTCATGTGGCCCGGATTTGGCGACAACGCCCGCGTTTTGGCTTGGATTGTCAACCGCCGCAACGGCGAGGCCAAGGCAAAGGAGACGGCAATCGGCTGCGTTCCCAACTACGACGACATAGATTGGGAAGGTCTCGAATACTCCAAGGAGGACTTCGAGGCTCTCATGGCCTTTGATCCGGAGATAGTGGCGGCTCAGCCCCTCAAGGATGAACTCTACGAACAGCTCCCGAACGCTCTAAAGATTCAGCGTCAGGCTCTTTTGGAGAGGTTGTCCTAAGGTTTTGATTTTTGGACGCCGGGCGGATTTTTCGCCCGGCGTTTTTTTTGTTTTGGAAAGTTATTCACAGGGGGCTGTGCAAAAGAACTGAAAAACAAAATTTTGAAAAATACAGGCAAGGTCGTACACTGGAGGCTGTTTTTGATATTTTGAATTTTTGGCGGCTTGACGCGGAGACGATGGATTATGGTCGATAGAAAACGGAAGAGCGAAAGCAAAGAATCTAAGGAGGCGCTCATGGAGAGATTGCCTCCCTACAATTCCGACGCGGAGCAGGGCGTGTTGGCGAGCGTGATATTGGACGGAGGAACCAACGTCATAAACGAGTGTTTGGCGGAGAAGGTGACGGAGGACTACTTTTTCGTTCCGGCTCACAGGGCGATATATTCGGCTATGGTTGCGATGTTCAACGAGGGAAGGCTGATAGACGAGATTTCCCTTGCGGATTTTTTACAGAAGAGGGACATGCTCGAGAAAGCCGGCGGAATAGAGGGAATAGTGTCCATAGCCGGAAGGATAGAGACTTGTGTAAACTATCGCCAATGGATAGGAATAATCCGGGAAAAATATTTTTTAAGGTGCGTGATAAAGGCATGCACGAGGGCTGTGGAGGACGCCCACAGGAGCAGCGGGGAGATAGACGAATTTCTCGAGAGCGTGGAGCAGCAGATTTTTGCAATTAGCAGGGACAGGGTCGGAGACTCGGTGAAGCCGGTCTCGGAGGGGGTTGAGTCTGCGGTTCTGAAGATAAGCGAACTCATGAAAAACAAGGGGGCTCTCCAGGGAATTCCCACGGGTTTCACCGAACTCGACCAACTTATGAGGGGACTCCACCAGAACGAGATGATAGTAATAGCCGGCCGTCCGGGCACCGGAAAAACTTCGATAGCCCTCAACATAGCAGAAAGCGCCCTTCTAGGAAAGACCTGTTTCCCTACACTCATATTCTCCCTCGAGATGCTCGCCGAGCAGCTCATCATGCGAATGATAGCCGCCCGTGCCCGCGTCAACCAGAGGCTCATAAGCGACGGCAGGATAGGTGCGAGGGACATGTCGTCGATAAACACTGCAGCCAAGGAGTTGAAGGCGGCTCCGCTTTGGATAGACGACACCGCCGACATAACTATTCTCGAGATGCGCGCCAAGGCCCGCAGGCTTAGCCAGCAGCTTAACGGCAAACTCGGCCTGGTGGTGGTGGATTACCTCCAGCTCTTGAGGGGAAGCGACTCCCGCATTCCGAGGGAGCAGCAGATAGCGGAGATTTCGCGCGGAATGAAGGCAATGGCAAAGGAGCTGAAGGTTCCGGTTATAGTCCTTGCCCAGCTGAACCGCGAAAGCGAAAAGGAGGACAGAAATCCGAGGGCGAGCGACCTCAGGGAATCGGGTTCCATAGAACAGGACGCGGACGCAATTTTACTGTTGAGCAGAAAGAGAAAATCTGCCACAGATGACGACAGTATTTCAAACTCTTCATGGGTCGTACGCGTGGAATTGGCGAAACAAAGAAACGGACCCACGGGAGTTACGGATCTGATTTTCAACCGCGATTGCACCCGATACGAAAACTTTCAAAAAAGAGATGTCGAAGTTTAACATTGTTTTGTGCGCCTGCCGAAGGGCGGAGCGCGGCGCGTTGGTTGGCTCTTTCTTCGGCGTCGTCGAAGGGTTTGCAAGGGCCGCGGGAATGGCGGCGCTGTTGTTTGTTTGCCCGCTGGCGGCGGCCCAGTCGGCTGACGAGTCTGACATGGTGATAGACAAAATTAATTTCCGCTTCGAGGGACCGAGGAATGTTTCGGAGGACGCCGTTGCGGCCCACTTGAAGCTCCGCAAGGGAATGAAGTTCGACGCAAAATCGCTCGACCAATCCATACGCTCCCTCTACGGAACGGGGTTGTACGACTTTATCGACGTTCAGCGCTCCCGCGGTTCAGACGGAAAAATGGATCTTACCGTGGTGGTGGTGGCCAAGTACAAAATAGCCCAGGTGGCATTCAAGGGAAACAACGAGTTTTCATCGTCGAGGCTTCAAAGGGAGATAGAGTCGTACGCGGGTTCCACCCTCAGCGAATTCCAAGTAAAGAGGGATGTCGACAAGCTCTTGGAGTACTACCGCAAAAAGGGATATTCGCTCGCAAGAATAAACTACACCATAGAGCGGAACGACGAAAACGGAACCGGAGCCGTGATATTCGACATAGACGAGGGCGGAGACATTCAAATTCAAAACATAAAGTTCACCGGGGATCCTAATGCGGAAAAGAGCTACGGATTTTTCGAAAGGCTCGGAAACACTCTGTTCGGAATAGGCGATAGCGACGACGTGAACTCGCTGAAGCTTTTAAAGCAGATGAAAACCGACACATGGATTTGGCTTGTGTCGCATCTGACAGACAACGGGCGCTTCAAGGACGAGGAGTTTCAAGCTGACCTAGAAAACCTTAGAAAGTTCTATAGAAACAACGGCTATCTCGACGTGGAGATAGACGAGGGCAAGGTGAAGTTCGAGTTTCCCGACCCCGACGAGCCGGGCGACATGGACATAATAATAAACGTGGATCCCGGCAAGCAGTACCACGTCGGAAAGGTGACTTTCAAAGGCAACAAGCTGTTTACTTCGGAAAAGCTGTGGCCGTTTGTGGTGCTGAATGATTTGGGCGAAGGCAAGGTTTTCTCGCCCGAAAAGGTCGACGCGGCCATGGAGGAGATTCGCACCTTCTACGGTCAGTACGGATACATAGACACCATAGTCAGGGCGATTCGCCGGCCTAACCTAGACACCGGCAGAATCGACATGGAAATAGAAAT
>CASDUP010000038.1 GCA_949283955.1 uncultured Verrucomicrobiota bacterium | reverse complement strand
TATTGCATGTTTGTAATAAGTTTTGATTTTCGTATTTTGAAAAAAACAAGCCTTTTTATCGGATTTTGCGAGAATTTTTTAAACGGCGTTTTTTCGCTCTAAGGACAAAAATCCCCCGCCAACTTACATCTTGACGAGAATAATTTTTTGATAGACTCTTTGCAGACTAAAATGAATACGGAATCGGACAACTACTTCAAAGGCTCCGCCCTCAGAAAGGGAATTTTCGGAGTTTTTCTTGTTTTGTCTGTGGCGGCACTCTACGAAGTCTGGCGCACTCCGTCGGAGTCGCTCCAAATGAGCATTCCGTATTTTAGCGACATCACTCCCGAAATCTACAAGTATCTGTTCGTGGCGGCTCTTTCAATAGGCGACATAGCAATAATTGCTCCCTTTGCTTTCCTTGCCTACTTTGGGCAACACATAAAGCCCAGAGAGGGCCATTTCATGAATCCCATGAGCTTTTTCGACATAGGGGTGGTTTTTGCAATAATTTTTACAATCACTTTGGGGTGGGTCCACTACCTCATTACTAAGCCGGAAATAATATCCAACACGGGATTCGAGAACGTATTCTGCCTTCTGGCGTTTTTGGCGGTATCCACGCTGTTTACAGTGTTTCTCCTGATGTTAAAATATAGGTCCTACTCCTCCAACCAAAGGCACGAACTCCGCAAGTATAACATTCTTACAGCCGAGGAACCTCCGAAGCCCGCCAAGCGTGAAATCGTTGACTAAGCTTCGCTTTTCCGACTCTGCAAAAGCGCGCTTTTAATTTCAATTATTTGTTTTTCAAGCAGTTAAATTATCTTTTCCGGACGCCGTTCCAAAATTGGGAAAAAGGGAATTTATAATTGCAAAAAATAAAAGGGTTTGTTTGACTCGGTTCCAATGAAAAATTTGGGCGAAAAATTGCGCGCGGCAAGGGAAAAACTCGGACTATCCCTCCGCGACGTTGCGGACGCGACGCGCTTGCGTTCCAATGTAATCGAGAATATGGAGTCGGGAGAGTTTAGTTTCGATCTGCCCGAGATCTATAAACGCGGTTTTCTCCGCATTTACGCGGCCTTTCTTAAATTGGACGTTTCCGAGATAGTGGACGAGTACTCTCGCGCGGTGGCAAACCAAGAAAACAAAAGCTACGGCATGCCTGCACATCTGCCCGGCCAAAAGTCGCTCTTTTCAAACGACGAAGAGGTCTCCACCGAGTCCCGGTACGACAAAGACAAAGACACTTTTCCAGACGGAGCTCCGGAACCCGTAAAGGGAGGAGACAAAAACGACGGAGAGGTTTCCTATTTGAAATTGGGAGTGATATTTGTGGGGGTAATTTTGGCGGTAGTCATAGTCGTCGCAACGATTTCCTCCATAATGAAAAGTTCCGCTCCGGACGTGAATCCCGATCTGGAGACTCGCGCGGAACAAAGCGAAACCGCGCCAGCCGCAGAAATTCAAGACGAAAAATTGTCTGTATCGGCAAAGGCTGACACGTTCGTGGTTGTGTACTACGAAAACTCCAAGTCCGCGCCTCTTTATAACGGTCCCCTTCAAATGGGAGGCGAAAAGGTTTTCAAACTTACTTCGCCGATTATAGTAAAAGCCATAGACGCCGAAAAACTCTCTCTGAAGAGGAACGGATCCAATCTCGACTTAAAGGGATTGACGGGAATTCGGCAAATTAGAATATCGCCGTTGAAAAAATAACTCTCAATTCAGACAAGTTGACGGGAGCGAAGGATCGAGAGAACTTCGCTCCCTGCGTTTATGAAATTTAATCTGACAAAAAATGGAAGGGAGGTGTGCGAATACCTCTCGAACTCGGTAAAAGAGGCCGGAGGAAGGGCGTATCTAGTTGGAGGTTGCGTCCGCGACGCCCTGCTGGGAAAAACTCCGAAAGATTTGGACGTGGAAATATACGGTTTGTCCCCTTCGGCGATAGAAAATATTTTGCGGAAAAAGTTTAAGATCGAGATAGTGGGAAAGAGCTTTGGCGTTTGGATTCTAAAAGGTTTCGATACGGACGTGTCGATGCCAAGGAAGGAGCGCAAGATCGGCGAGGGCCACAGGGCTTTCGAGATAGAGGGAGATCCGTTTATGTCGCCAAAAGAAGCCTGTTCAAGGCGCGATTTTACCATAAACTCGATTCTTTGCGACTACACCACGGGCGAGATTCTCGATCCATGGGGTGGATTTTCCGACCTTAAAAAACGAATACTCAGGCATACTTCTGACAGGTTTTCCGAAGATCCCTTGAGAGTTCTTAGGGCCATGCAGTTTTCCGCGCGCTTCGACATGAAAGTCGCGCCTGAAACGGTCGAGTTATGCTCCTCCATTCCCTTCGAAAATCTTCCCATGGAAAGGGTGTTCGAAGAGTGGAAAAAACTCGTTTTGCTTGGGGAAAAAATTTCGAACGGACTATTTTTTTTAAGGGATTGCGGATGGCTAAAATATTTTCCGGAGCTTGCCGCATGCGACGGCTGCCAACAGGACAAGAGGTGGCACCCAGAAGGAGACGTATATACGCACACCGCCTGGAGTATGGACGCCTTCGCCAAAGAAAGAACGGGAAACGAAAGGGAGGACTTGATAGTCGGCCTTGCGGTTCTTTGCCACGATTTGGGAAAGCCACTTTGCACGACTGTCGATGAAAACGGCTCCATACATTCCTACGGACACGACGTTCTGGGCAAAAAGCCGGCGCTCTCTTTTCTAAGCAGGCTTACCCGCGAAAAGTCGCTAATTGAAGCCGTGATCCCGCTCGTGGAAAGGCACATGGCCGTTTTGGATCTGTGGCGTTCGAAAGCGGGAGATTCGGCTATACGAAGGCTCGCCAGAAAAGTAGGCAGGATAGACAGGCTCGTGAGGGTCGACTCGGCAGACAGAAACGGAAGGCCCCCGGAAATTCCCGGTCCCTCCCCGCAGGGAATGTGGATATCGGAGCGCGCTGAAAAACTCAGAGTGAAAGATTCCGCACCCGAGCCGATTCTAAAGGGAAGACATTTGATGGAGATGGGATACTCCCCGTCTCCGATTTTTGGAGACGCGCTCGAAGCCGCCTATGAAGCGCAGTTGGATGGAAAATTCTTCAATCTTGAAGAGGGGTTGGAATATTTTAGGAAAAATATCCGAGGCAAATTTTTCGAAAGTTGCTAGAATGGACCTTCCAGGAGCAATCGGGGAATTTTTGGAGATAAAAATTGAAATTCTTCTCCGTTGGTGAAATATTGGGAACATTTTATAAAAATCGCAAAAATCCGATAGAACAGAAGGTTTGAATCATGAAGGAAAAAAAAGGAAAAGATCCCGACGCATTGGAATCGGGTAAAAAGTCCGCGCCCGAAAAAAGTCTTTCCGAAATCGACGACAAATCTATTTGCGATAGAATTCGAGCCACTTCCGATCTTTGCAACGAAGAAAGGCAGATAAACACCTCCCAGCTCATGAAAAAGCTGGACGAAGCCACCGCCGAAGCGGAAAAGAACCGTGATCTTTATATGCGATCCGTGGCGGATTTGGACACCTATAGAAGAAAGGTGAGGCGCGAAAAAGAGGAGCTCGCGAAATTCGCCCTGCAGCCGTTTTTGGAAACTCTACTTCCGTCTTTGGACAATCTCGACATAGCACTAAAGGCGATGTCTGATTCCGGAGAGGCGGCAGTTTGGGCCGACGGAATAGTGATGGTCAGAAAGCAACTCTCAAAGGCCTTCGAAGAGTTCGGAGTGAAAGAGTTCGGCAAGGAAGGCAAAGAGTTTGACCCGAACGAGGAAGAATGCGTGTCTCACCAACCCAGCGAAACAATTCCGGAAAACCGGGTCATAAGCGTCGTAAGGCCCGGATATTCTATACACGGGAGACTTATTCGTCCGGCGGCGGTGATAGTTTCGAGCGGATCGAAAAAATAATGCGCGGAAATGTCCGATTAAAAAACCATTTTTATGAATCCCGACGAAGATTTATATAAGACTTTGGGCGTGTCGAAAGACGCCACCGAGCAGGAGATAAAAAAAGCGTATAGGAAGCTCGCCCTAAAATACCATCCGGACCGCAATCCCGGGAACAAGGAGGCGGAGGAAAAATTTAAGCAAGTGTCCTCCGCATACGAGATTCTCTCCGACGAGAAAAAGCGCGCCATGTACGACCAGTACGGAAGCGCCGCATTCACGCAGGGCGGCCAAGCCGGCGGTGGAGGGTTCGGTGGTCAAGATCCCTTCGACATATTCCGCGAAGTCTTCGGAGGAATGGGAGGCGGAGGCGGATTTTACGATTTCTTCGGAGGAGGGCAGGACTACAGCGATGGCCCCGAACGCGGAGACAATATCCGCGTAGAAATCGGAATATCTCTTGAAGAGGCTGCCTCCGGTGTGGAAAAGACTATCCGCTACAATAGAATGGTCAACTGCCACGCGTGCGGGGGAAGCGGAACAAAAGATTCGTCCTCGAAAAAAACTTGCCCCAAGTGCAAGGGGAAGGGCCACGTCACAATAGCCCAGGGTCCGATTCGCTTCAGCCAGCCGTGTCCCACTTGCAGAGGCACGGGAAAAATAAACGAAAATCCCTGCCCGGAATGCGGAGGTGAAGGCAGGGTAAGAGAGAGATCCGAGGTGAAAATAAAAATTCCCGCTGGAGTTTATACGGGATCGAGGCTGCGCAAAGCGGGGGCGGGAAACGCCGGATACAACGGCGGAGAGTTCGGCGATCTCTATGTGATAATCGTAGTAGCTCCCAATCCGAATTTCGAGCGCGACGGAGACGATCTTTACAGCAACATCTCCATAAAATTTACTCTTGCGGCACTCGGAGGCTCGGTATCCGTGTCGACTTTGTCGGGCAAGGCCGAGTTGAAAATTCCGGCGGGAACCCAACCGGGAAGCCTGCTGCGCCTGAAGGGGCAGGGCATGCCCTCCCTAAGGGGCGGAAGCAAGGGAGATCTCTATTATAGGATACACGTAGAAGTTCCCAAAAAGCTCACGGAGGAACAGCGAAAAAAACTTTCGGAATTTGCTATACTTTGCGGAGATGCCAAGCCCTCCGGCGGAACAAACGAACCCTTCTATAAAAAATTCTTCTAACGAATATTTTCAGCACTCAAATCCGCAAATAGAACGCCAAATGCGTTCTATTTTTTTTAGCGATTTATATCTTGTAATTGAGTTCCCCAACTAAATAATGCTCGCACAATAATGGCGTTTTTTAAGATTCGTAAAGGTGAAGAGATCAGTGCCGTCGCGAGCGTGTCCTTCGACGGAAACATAGCCGTATTGCATTTGTCGGGAGACTGGACCATACAAAACAAGCACACCGGATTTAGGCGGATTGAAATAGCCATAGCCGAGGCCAAGGAAAAGATAGACTACTTGAAGTTCGACATTTCCAAGCTAGGACTTTTCGATTCCTCTTTGATATGCTTTTTGATGCATTGTCACGACCTGTGTTCGGAAAAAAATATTTCGGTAGATATGGGCTCCCTTCCCAAGGGCCCGAGGGAACTCTTGAAATTGGCCGTCGCGGTTCCGGAATCGGAGGCCTCCAAAAAAGCGGAAAAAACCAGAAACTACCTGAAGAGAATTGGCGAACACGCAATAGGGGTATTGGACAACCTCAAAGACGAGGCCGAATTCGCGGGCGAACTTACAATCGCCTCGGTAAACGCAGCAAAACGTCGCGCGCGGTTCAGAATGACGGACCTTCTTCTCATAATGCAAAAATCCGGCCCCGAAGCGCTCTCCATAGTGGCCCTGATAAGCTTTTTGGTGGGGCTAATCTTGGCGTTTGTTGGAGTTGTCCAACTCGCAAAATACGGCTCAGAGATATTCGTGGCGGATCTTGTGGGAATAGCGATGGTAAGGGAGATGGGAGCCATGATGGTGGGAATTGTCATGAGCGGCAGAACGGGCGCCGCGTTCGCCGCCGAATTGGGTTCGATGAAGGTAAATGAGGAAATTTCGGCTTTCAGAACTTTCGGAATTTCCCCCATGGAATTTTTGGTTTATCCGCGCGTGGTAGCTCTCGTGCTGATGTTTCCCCTCCTTACGATATTCGCCGATGTAATAGGAATGATGGGAGGCATGGCGATAGGAGTTGGAATGTCAGACGTCACTTTAGAGCAGTACCTGAACAGAACTTGCGCGGCCTTAGATATTACAAATTGCATGACGGGAGTCCTAAAAAGCTTCTTCTTCGGAATAATAGTGGCGTGCATAGGCTGCATGAGGGGCCTTCGCTGCGAAAGCAGTTCCGCGGGCGTGGGCAACGCGACAACATTGTCGGTCGTGCAAAGCATCACATGGATAATCGTGGCGGACGCCCTCTTCGCCGTGGCATTTAACATTTTCGATATATGAACGATAGCCGCCACACACACGATTCGAGTTCCGATATCTTCCAGATAAGGGATCTTACCATGAGCTATGGCGACTATACCGTCATGCGCGATTTAAATTTTTCCATCAAAAAAGGAGAAATTTTTGTAATCATGGGAGGTAGCGGCTGCGGGAAAAGCACTCTCTTGCGGCACATGATTGGCCTAATTCACCCCTATAAGGGCGAAATACTTTTCAAGGGAAAAAATTTTTCCGACGCTCCCGATGAGACAAAGACGGAAATGTTAAGGCACTTCGGAGTGATGTACCAAAGCGGGGCGCTGTGGTCGTCCATGACGCTTTCAGAAAATGTCTCCCTTCCCCTCATGGAATTTACGAACGTTTCGCAAAGCGAGGCGGAGGATATAGCGGAGTTAAAATTGGCCTTGGTGGGGCTGAGGGGATTCGGTTCGTTTTATCCATCAGAAATAAGCGGTGGAATGTGCAAAAGGGCGGGGCTTGCGCGCGCGATAGCCTTGGATCCGGAAGTTCTTTTCTTCGACGAACCAAGCGCGGGACTGGATCCTATATCATCTTATCGGCTCGATGAATTGATACTTCAGATGCGGGATTCTCTGGGAGCAACAGTGGTGGTCGTCACCCACGAACTGGCAAGCATATTTAAGATTGCGGACAGGGCGATATTTTTGGACACCTCCACAAAGACGCAAGGCGCAATAGGGAATCCGAAGGACCTTTTAAATTCAGACAACGCCTCAGTGAGAATTTTCCTAAATAGGGGCGTGGATCCCAGAGATAATTCTTCAGACGAAAAAGCAACGCAATGAAAAGTAAACTAAATCCATTGGCGATAGGAATGTTTGTTTTGACCGCGGCGGCGATAGCCATAATAGCTATCATGGTGTTTGGCGCAGCGAAATTCTTTTCCGACTCGGAGATGTGCGTGTCGTATTTTTCAGAGAGCGTGCATGGGTTGGACGTGGGCGCTCCGGTAAAATACAAGGGAGTCGCGATAGGCAAGGTGGAAAACATCAGCATAATGACCGGCAAAAACATAAAGGAGGAATCCACCGTAGCAATAGTTTACAGCATAGATCTGGATCTGTTGAAAAGAAAGACGAAAGGGCAGGTCCCAATGTTCGACAACTGGTTAGAGGATCAAATATCCGAGGGAATGAGAGCAAAGCTGAATTACCAGAGCATAGTGACTGGCATGATATACGTAGAGCTGGACTACTTCGCGCAAGAAAATGAAAAATGGAGCGAGAAAGATCCCGAGAGCCAATATATAGAAATTCCCAGCGCAAAATCCGGACTTGCCGAGATAGGGAAAGCGCTCGAAAAAACCATCATGCAAATTTCCTCGATAGATTTCAAAAACATAGGGGATCACCTCGACGCCACTCTGCAAACTACTTCGCAAAAGCTGGAAGACATAGACGCCAAAGGTGTGAGCGATTCGCTTAAACTCACCCTGAACACAATCAACAAAACTGTATCCGACGTTAAGCTGAATGAGACATTGGAAAATTTAAACTCGCTAGTTAAAACTACCGAAGGAGAGGTCAAAACATTGTCGAAGGCTGCCCATTCCACAATAGCTTCTGCCCACGAAGTTTTGGCAAATTTCAACACCATAATTTCTCCCAAGTCTCCCTTCAGATACGAATTCTCTCTTCTGATGAAAAATCTGAATGACGCGAGCGTGAGTATTTCCAACTTCACAGACTATCTGCAAAGGAATCCGAGCGCTCTCGTGTCTGGAAAACGCAATCCGAACAATTAATCCAATTCCCAATGAAAAAAATACTCATACCGGTTTACTGTTTTTTTGTTCTTACACTTTGCTCCTGCGCGCTTTTCGGCCCGCCTCCGGACCAATCAAAATTCTACATTCTCTATCCGGTTAAACATGACGATTTGGCAAAGCCTTCAAAGAAGATATGTGTGAATCTACTTCCGGTTGCGGCTCCTCCGTATATGGTCGGACGGCAGATCGTCTCTCTTGAAAGCAGGGGAATCCTGAACATATCTGAGTTCCACAGGTGGGGGGAATCTCCAACCGATGGAATATCGAGGGTAATAGCTGAAAATCTGTCCAGAATAAATCCCGACATAGAAGTATTCGATTATCCGGCCGTTTCCTTTTCGGAAAACGCGATATCTTTGAGGGTAATCGTAAACGAATGCATAGGAGTTTTGGGAGATAAGTTGGTTCTGACCGCCACATGGCAGATTTCGAGCTCTCCCTCAAATTATAACGACAGCGGGAAATTCAGGCTGGAACTTCCGATAAAAGGAAGCGACTATTCCGCGTATGTTTCAACTATGAGCGACGCT
>CASDUP010000037.1 GCA_949283955.1 uncultured Verrucomicrobiota bacterium | reverse complement strand
AGGAGGAGGTGAAAAAGCGCGGGGTATTTCCCGCGCTTTTTTTGTGCCTATTAAAATACAAAAGGGCTCCGCATGTGCCGTATATCGCGCTGATTACAACTGCCTCTTAAGTTGAGGTGGGTGCTTCCGCTTCCGCTTTTGCCTTCCGCCCGGGGCGGCCTGACAGCTGTGGATTCGGGTCGAGCTCCCTTTGCATATATCATTAAGGCGAAGAATCTATCCGATAAATCTCAAACACCGCAGAGCCGATTCTCTTTCTGAAACAAAAATCTATTTTTTTCAAGAAAAATCCGCTTTGTTTTTAGCCGGGAAGGTGATTTGTCTTTCTGGCAAAATTTTCGTTTTAGCTTTGGAATCCGATCTTTTCCACAGGGGAATCCTTCGAGATTTGAAACGCGGCCTTTAATCCGTATTCCTTGCAAATCGACTCTATATCGTCTTTTGGGAGAATCATGAAGGCTGTCGACATGGCGTCTGCCATAGCGGCGCTTTCGCAAAATGCCCAAGCGCGGAATTTTGGATTTTCGGGCGGATTGCCGGTTCTTGCGTCTATTATGTGCTCTCCCAGCACGTCCGTTCCCGACGCCCCGCAAGATTCGTTTTTTAAAAACATTCCTCCGAATTTTTCCTCTCCGAAATTTATTTTCCAACCTTCTTCCGTTTCTCCCCCCATGGCTCGAATCGAACTGGCTCCGAAGTTTATGAACGCGTTTGGAATCTCCCATACGTCGGAGAGCAACTCCGCTATGGAATCCACTGCAAATCCTTTTCCTATTGCGCCCAAATCTATTCTTCCGGGGGAGTTCTTTTTTATCAGGAGATTTTCCGGGTCGAATTCGAAGAAACCTCTGCCGGGGGGATTGTGCGGCGTGAGGTTTTGGTCTTTCTTGGCTGACAAAAATACGTCGCCCATGCAGACGTCTATGGCTCCCTTGCTCATTTCGCACGCCTTAAACGCCTTCATCAGGCAGTCGGCAGCCATTTCGGTAAGAACCGCCATTTCCCCAACCTTTAATGCGTTGACTATGGATATGTCGCTTCCCTCCTTGTACATGCTCAGCAGGTTTTCCAGAGAATCGACCAAGTCGAAGGCGTCGCAAGCGGCGCTTTTTGCGTAGCGGAAATCGTCCGACAAGAGGCGCAAGGTCAGTTCCGTGTGCATTGCTTCGTGTGAAAATTCAAAAGTTTCCGTCATCAAAGTGGGATTTTTTCTCGAGATTTTCTTTCCTCAAGACAATTTTTGAAAAAACGCCAAAATTTCCTGCTTGCGGCGAAAAGAATTGCAATCCGAAATTCGCGCCCGATAATCGGCCAAAACATGAAAGACTTGAACGGTAGTTTTATTTTTGCCGTTTGTCTGCTGGCTTTTACGGCGCTCGTATTTTTCTTTAAGTACGGGAGCGAAAGGGTGCAGACCAACGTCCTCAAAGCGGAAGTTCGCGCTTCCGAGACAACCGCTATGAACTTGGAGCGCGAAATGAGCAGGCATGCGGAAGTGGGAGCCAGGGCAGAGGAGGAGGCCAGAAAGAATATAGAAAAAGCTAACCAGGCAAAGAAGATGCTCGAAAGGGCTCGAGCGGAGAGCGCTATGAGCAAAAAGGAACTCTTGGATAGTTTAAACGCCCAGCTGGAAAGGGAGGCGGAGGCTAGGTTGTCGGCGGAGAAGGCTTTGGCGGAACTTGCCAAGCAGAGGGACATTTTGAGAAAGACAGTGGAAAATACGAGAAAATCGCTGGAGGATTTAAGGGCGCAAAAACAGGCGCAGTCGAGCGAGGAAATTCGCAAGATGAAAAAACTTTTGAAGGAGAAGGAGGCGGAAATAGTCAGGCTCAAATCCCGCCAGAGCGAATTGGAAGAGCTCAGGGCTCGCGCGGCCGAAATTCAAAAGATGACGGAGGAGGAGATTCTCGAAAGGGGAGGGCAGGTATTGCTGCCAAGGAACAAGAGAATATTGTCTCCAAACATAAGGTCGCACTGACAGCCTTTTATTTGGAACTCGAAAGTATCCGCGATGTCGCAATGGGGGTAGGCGCGATTTTTTCGGCAAGCCGCAAGCGGACCCTTAGGCATGTAGCAGAAAAGACTTGCAAAATTTCGGAAACAGTAAAGAAATTCAAGCTCACAGGGAAAACTTTTCAACCGGAGCAAAAAGTAAAAACACATGAAAAAAATATCCGTTATTCTGGCAATGTTTGCGGGCGCGTTCCTTTTGGGAGCGTGCGATTCAATGGACTCTCCGTCCCCAATAGACACCCGCGCAAGCGGTAGCGGGGAAATAAATCCCGATAATCTTCCCGGGGATTCGTCGGGCTTCGACGCAGCCTCGCTGAGGGATAGGGGAGTTTCCTCCTTCGACGCGGACAATATTCGCCCCGAAGACATAGTGGAGACTATATATTTTGGTTTCGACCAGTACGCAGTTCCCGCTGCGGAGCGTTCAAAAGTGAAGAGCGCCGCTTCGTTCTTTGCTTCGAATCCGGACTACAAGGCGGTTCTCGTAGGACATACGGACTGGTACGGAACTGACGAATACAACCTGCTCCTATCCGAAAAGAGATGCGCGGCTGTTTCGGACTATATGGCTTCCAGCGGAGGAGCCACCAACACCGAAAACGTTGGAAAAGGCGAAGCGGGAGCTACTCCGGATGTCGCGAAAGATTCTCCGGAGGCCAGGCACGACAGGAGAGTCGACATAGTGAAGGTAAAGTAGTTCCTTCAAATCTTCGGCTAAAAACCTGCGGCTTCAAATCTTCAGCTAAAAAGCGCCCGTTTTTTCAAGCGGGCGCTTTTTTTGTCGAAAATTT
>CASDUP010000036.1 GCA_949283955.1 uncultured Verrucomicrobiota bacterium | reverse complement strand
AAAGGCAGTGGCAAAAAAGGCGGTGGCCAAGAAAGCTCCCGCTAAGAAGGCCGCTTGCAAGAAAGGATCCTGCAAAGCGGGCGGCTGCAAGAAGTAAGTATGTTGTTTTGTTCGGTCGCTTTCGGCGCGCAGCGTCGAAAGCGCACTTGAAACGCGCGGATTTCTTTCGCGCGTTTTTTTTCTACGAAATTTTATTCCCCCTTGCTTCGGTTAGAACGCTTACGAAAAAAAAAGCCCGCGAATTTCGCGGGCTTTTTGCGCCTTGCTTAGAATCCCTCTTGGGCGCTTTTCCACCAAGAGTAGTATTCGTTCTCCAGCTTGTCGAGGGAGGGCATCGGGTAGAACAGCATCTCGCCTCCGCCCCCGACGTAGAAGCCGTTGTCTATGGTGCGGTACTGCAGGCCTCCGGCGTTCCTAATTACAACCTTGTTGTTCTTGCCGCCTTTTAGCCTGACTTGTTCCAGACAGTCGCGGAGGTGGTCCACGTTTTTGTACGGAAGGTTTCCAAGTTCCCCGTTTACGGGATCCGCCTCAAGCCCTCCGAGCTTCATGTCGCAGAAGGCTAGCTTCTCCAGATGGACGAGCCTGTCTTTGGCTGTTATTCTGTCCGTGTATTCCTTGGGATTCAAAATGCTCGCCACCCTCGGCCGGGCGGGAGCCAGATCCTGGTAGAGGAACAGTTTTTTCTCGGGGTTTGGCTTGAACGGGGCGGGTGAAAGCTCCAGAGTTTTGCCGTCGGCCGTGACCACGTACATGTTCCTAAAAGCCGAAAGCGGAACGCGCTCCAGAACCCTGTAAACCGACAAGTAAACCGACTTGTGCGGAGAGCCGTCCTCGTGGGGTTTGCAAAGTTCGTCTATCTTGGAAATCGGGAAATCGCTCGAATCGAAGTTCGGATCCAATTCGAAGAAAATCGCCTGGTCGAAGCTGTGGTGAAGCGATCCGGTCGCGTAATACGATCCGAATTCGCTCGGGGACAGCTGGGAGGCTATTAGGGCCTCCGGAACCAACGACAGATACAGGTAATTTTTCATTTTTTCCTTTCGTATTCCTTTGTTTTCCTCTTTCATTTGGCGCCCTAGCGGGCGAAAAATTTTTCCTCCATTCCCTCCGGGAGTGTGCGAATAGTAGAATGAAAAGCCCCTTCAAGTCAATTCATTTCGACAGCGCGCGGGCGAAAAAGTCTCGCATTATGGATTCCTCGGAGTTCCCTTGTCCTATCAATTCGCGGAAGGCGCGTATTAGCAGGGATTGAATGTCTATAAGTTTTTTCATGCTCATTCGCGCCGCCACCGGAGCGAGTTTCGAGCCGGCGTACCACGGGTTTTGGGAGAACACGTCGTAGGGGGATTTTTCGCGCCCATCGAACGAGAATAGATGTTCGTATTTTGAGAAGGCGTTTTCCATAGCTCCTCGCGGAAGAATTCCTCTGGGAAGGTCTCCGGAGTCCATAAGGGCTCTCAGTTGTATCAGAAGGGAGTTTTGTTTTTGTATTGTGGCTATTATGGGACGGGCCGAGGCATTTTTGTTGGTGAAGAAATAGCGAGACAATTTTGCAAGCGCGTTGTCCAAGTTTCCCGAATAAAACGCCTCCGATATTTCGAAGAAGTCGCCCTCTCCGAAAACCGGAACCATTTCTAGAACCTCCCTCTCGGAAATTTTTCCGTTTTCTCCGGCGTAGTTTGCGAGTTTTTCCAACTCCTGAAAAGCCATTCTAGGATTTCCCCCTACCACCGCGGCGAGGGTTTCGGCGGCTCCTCCCAAAAGTTCTACTCCGAGTTCTCCGGCTTTTTTTTCCACGCTTTGCGCGCATGCCGCCACGGGATCCTTGCCGGTTTGAAAGTCCTCGCAGCGGGCGAATTTTTGCATATCCTTAAAGAATCTTTTTCGCCTGTCTATGGGCGAGGCGCTTATTATAACCGAGGCTCCCTCCAAATTCTTCAAGAACTCCGCAAATTTTTCTATTGCCTCGCGGACCGCTTCCGATCTCGAAACGTTGTTGTCGGCCATGAAATTGACGTTCTTCAGCCAAACCACTTTCTTTCCGCCGAACAAAGACAGCGTGGCTGCTCCGGCGCGAGCGTTTTCAAGCGCTTTAACTGCTTCGTCCGCTCTCATAGAGCTTCCGTCTATCACCTCCTTCGAGAGTTCGTCGGCTATGTCGGCGGACTCCCTCTCGAATATTTCCCTGGCTCTGTTGCAAGCTATGAATTCGTCGTCGGCGGTGATGAAATAAACTGAATGCTCTTTTTCCATTTGCTGCGCAGGAAAAAGAGCATTTTTGTTTTGGGGCGGATTGTCAACACCGCTATTTTATCTCTTTTACTTTGATGTTTCTCCACGCCACTTTGCCGCTCTTGCCGACGTGAATCTGCAGCCCGAAAAATCCCCCTTTGGGATATTCGTTCCATTCCAGGTCCGCTACGGGAACCCCGTTTATCCATGTGCGAATGGTGTCACCCACGCAGTATATCGTCATTCTGTTCCAGCCGTCCAACTTAACGGCTTCGCGGGCGGCTTTGTGGTCTTCTCGGGAAAGGGAATAGACCCATTTTACCGTCTCGTTGTAAATTCCTCCGGTCCATGCTCTGGGCGAGTCGTCCATTTCGCATTGGGGCCCGCAGACTGTTCCGTCGTCCATTGCCTTACCCCTGAATATCACTCCGGAGTTTCCGGGCTCTATCCATTTAAACTCGCATGTGAATATGAAGTCTTTGTAGTCTTTTCTGTCCGTCAACAGGAAGGAGTTTTTTCTCATGTTGGGATCTGTTGTTCCAACTATCGCTCCGTCTTTTACCTCGTAGGTAGCGTTTCCGGTGGAGATGTGCCAGCCTTTTAAAGTCTTTCCGTCGAATATGGGTTCGAATCCGTCGCCCAAATCCGGTTCGGGAAGCTTGGCGACCTTCATCTTGTCGTCGGAGACTGCCCTCTTGAAGTACTCCTTTTGCCAGACTTTCTTCCCTTGGGGAAGGACTATCTTCAATTTGTTTTCCAAAAGGGCGAAGTTTTTATCGTCCGGAGGAATGGAGTCTCCCACGGCCTCTTCGGCGCATTGCTCTATTGCGGAGTTGCTCCTGAGCTTGGCGAGAGTTTTTATCGCTACTTTCGCTATGGCGGCCTTGGTTTTTGGGTCGTCATACTTCTTGTAGTTTTTCAAAAATTCCTTCAATTCTCCGAGAGTTATAGAATTTTCGAACAGCATTGCTATCTTTCTGTCGGAGGGGTTGTCGAAAAACATTTTTTCGAGTTTTAAGTAGGCGGATTTGTCTCCTCTTTTGATGAGAGTTTGAAGAGAGCCGAGGTTTTCGGAGTCTTTTTTGAGAACCTCGTCCGTGGCGGGAAAGGGATTTTCTTCGAGAACCTTCTGGGCTATTTTTGCTGCCTCGGAGTCTTCGGGCTTGTCCGACTTCGAAAGGGTGAGAATTTTTTCGATCTGTTCCGGTTTGTCGGCTAGGAATCTTGCGGCAAAGACGGCTTCGGATCTTATGTCAGAATCGGAAGAAAGGATTTCGGGCTCTATAGTTGGATAGAATTTCGGGTCCCCGGATTGGCAAAACAGGGATATAAACGCGAGTTTCTGCCTCTTTGAGGCCGACGGAAACTTCTTCACCAGACGGGTGGAATTTTCGAAATTGAAGGCGTTGTTGGAGGCTCTGGCTGCTTCGGGGAAGTCTGAAGAATCTGCGAGAAGTCTCGATTCGAGAAATTCGGAAAGTTCCCTTTTGCTCTTTGTTTTGGCAAGCAGCGACGTCTTGCAAGGGGTTCCATCGGGAAGTTTGCAGAGAGCCTCTTTTGCGGAATCGGCATTGCCGGATTTTATTAGGTTTGAAGCTTGTTTTGCGATGGCCCATTCGAGGCTTTTCTTAAAATCCTTCGACGAAGCGTAAAGGGAGCAGAGAACTTCAACGGCCTTCTTGCCGTTCTTTGCCGATCCGAGGGCCATTATTGCCGATTCCTTCAGGGCGGGCGATTCGGACGACAAGTAGATCGATTCGAAGGCATCAATATTTTTCTCGGACTTTCCGAAGTTCGAAAGGGAGAACATCAAGGTCTGGGCGCAATTATTTTCCGTGAGGGCCTCTCTAAGAGCGCTTTCGGCCTTCTCTCCTCCAACCGCAGCTATCACTTCGCAGGCGGATACGACTCTGTTCTCACAGTTCAGATATTTCTTCAAAGCCTCTACGCTCCTTTCTCCCGCGGAATATTTCAAGAGCGCGCACAAGCGGTTGAAGGCCTCGTCGGAAAGCTCGCTTTCCTCCATCGCCTTGAGGGCTTCGCTCTCGAACGACTCGCCTCGGGGAAGCCTTTCGAGCTCCGCGTACCATGCGAGGGACTCCTTGCCCGTATAGGATTTCAAGCCGTTCCAAGCGTCGGGGGATTCGTTGGTGGAAGTGCAAGAAAGTCCCGTTAGAAAAATAGAACAGAAAGCCAATAAAATTATTTTTTTCATAGTAATTACAGTTAATTTTTTTATTAGGCCAATTTCCAGGGCGCCGAGTAAGAGAATCTGTCGCACATGCGGCGGGCCTCCTCGTCTTCGATTATCTCTTCTTTTTGGGGATCCCATTTTATAGGCCGGCCGATTCTGTAGGCTATTTCCCCGAGAAGGCAGCCAGTGTTGCTCCTGTGGGCGTCGCGTATGTCGGTGGAAGTGGCCCGGCGGTCGAGGATGCTGTCTATGAACGCTGAAAAGTGGTTTCCACCGCGTATCGGGTATAGGCGCGTATCCTTCGAGGGGGAAATCTTCGCGCTGGCTATTCCAATAGGCGATGAGAACATCGTCTTGCGCGATATGAACATTTTTCTTCCCTTAGTTCCGAAAAATTCGACGCCGTTTTGGTTGAGGTTGGACATCTCTATCTCCAACCCGCCGGGATAAGAAAACACTACGGAAAATTCGAGGGGCTGGTCGGAATATCCTCCCTTGGGCCACACGACATGTTCGGGACGTATTTCGAGAGGACCCTTTTCTGACATGTCCAAAGCCCAGAGAGCTATGTCCAAATGGTGGGCTCCCCAGTCGGAGATTTTTCCGGAGCTGTACATGGATATTCCCCTCCATGTGGTAAACACCCTGTGCGGATGGTAGAAGGTGCGCGGAGCCACTCCCTGCCACATCTCGAAATCAAATCCCTCGGGGACAGGCTGGGGCGAGACTTCGTACGCCGGAAAGTTTGCGGGAAGGCCTATCTTTATCCTCGATATCTTACCCAAGTAGCCGTTTCTGACTATCTCCGCTGCATGGATAAAGTTGGGAAGGCTACGCTGCCACGAACCCGTCTGCCAAATCCTTCCAGAGCGCAGCACGGCGTCCCTCAAAATTTTTCCCTCGCCTATCGTTCTCGTAAGAGGCTTCTCTCCGAATATGTCCTTGCCTGCCTTTATTCCCTCCAAATACACGGCCGCATGCGAGTGGTCGGGCACGGCTATCGACAAAACGTCGAGGCCGGGCATTTCCGACAGCATCTCGCGGAAGTTTGTAAAATGCGGGATATCCATTCCAAACAGCCTGCGGGCGTTTCTAAGGCCGAGCTTTCCATTGTGCTTGTAGCCGTATTCGGATATTCCTTCGGCGTTGTTTGTGTCGCATAGGGCGGCTATTTGGACTCTCTTGTCTCCGGAAAAATTTCGGGTGTTGCTCGTCCCTTGCGTGCCGAGACCTATTACTCCCATGTTTATCCTTTCGCTTGGGGCAACTTTGCCGCCGAGTCCCAGCGCCGAAGCCGGAATTATCGTCGGCACCCCTATGAGCGACGCTTTCAATCCTATTTCTTTCAAAAATTTTCTTCTTTTCATGTTGCGCGATTTAGTTTTCGTAAAAACAAAAAATGAGTTAAAATTCCTCCTGTTTCAAACGATTGAGCCGAATGCTATTAAACATTCTTTCTCTGTCAAAGTTTTTTTTATATTTAGATTTTTTTGCCAAGTAGCATAGGAATTGCCTTCCGGAAATATCCGGAGGCAAGTTTGCCGATTGCGGGTGGAGAAAAAAAGTCTTTTCGGCTGAAAAATCTAACCTTGAAAATGGGAAGGATTGACGAGCATGGATAGGCTCCAAATACCGTATGGTTTTTCGGAGTTTGGAAGCCCCTCGAGGGAAAAGCGCGCGAGGGAGCATTTGTTGAAATGCAGCAGACCCGTTTTTCCTCCGAGCAAGGCGTCGGCCAGATTTTCTGCAAGGGGATTGTGCGTCACTAAAATCAAGTCAGAGCCGAATTGGCAAACTCCGGCTATGGTTCGCGCAAGAGAATCCGAGTCCCCGTGAGGAACGAGGTTTTTGTCCTCCAAAAGTGGGGCGTTTATTCCCTCATTTTTGCAGAAGATATTCGCCGTTTGAACCGCCCTTATATATGGGCTTAGCCAAACTTGGGCTACGTTGGAAAACATGTCCGGATTCAAGTTGTCGCAAAGTGCTGCCAACTGTTTTGCTCCGTGTTCGGAAAGCGGTCTGTTTGAGTCGGGATAGCCGTCTTCGGCGTGCGCGTGGCGGAGGACAAAAAGCTTCATGTCGGGAAAGCATGATACCGTCGTCAGGCCCGGAATGTCAATATATTTAAACTTCCGAGATGGGTTTTTTAGCCCGCCTTCCCTTGAAGAACCAAAGGTAAACGACCATCGCAAACAACATAGCTCTTGAAAGTGGCATGGCAAGCCACACTCCGTCCATTCCGAACCATACGGGAAGCGTGAACAGGCAAAGCGGAAGAGCCCCGAACGAGTCGCCGTAAATGAGCAGGGAAGAGTCTGCTATCTTGCCTGTCGATTGGTAGTAGAAAGCGGCAACCCTGACTACCCCCAAAAATATGAAAGCCGTGGAGCTGATTAAAACTCCGTGGGCGGCTAGTTCGGCCACTTCTCCCGATAAACCTATCCATTTTGGGACTTCGTCTTTCAGCGCTATGCAGAAAAACATCATCAGTATTCCGAGAAGCATCGAGGCGGCATATCCGAAATTTCCCATTCTGTTTTGCTTTACAAAATTTTTTGCCCCGTAGAAATACGCCGCCAAAGGCTGTATTCCGGCAGCCAGCCCGGTCATTAGCATGGACCCGAGAGACTCGAGGCATGATACGGCGGTATAAGCGGCCAGTCCCGCCACAGCCCCGTACTTTAGGGACTGGAAATTGTGCATGTAAAGCATGGCAATTATCGCGAAAATGTTTCCGAAAATCGGTATTCCGGTGACAAATATTTTCCAGACAAGAGCCGGAGATGGGAGCAGATCCGAAAGCGATATTTTAAGTTTCGTGAGAGGGGAGGCAAAATAAACCGCCGCTAGGAGTACCGAAAATCCCTGCGCCACGACCGTTGCCCAAGCCGCTCCCGGGCCTCCCCATCCGAATTTGAATATGAATATCCAGTCGAGGAATACGTTTCCGAGCAGTCCCGCCACCATTAGCCACATCGCTACGGCCGGACTGCCGTCGTTTCTTATTACGGAGAGGCAACCAGACATGAACATGCACACTCCGCATCCTCCGATTAAAATTTTCGAATAGTTTACCGCTTCCGGCATGAGTTCGGGGGTTGCTCCTGAAAGTTTTATTATCGGTTCTATAAAGACGAATGCCGGCACGGAAAGCAAAATGGAGGCTACAGCCTGTATAGACAACATTCCCCCGAACGCCTTTCTTGCCCTCGCTTCGTTTCCTGCTCCCCTCGCTTGGGCAACCAGCACCGCAGCTCCGTTTCCAAACATGTCTCCCACCGCCCAGAAGAGCATTATTATAGGCCAAGTAATCGCAATCGCCGCCAGAGCCACTTCGCCCGCCCCGCGCCCTATGAAAATCGTGTCGACAATGCTGTAAGATCCCGCCACGAGCATTCCAAACATGGAGGGGCCTACGTATTTGAAAAACAGTTTAAAGTCGCTTTTCATTGGGGAGCTTTATTGAAAGGGGGAGAGCTCTACATGCAATTCGGGGCGAATTCAATAGGATTGTTTCGAAAATGCCCGAAAAATAGGTTGCCATTTTTCTTCAAATGGACACTCATTCTTCGGAAGCGAAAAGAGGTCAATGCTTGAACTTTTAAAAATAGAGAATCTCGCCCTGATGAGGAAGGCGGAGGTCGAGTTTTTCGACGGCTTCACGGCGGTCACCGGAGAAACCGGGGCGGGGAAAAGCGTGATGCTGGGAGCATTGTCTTTGCTTGCCGGAAACAGGTCGGGAAAGGAAATAGTGGGAAGGGAGTCGGATTCGTGCAGAATAGAGGCCACCCTCAACTTCCCCGACTCTTCGAAAATAGATTC
The DNA here is from genome assembly GCA_949283955.1 of uncultured Verrucomicrobiota bacterium. GTDB lineage: Bacteria > Verrucomicrobiota > Verrucomicrobiia > Opitutales > Intestinicryptomonadaceae > Merdousia. The sequence goes on along the minus strand of CASDUP010000036.1, from coordinate 22,137 downwards.
ATTTTTGGAGGAATCTGGTCTTCCTCCGTGCGAAGAAAACACTTTGGTGCTTTGCAGGATCGTTTCGAAATCGAAGCCTGGAAGGGCTTTTATAAACGGATCTCCAGCCCCGCTTTCGGTTTTGGCGGAGCTCGGAAAACTTTGGATAGATTTTCACGGCTCCAACGAACCTCAAAAACTCTTTTCGGCAAGGGAACAACTTTTACTCTTGGATTCCTTCGCAAAAAATTCCCCCGACAAAAGCCGCTACTTGGAACTCATGAAAAAGAGATCGGAGATATTGTCCGAAATAGACAGGCTGAAAAATTCCGAGAAGTTGAGCTCCGACGAAGCCGAATTTTTAAAGGGAAAGATAGCCCGAATAGACTCGTTAAATCCCACCGACGAAAGGGTAGCCGAAATCGAGAGGCTGGGGGAGCTCGCCTCTAAGTCCGAGGAGATATCGGAGAGGGCTTCTGAAATTTGCCGAATTCTTTCCGGGGAGGGAGGAGTGTCGGACCTGACGGGAAGGGCGAACAGGATAGCTTCGGAGCTTGCCCTGTCCGGGGGAGATGCGAAATCCCTCGCAGAAAGGCTCGTATCCGCGAGCGTGGAAATATCCGACATAGCCGACTGCTTTGAAAGGCTCGCCTCCGAATGCGACATGTCTCCCGAAGAGATTTCGAGAGCTTCCGGGGAGCTTTCCGACTGGCTCGAACTTTCCAGAAAATACGGGGGATCCCCCGCAATGGTCAGAAGAGCACGCGACGATATGGCCAGAAGAATTGAATTGCAAAGCGACGTGGATTTGTCGGTGGAGAAACTTTCCGCGGAGGCAGGGGAAATTTTAAAAAAAATTGCTCCGGTGGCTCGAAAAATTTTCGAGTCGAGAGAGTCTGCCGCGAAGAAGTTGTCCTCAGACACTGAAAAGCTCTTGGAAGCGTTGGGATTTAAAAAGGCTAGATTCTCGGCAAAAGTTTCCGAGATTTCGGAAGTTTCGAGAGATTGCGGAAGCGTGGTGGAATTTTTATTTTCCGCCAACGCGGGTCAGCCTCTCCTTCCACTTTCAAAGATAGCTTCGGGAGGTGAGTTGGCGAGAGTAATGCTTGCCATAAAAACGGAACTTGCCTCTTGCGACGACACTCCGCTCTTGGTGTTCGACGAAGTCGATGCAAACGTCGGCGGAGAGATAGGGGCCAAAATAGGTCTCGAACTTTCCAAGCTTGGGAAGGGCAGGCAGGTTCTGTGCATAACCCATCTTCCCCAGGTGGCGGCAAAAGCCAAAAATCATCTGCTCGTCGAAAAGAGCCAGACGGATTCCTCCACTTCGGTGAAAATATCTGCTCTGGACGGAGAGGAGAGAGTGGGGGAGCTTGCGAGAATGCTCGGGGATAGAAATTCGGATTCGGCTGTTTCGCATGCGAGAAAACTGTTAAGTTGGGGGGAAAAGTGAGAGACTTTAAGATAATAGCGGCAGTGGCAAAAAACGGCGTGATAGGTTCCGGATTGAACATTCCTTGGAGAATATCCGAAGAGTTTAAGCATTTCAAACAGACTACCCTCGGTGGAATAATAGTATTCGGCAGAAGAACGTGGGAAAGTTTGGGCCGAGCCCTTCCGGGAAGGGAAAATGTGATTATAACTTCCTCGCCTGATTCGGTCATGTCGAAGGCGGGGGAACTCGCCCTTGCTCCGAATACCTCGATAAGGGCGTTTTCTTCGCTAAAGGAGGCGGCGGATTTTTACTCGTCGGATCCCCGCCAGATGTGGATATGCGGAGGTGCGAAACTGTACGAGTCTGCAATGCCGCACGCTTCGGAAATCGTCGAGAGTATCGTGAATATGGAACCAGATGGAGATGTGAAATTTCCCGAAATTCCAGAGTACTTCGTCGAAAAAAGCAGGGAGTTTCCGCATCCCATGTTCGAGGTGGTCAGATATGTCCGAAGGGACACTTAGGATTCGTCTTTGAGCTTGGAGAGAGGGATTCGATTCTGGATTTGGGGAGCCTTGCAGGTTTTGGGAGCAGTTTAGCTTAAAATATCCGTAGGGTTTGCCTTCGGAAAGTTTCGAACTTTTTTTGAAGTGCCTTGTCGAAATTTTCCGAAGAAAAATTTATCGGGCGTGAAAAACGAGATTATTCCGGAATTTAAGCAAAAATACTTGAAGTCGTACGGAAAAATACAATTATCACGCTTGCAAAATGGGACATGTTCCCGTTGTAAAAAAGTGAAAGAAAGGCTACTAAGATGGCTCTTAAAAAGACGGTAAAGAAAACAGTCAAGTCCGCGCCTAAAAAAGTCGCGAAAAGCGCGGGCTTGTCAAAATGCTCCTGCGAAGCCAAAAAAGGCTCGAAGGCGGCGGCCACCCAGAAAACGGAGAGAAAACTCACCAGGGTGATTGTAAAATACAACGCTGGGTGGGGCAATCAAGTGTTCATTCGCGGAGTGGGCGCGGGATTGGATTGGAACAAGGGCGTTATGCTGCAATGCATGGGAGACGACGAATGGCTTTGGGAGGCCAGAGTTCCGTGCGGGTCGGTAAGCTTCAAGCTTCTGGTAAACGATGAAAGTTGGGCCCAGGGAGAAGACCAGACGGTCGTTTCTGGGGAGACTATAATCTGCCATCCGCAGTTCTGATTTCCCGTATTTTGGGACGGTCCTCCAATAGGGGGGCCGTTTTTTTTGGAAATTTTTTATAATGCGTTTGAACATCTCGAAAATAAATACTATCGGTTTGGATGTGAAAAACGGAAATATTGACGTCGACGCGGAGAACTTGGAAGTGGTGGCCGAGACTCCGGAGGGAGTTTCGGAAGGTTTCGAACATTCCCGCGGGGCGCGGCATGCGCGCAACGGCTGTGGTTGTTCTGCTGCGTGTTCTACGGCGCTCGTTTTGATAGTTCTAATATTGGCGTGCCTTGCGGCGTTTGTGTTGGACAGATGCTCTCCCGATACAATGGTGGAAAGATCGGCGTCGGCTATGGACAGGCTTTTGAAGTCTATAAATTCGCAAAAGTCCGTGGTGGGCGACATACTCGTACACAACATGTCGGGAGCCGACAAGTACGTGGCTGCCCAAATCGACGAAACCGTTTCCCGCTCGTGCGAACGCACCAATTTTAAACTCACCGCAACCTACAAAATTAAAGCCCGCGCAAACTTCGAATATTGTGTCAATCTGTCGTCTTTCAGCCTAAGATTCGAATACGCTCCCGGTGGAAAAATTAGGGCGGTGGCAAATTTCGGAGAGCTTAAACTAAGCGAGCCGGTCGCGTACAAAGTAATCTCGCAGGAGTCGAGCACGAGGCCGTTCGTGGTGGATTTCGACCAGATGCAGAGCGAGTTTATGAGGGAGGAGTTCCCGAAATTTTTGGCGGAGGAGGGAACGAATCCAAAGTCCATGCTTGCGGCAAGATACATGGCACAAAAATCGCTGGAGAAACTTTTGAAGACAAAAATATTCCCTCTTATGGGAATAGCGAGGAAGTTTGCCGAGGAAAATATATCGGAGATTGTAGTAAACTTCGACGGTCCCAAAGATTCGGAAAATTCGATGGAGATAGATATAAAGTAAATGTCGGAGGGTGAAAAAACGAAGGCCGGCGTTCCGGCGAAAATAACGCGCGGTGCTGCGGGGAGTAGGTCTGTGGGAAAGGCAGAGGGGCGCTCGTGCTTGGGAACCTTTCTCGCTCTGTTTGGGATTTTTGTTTCGCTTCTTTGGATTTTAAATTTGGGATTCGGAATTGTGGAAATTCCGGATTACCTCCCGATTGTGGGAAACTTGGACGAGGCATTTTTTACGACTCTCCTTTGGGTGTGCCTGGCATATTTCGGTATTGAAATCCCGTTTTTAAAAAGGCTAATCGAAAGAAAAAAATAACCGTTGGAGCATTTCAATTTTTATAGAACGAAACTTTCGGTTTTTGCTTCGGGAAAAATTCCTTCGAAGATTTGTGGAGGAAATTTTTGTTTTTTTGGAGATATGGTCTTTCGTCTGCGAGCTCTGGACTTTTTTAGAGGGGAGTCCATTTGTCGAAGCCTGCTGCTTCTTCCATTAGGGCGCTTGGAAATTTCAACCGAAATTTTGCCGCTTTATCTGTGAAGCATTGTCGTTCGCCTTTTTCTCAGCTATCGCAAGGCGGAAAAGTTAATAGGGCTTCCAGTTTTTGATTCTTGTGTGAATTGCGCCTCATGGAAATGATATTATTGCCGCTGGCGCAGGAGGTAAAAACCTGGAAAAAACATGCGGTTGTTGGAGGTTTTCCGCAGGAGTTGAGGTTATCGGGCTATGCTTGTTGCGGCTTTAGGAGGAAGAGGATATTTTTTTCCTCTTGCAAATTTTTGAATGCGACCAGGTATTTGGGCGGTATTTCACGCGGTTATTGTGAAACCGCAATCGTAGTCCGCTTAAACCATTCTTTCGGGAAAAAATAAAAACTTCAAAAATTTCCGATCGGAGAAATTTTACTCTTGCCTGGCGAATCTTTCGATAATTTCGAATCAATCGCTCTCGGACGCGCTTCCCAATCGGAAATTTTTTGGCTCTTAAAGGACGGGCTTTCCCCGTGTTTGTCCGTTTCCCCGTATTTTATATTTGTAGGAGCAAAGCTCCCTCAATCCCATGGGGCCCCTGGCGTGAAGCTTGTCGGTCGATATTCCTATCTCTGCACCAAGCCCGAATTCGAACCCGTCGGTAAAGCGCGTGGAGGCGTTCCAATACACGGCGGCCGAATCCACCCCGTTAAGGAATTTTTCCGCGGAGACGGTATCGGAGGTTATTATGCAGTCGGAATGTCCGCTTCCGTATTTGTTTATAAACTTTATCGCTTCGTCGATGGAGTCGACCACTTCGATGGATATTATCAAGTCGGTATATTCCGTGGAAAAATCCTCTTCCGAGGCGTCCGAACAAGGAATTCCTGCCGGAATCAAAACAGCTTTTGCCCTCGAAGAGGCTCTCAGTTCCACCCCCCGCTCAGACAACATTTTTCCTATTTTGGGAAGGAGATTTTTTGCCGCGTACTTGTGTATCAAAAGGTTTTCAGCTGCGTTGCAAACGCTCGGCCTTTGGCACTTGGAATCGACGGATATTATCTCGGAGAGTTTTTCGTCGGCGTCCTTGTCGACATAGACCGAGCATACTCCCTTGTAGTGTTTAAGAACGGGAACGGTGGAGTTTTCGACCACGTATCTGATGAGCTTTTCCCCTCCGCGTGGTATGATGCAGTCTATATATTTATCCAGCTTCAACATTTCGCCCATTAGGGCTCTATCGGAACTTGGTAGAATCTGTACGCAGTCCTCGGGGAGTTTAGCTTCGCATAGAGCTTCCCTGAGGCACTTTGCCAGTGCCGAGTTGGATTCGAACGCTTCGTGTCCTCCCCTTAAAATGCATGCGTTTCCGCTTTTTACGCACAAAATGGCGCAATCGACCGTTACATTGGGACGGCTTTCGTAAATTATTCCTACGACTCCTATGGGAGTTCTCGTCTTTTCTATCTTTAAACCGTTTGGCCTTTCGGTTTCCTCCATGATTTCTCCCACCGGGTCGGGAAGCTCCCGAACTTGCCTCACGCCTTCGGCTATCTTCGCTATCCTATCCGGCGACAGGCTCAGCCTCTCTAACATCGGAGCAGAGAGGCCCTCTTTTTTGGCCTTTTCCAGATCCGACCTGTTTGCTTTCAATATCTCTTCCGTTCTTTCGCCAAGAATCCTCTCGAGCGATTCCAAAAATTTGTTCTTCTTGGAGGAGCCGGAGGCCGCGAGTTCGAGGTAGGCCTCGCGGGCGCTTTTTGCTATGTCGGTTACGCTTTTCATTTTTCTGGAATTTCGGAAATCTTGCGCATGAATTTCATTCTTCGCTGTATCTCGTCGAATCCCGCATTTTCGAGCTTGTCGCAAGAGAACGACTCTAGAGTTATTGATGCGGTGGCGGTGGCGGCGAGCATTGCAAGTTTCATGTTTTCAAATGAAGCGTCGCCAGTTTTTGCTATATATCCGGCAAACGCTCCGGCAAAGGAGTCTCCAGCCCCTGTGGGATCGTAAACCGAGCGGAGGGGATACGAGCCTATCTGAAAGAATCCGTCCTTGTGAAACAGGAGAGCTCCGTGTTCGCCCTTCTTTATTATCAGGGATTTTATACCGTTTTCCAAAATCGAATAGCCCGAATTTATTATATTGGGGTCGCCGGTAAATAGGGAAGCTTCGGAGTCGTTCATTATGAGAAGGTCGACTTTTTTTGCCATTTCCCGCAGTTCGGCGTTGGACGTGCGGATATAGAGATCCATAGTGTCCAGCACTGAGAACTTCAAATTCGACATCGAATCGAAAACCGCCTTTTGGTGGGCTGGAGATATGTTTCCGAGAAGAGCGTATTCGCAACTTTTAGAATCCTCGTCGAGTTTCGGAACGTACCCGTCGAATGCGTTGAAGCGGACGTCGATAGTATCCCGGGAATTCATATTTTCATGGTACTTGCCCCTCCAGAAGAATGTTGGGCGATCCTTGTCGAATGTCAATCCGGACACGTCTATTCTGCGGGCTTTCAGGCGGTTTAGATCGTTTTCCTTGAAGTCGTTTCCCACTATTCCGACAATTTTTACCGGCGAGAAGAACGATGCCGCAAGAGCCGCGTAGCTTGCCGATCCTCCGAGAATGAAATCTGCCTTTGCCGACGGAGTTTCGATGCAGTCGTAGGCTACGGTTCCAAAAACAAGAAGCTTTCCCGACATTTTGCGACTCTTTCTACATGCGGTTTATTATTTCCGAGGCGAACTCCGAACATTTTATCTCGCGGGAGTTCGGGATTAGCCGGGCGAGGTCGTAGGTGATGTTCTTCGATTCTATGGCTGACTCCAGACCTTTCACGATTAGCTCCGCGGCCTCTGTCCAGCCGATGTATTTAAACATCATCTCACCAGACAATATCAGCGAACCCGGATTTACCTTGTCGAGATTGGCGTACTTGGGAGCCGTGCCGTGCGTGGCTTCGAAAATGGCGTGTCCGGAGGAGTAGTTGATATTGGCCCCGGGTGCTATTCCTATTCCGCCAACTTGGGCTGCGAGGGCGTCGGAAATATAGTCTCCGTTGAGATTGAGGGTTGCCACGACGTCGTATTCTGCGGGGCGGGTTATTATCTGCTGCAGGAATGCGTCTGCTATCGAATCCTTCACAATTATTCCGTCGGGAAGCTTGCACCACGGGCCCCCGTCTATCGGCTCGGCTCCGAACTCTTCGCGGGCAACCTTGTATCCCCAGTCGCGGAAGGCTCCCTCGGTAAATTTCATTATGTTTCCCTTGTGGACGAGAGTCACGCTCTTGCGGCCGTTTTGTCTGGCGTAGTTTATGGCGGCTCTTACCAGCCTCGACGTTCCCTCCTCCGAGACAGGCTTTATTCCAATTCCGCACGAGTCGGGGAAGCGTATCTTTCCAAATTTTTTCGGGAAGGCCTCCTTCAAAAACTTTTTCAGTTCCTCCACTTCCTCGGAACCCCTTTCGAATTCTACTCCGGCGTATATGTCTTCCGTGTTTTCACGGAATATGACCATGTCGACCAGATCCGGGCGCTTCACTGGGCTTTCTATACCCTTAAAGTAGCGAACCGGCCTTTGGCACACATACAGGTCTAGCTCCTGCCTGAGGGCGACATTAAGCGAGCGTATTCCGCCCCCTATAGGGGTTGTTAGCGGCCCTTTTATTCCTACGAGGCATTCTTTGAAAGTTTTAAGAGTTTCTTCGGGGAGCCAGCTTCCGGTTTTGTCGAATGACTTTTGTCCGGCGAGCACCTCGAGCCACTCTATTTTGCGCTTGCCTCCGTAGGCCTTTTCGACTGCGGCGTCGAAAACTCTCTTGGAGGCTCTCCAAATGTCGGGGCCAGTTCCGTCTCCCTCTATGAATGGTATCACGGGCGATTCGGGAACTTGCAGTTTTCCGTTTTCAATTACGATTTTTTCTCCGATCATTTCAGATTCTCCTTGTGTTTTAACCTCGTCGCAAAAATTTAAACGAGCCGGAATTAGATGAAAAAAGAACAGTATGCGCAAGAAATTTTACCCATTCTCAGAGAGCGAGATTTTGCCCATTTGCCGTGAGCGAAGTTTTCCCGGGGCTTTCGGAGCGAACTTCCTGTTGCCCTTTGGGAAAAAGCGGCTAAAAATAGAAAAAATGCTCGCCAAGCGGCGGGCCTGAATGTTCATTTTACGGGAATGACGAAATCCATAAAGGACGTGGCCAAAGTGGCGTTCGCGACTCTCGGGTCGAGAGTGTTGGGGCTTGTTCGCGACTCCGCAACCATGGCGTATATGGGAATAGGAGCCGTGAGCGCGGCCTACACCATAGCGTTTACCGTCCCGAATCTGATGAGAAGGCTATTGGGGGAGGGCGCTCTTACTTCGGCTCTCATACCGGTATTTTCCCAGTCGCTAAAACGCGGCGACAAAAAAGAGGCATTCGCATTTTTGAATAGGTTGCTGAGCAGGGTTTTTCTGTGGCTGCTCGTCCTTTCAGTTTTGGGCTCCGTTCTTTCTATCGGATCCGGGGAAATATTCGCCAGCCAGGAGCGCTTTGTTCTGGGCTCTTACTACGCAGCAATTTTGATGCCGTACATGTTGCTAATATGCTTGGCGGCGGTTTTTTCGGGCGCTTTGAACGTTTTAGGCTCTTTCGGTGCTCCTTCGATAGGGCCGGCGATTTTAAATGTGGCTATAATAGCTTTCCTGTTTGTGGGAGTGTCTATTTTTGGATCCGATCCGGAAAAAATAGCCTACTGCATGTGCGGGGGCTGGCTGGTCGGCGGAATGTTCCAGCTCGGAATTCCCGCGTGGAAGTTGTGGGGAATGGGCTGGAGGTTTTCCCCCGATTTCGGAAAATGCGATTCGTTGTCGGAATTGTATTCGCTGTTTGTTCCGGCCATGCTGGGAGCGGCAGTTGTTCAAATAAACGTGTTTACCTCTAAGGCGATTGCAATGTTCCTAAATGATGCCGCGGTGCCTGCCCTATACATATCGGGAAGGCTGCTCGAGCTTCCCTTGGGGCTTTTTGCCGTGACTCTGGCTACGGTGTATTTTCCGAAACTGTCGCTTTTGAGTTCGAGGAGGGATTCGGAGGGATACGCGAGGGAATACGGAAGGGGACTTACCATGACCATGTGCGTGGCGCTTCCGGCGGCGGCGGGATTGGCGATACTCTCGAACGATATTTTGTCGATGCTTTTTATGTACGGAGTATTCGGGGCGGCGGATGTGGACTTGTGCGTGCCTGTAATGGTGGCGGGAGTGGCGGGGCTGCCGTTTTTTGCCCTCTCGATTTTTGCCACGAGGGGATTTCATTCCGGAAAAAACACTAAAACTCCCGTGAAGGCTTCGATTATATCCCTCGTTTTAAACGTGGTTTTGTCGCTTGCTTTTATGGGTCCCTTTGGCGCGGCGGGACTGGCGGCGGCAAATTCCGTGTCGGGGGCGGTCCAGGCGGGATTTCTAATATGGGCGTTTAGAAGGAGCTTCGACTTCGGAAGAATAAGGACGGATATATTAAAAATTGCCTTAGCGACTGCCGCGATGTCGGCAATAACTTTTGCCCTAAAGTTTGCGGTGGGGGAATTGTCGGGGGGATTCGACGGGAGAATCTCGGCTGTTGCGGTTTGTTCGGTAGCAATTCCGGTATCATGCGCTGCGTACTTTGCGGCGCTTAAAATATTGGATTTTTCCCAGTTTAAAGATTTGAAAAAAGTGCTGTTTGGAAGGGGAGGAGACAGATGAATTCAAGAGAGAGATTTTTTTCAGCGTTTGAGCGCGCGGACTTGGACAGGCCTCCGTTTTGGGTTATGAGGCAGGCTGGAAGATACCTTCCGGAATACAGGGAGCTAAAAGAGAAGAACGGATTTCTCGGAATAGTCCATACTCCCGAACTTGTCGCGGAGGCCACTATCCAGCCCATTCGAAGGTTCGGATTCGATTGCGCGATATTGTTCTGCGATATTCTTGCCCTAGCGGAGGCACTCGGATTTCCCTATCGATTCAAGGAGGGAGGAGGAATAGAATTGCTGAGGACGGTTCGGGACGAAAAGGACGTGGAAAGCATAGTTCCTTCGAGGGTGAGGGAGAAATTGTCGTACGTTGCGGAGGCTCTTTCAATATTGAGGAGAGAGTTGCCGGACAGGGCTTTGTTGGGCTTTTGCGCGTCTCCCTTTACGTTGGCTTCTTACATGGTGTCGGGAGGGGGAGGGAACTTTGAAAAATTTTTGGAGTTTGTGAAAAGCGGCCTGTTCAAACCTCTGATGGAGGTTCTGACTAAGGCTTCGGCGGAATATATGAAAATGCAATCGGAGTGCGGAATAGACGGATTTCAAATTTTCGACTCGAACGCGGCTCTTGCGGAAAACTACCGAGTAGATTCGGGAGCGTATATATCGGAATTGTTGTCGGAGGCGGGAAGAAGCGGGGTAAAGTCCATACTTTTTGCTCCGGGGAGCAACTTCGAAGATATATTCTCTGTGGGAGCCGACGCGTATTCGCTGGATTCATCCGCGAACCTGCCAAGTTTGTCTTCTAAATACGGATACGTTTTGCAGGGAAATTTGGATCCGTCGAGCTTGTCGTCGGATTCACCCAGCGAAACATTTCGAAAAACGTCGGAAATCGTGGCGGGAGTGGGAAGTGGGCACATATTTAATCTGGGCCACGGAATAAGGCCCGACGCCAAGCTTGAAAATGTAGAAGCGATGTGCGAGGCTGTAAAAACATTTCGGAAGTCCAGATGAAATATCTAAAGGATTTAATAGCAAAATACTCGTCGAACGGTCCAAGATACACCTCCTATCCTACCGCGCCGCATTTCTCTGCGTCAGTAGATAAGGAAAAGCTCGTCGAATTGGCAGTTTCTGGGAAATCGGATTTGTCGCTGTATATCCACATTCCGTTTTGCAGGTCGATATGCAAATTTTGCGGCTGTTCAACGAGCGTTTGTTCCGACGAAAAAAAATGCGACGAGTACTTGGATTTTGTTCGGGCGGAATTGGAATTGTGGAGAAAAAAAGGACTTTCTAAGAGGAAGGTTTTTCAAGTCCACATGGGCGGGGGAACTCCAAACTTTTTGTCCCCGGAGCAGATAATCAAAGTAAGGGGAATTTTCGACGAGTTCTTCGAGCTTCAGGACTCCGATTCCAACTTCGAATTTTCGGTGGAATTGGATCCTCGAACCCTCACTCCAGACAAGGTAAAGGCATTTGCCAAGATCGGAATGAACAGGGCTTCGCTTGGAATCCAAGACGTGGATTCCAAAGTCCAAAAGGCGATAGGAAGAATCCAGCCTCCGGAAAAAAATTTTGAATGCGCCGAATGGCTGAGAAGCTCAGGAGTCGACAAAATAAACGCCGATTTGATTTACGGACTTCCACTGCAAACAAAGGATAGCTTTGCCGCGTCTTTGGAGCATGTGAAAGAACTCTCTCCCACCAGAATATCGCTTTTCGGATACGCCCACGTTCCGTGGATAAAAGCGGCCCAGAAGGGATTGGAAAAATTCGGATTTCCCTCTTCGGACGAAAGGGTGGAGATATTTTTAGAGTCGAAATTGTTTCTGGAAAATTTGGGCTATGAATTCATAGGGCTAGACCATTTCGCGCTGAAGGGGGATCCTCTTATAGAGGCCAGGCGCGGGGGTTCCCTCCACAGAAACTTTCAAGGCTACACCACGCACGCCGGGCTCGATACCTTCGCTCTCGGATTGACGTCCATATCCGATACCCGGGTTTCGTACAGGCAAAATTTCAAAGATACCACCTCGTACTTCGGGAGCATTTCCAGAGGGGAACTTCCCCTGGAAAGGGGAATAATACTAAACGACGACGATCTCCTGCGCCGCGCCGTAATAATGGACGTGATGTGCTCCACGAAAGTGTCGTACGAAAATTACGGAGTGGATTTTAAAAGCGTGTTTTCCGGCGCGTTGGAAAAACTTAAAAGCTTCGAGGAGGACGGTCTCGTTTCCCTTAGAGAGGGAGGATTTTCAGTCACCCCGACGGGTAGGCTCTTCCTGAGAAATATAGCGATGCTCTTTGACGGAAGGCTGTCCCTGCCTGGAGTGAAATACTCCAAGACACTATAAATTAAGTTCCGCGCAAGATCCAGCCGCTAAAAGGCCCCGACATCTCTATCGGGGCCTTTTATTAAATTTATTGCTCTTTGGAATTTTCGTCGTTTTCTCTAAACCTGCGCGGCTTGAACCTTCCGCGGGGCTTGAATCCGCCTCCGTTGTTTCGAGGTTCCCTCGGCCTGGACACGTCGACTCTCAGAGCCCTTCCGCCAAGCTCCGTTCCGTTGAGGGCCGCTATGGCTGCCTTCGCCTGGTCCTCGTTGTCCATTACCACGAACCCCATACCGCGCGACCTGCCCGTGAATTTATCGGTCAATATCTTCACGCTGGCTACTTCGCCATGGGGAGCGAACGCTTCTCTTACTTCCTGCTCGGTCGTACTAAAGGGCAGATTGCCCACGAATATTTCCATTTGGTTATCCTTTTTTCTTGTTGTCTTACTAAAACTCGGCTTCCCGTAGGGAAAGTTTTGTTTTAAATAAATTTTTTATCCAGTACTTATTTACCCGACCTATTCGGTTTTTGTTCCAACTTTCGCGCGCCATTTTTTATCTGCCTATCCAATGCCGGCTCCGAACACTCGCGGCGCGGAGATGTCGATCACTTTGCGGTCCAGAATTTCTAAAAACTTTTTGTTCGTCGAACTCTCCGTGGAAAAATTACTCCTCCTCAAAATTCAGATGCTATTTCGAACACAACTATCGCGGGTTTGTCAACGCATAATCGGCAAAATATGCTTTCGAATCGCCAAAAAATGAAATGACGCCGCGCCTCATGCCTGGAAAATTCAAAAAGCTCCGAGTTTTTTCGAAACACCAAAATGGTTGTTTTTTTTGGTTTATCCCAAAACTCCGGGCAAACTTCTAAAAAAAGACTTGCATAAAGCGCATCTTTAGATGATTATTCGTAGAAACAAACGGAGAGCAGAAAAGAAACACTGCAAATTTAACCGAAGACACATACTGCTTATGAAAAAAAGAATGATATCAAGAGCGTTCACTCTAGTCGAACTTCTCATTGTCATAGCCATCATCGGAGTTCTCGCCGGGCTCATTTACCCTGCCATAGGTAGGGCCACCGGAGCAGGGGACAAGATGAAGTCCATGAACAACGCGAGCAACATAGCAAAAATATGGTTCTCGTACTCCAAGACAGGTTCGCGCACTCGCACAGTCGTGGGAAGCGACATTTACGAGTGGGCCGCCGTTCTCGCCGAGCACGAAGGCTTGAACGATCCTTCAATATGGATACTCGACTTTGATCCGTTCACCCAGGAAAGGATAGGATCTGGAGCTTCCATGCCTGCCACCGTGTCGAACAGAGTCGGCAACAACTGGCAGACGAATCCTGAATTTAAGCAGTTTGTTCTCAGCTGGGCGGTTGCCAACAAGACATTGGCGAGCGCTCCCGGAAACACTCCTCTTCTCTGGACCCGCGGTCTGAGGCCTTCCGGGGATTGGGACAAGGATTTCGGAGTGTTTGGGCGCGACGGAGGACACATAGCGTATGTTGACGGACACGTTCTTTGGTGGGCGTCCCTCCGCGACGAAAACAATCCGAACAAGGGTGTCTTGACCCTTTACGACGAAACGCAGACTACCTACAATATTGCGCAGGCTATACGCGGCGGTTCGGCGAACATTCTTCAGTCGAAACTTGAGGAATAAGTTTTTTGCATAAAACAAAAAGGCGCCCCCGAATCAGGGGGCGCTTTTTTGTTTGGATTTTTTCTTGAAAGAAATTTTACGCGGCAAGTTCGGCTTGCAAAAATTTTCCGTAAGTTTCCGCTTGGCAAATAGGGTTTTTGCGGGAAGGAGTGAGTTGATGCCCGTGCCTTTTTTGTTCGGAATTCTGTCTTGGAAATGGAATTTTTATACAGACTTTTTTTGGGATATATCAGTAGGAATTATTCGGGGCAAAAGAATCCCGTATGTGCCCAAACAAAAAAGCGGCGAACAATATTCGCCGCTTTTTCCATTCATACGCTGCGAGTCTATTAGAATTTCTGCTCCTTGACCTTGGAGGCGTCCTTGCCGACTCTGTCGCGTATGTAGTACAGCTTGGCGCGCATCGGAACGGACTGCCTGTCCACTTCCACCTTCGCGATATTGGGGGAATTCAAGGGGAACACCCTCTCCACGCCCTCGCCGTAAGATATGCGGCGAACCGTGAATGTTTCGTGTATTCCGCTGCCCTTTCTGGCTATTACTATGCCCGCGAAAACCTGAATGCGCTCTTTGTCGCCCTCGCGCACTTTGGTGTGGACGCGAACGCCGTCTCCAACTTTGAAGTTTGCCAACGTGTCGCTGCCTTTGAGCTGGTCTTTCGTTAGTTCGTTAAGGAGTTGCTGATTCATTGTCTGTCCTTTGATTCTAAAATGTCCTGTCTCAGTTTTTTTGTTTTTTCCATTTGTCTTTCCCGCCTCCAGCGCGCTATCTGAGCGTGATTTCCCGAAAGCAAAACTTCGGGAACAGCCATATCCCTGAATATGGGCGGACGCGTGTATTGTGGAAAAGAGAGCATACTGTCGTTAAACGAGTCGGTCGTCAAGGAATTTTCTTCGCCCAAAACTCCGGGCACGTACCGAGCTACGCAATCGGCTAGAACTGCTGCCGGAAGCGTTCCATTTGTCAGAACGTAGTCGCCTATGGAAACTTCCATGTCTATTATTCTATCCCGTATTCGCTGGTCTATGCCCTCGTAGTGGCCGCTCAGCAATATCAAATGACGTTTTTTCGAAAGTTCCGAAGCCATTTTTGGGGACAGTCTTTCGCCGTCGGGACACATGTAAATTCTCACGCAATCCGGAGTTTGAAGCTGCTCCATTGCTGCAAAGACCGGCTCAGGCTTCATTACCATTCCGGGACCTCCTCCGAACGGTCTGTCGTCGGTGGTATGGTGCTTGTCGGCAGCCCAGTCGCGGATGTTGTGTATTCCGATTTCTATTATTCCAGCCTTTTGGGCCCGCGCGAGCATGCTTTCGTTGACAAACCCCGAAAGCATGTTCGGGAAAAGCGTCAAAAAATCTATTCTCATCGCGTGGCTCATTACTTGCGGGTTTGCGGTTCTAAAAAAAAGACCCGACGAAAAAAATACGGCGGGTCGATATAATACTGTGCAAGCCGCTCCTTGCGGCTCAAGGGCGGACTACTTGCCGCCTCGAATTCGGGCAAGGGACGAACTATTCCGACTTTGCGGCGGCTTTGGTCTTCTTTATGATGCTCCTAACCGTATCGGTTGGTTGCGCGCCGACTCCGAGCCAGTAGTTCAAGCGGTCGAGATTTACGTTCATCTCGACGTCTTTGCCGCGGGGGGAAACCTTGTAGTGTCCCAAATTTTCCACGAACTTACCGTCGCGCGACCTTGTGCTTTCCGTCACGACGACGCGGTACTCGGGGTGGTGCGGAGCTCCGAACCTCTGTAGTCTGATTTTTAATGCCATATTACCTGTGTTTTGAAAAATTAAAGGAAAAATGGAATACGAGCACCGAGGCCTTGTCAAATTATTTTTTGAGCTTTCCAATCTTTTGTTTTCGCGGGTTTCGGTTGCAATACGGTTTTTAAGCGGAAATGGAGCCTATTCAGGTTATGCGGACGGGATTTTTCGAACTCGAAATATTTTTGAACTCTTGACAAAAAAAGCTGTTCCAATATTTGTCTGAAATTTTGAGACACATGATGAAACACTTTAAATTGCCAAACGCAAGGCGGGCGGGCTTATCGCTGGTTGTCGCTTTTGGTGCGGTAGTTTTTGCCGTTGCCCAACAAAAATACGTTGTCCGGGTGGACACATACGTCGGTTCCAAGTTGGAGGACAGGTATTCCTTCCTTATATCCGAGGGGGAAAAAATAAAAAAAGGATTCGAATCGAGAATCCTCGCAAAAAAATATTTGACGGACGGTTTTGAGAATTCCCATTCAACTCTTCGCAAAAAGAACCAAAAGAAAGATCCCGACAAGACGAAGACCGCCACTCCGCTTCAGACTGCCAACGAACTTTTGAAGTCGCTGTCCATGGAGATGGATTCCAAGAGGATAGAGATAGATTCTTCCCATTTGAAATTCGAGAAGATGGTCGAGCAAAAGGCCATTTTGGAGAAAATAATAAACTCTTACAGGGGAAATCCGCAAAAAATGTCGGAGGCCATAGCAAAATACAAGGCTATGTACAACATAGAGGACGTCGATCCGGAGGTGGCGAAAATCCTTAAAAACGCCCCGAAAAGCGGAGTGGATTTCGACAGGATAGAATTGGGTTCATATTGCGAGTTAGAAATGTCAGGAAGCTTTCCCCAAGGGGTGACTATAAGCGGGATACTCGCCTATTCTCGGATTAAGTATTGGTTTTACGCCGACGGAGACAAAGTTCCGTCGGGGGGAAAAATATCCAAATTTCCAAGGATAGAGTTCTTCGAGCGGGAGATAAAGGCGGATATTCCCTTCGGGAAAAAATACTGCGTGCAGTTTGCCAGGGGAGGGTCGGAGGAGTCCGGGAGCTTGGAAGACGCAATTTCCAAAAGTTCGATTTTTAACATGGGCACGCTTTCTCCGTTTGTGATTAAAACAGACTCGGAAAAAGGAGCGAACGCTTCGGGATTGCTCGAGGAAATAGAAAAGAAATTCGGGCCGAGATCTTCAGATTCCGCGCGCATAGAAATAAGCGTCAGTCCGTTCAAGGGATAGACCGGGAGCCGATAAAAAATTCCTTGATTTTGAGCGGGTCTGGTGTGTTAATCCCCGGGACAAATGAATGACAGACTCACAATAGGGGGCCGCGAATTTTCGTCGCGGCTGTTTCTTGGAACCGGGAAGTTTTCGTCGCACAAAGTGATGGCGGAGGCGGCGGAGGAAAGCGGAGCGTCGATAGTGACTGTCGCGCTAAAGAGGGTGGATTTTGATCCCTCGGAGAAGGGCAGCGACATATTGGACGACCTGGATCCTAAAAAATACATGATTTTGCCCAACACGTCGGGAGCAATGAACGCCGACGAGGCCGTTAGAATGGCGAGAATGGGCGAGGCGGCTGGATTCGGAAAATTCGTCAAATTGGAGGTTCATCCCGATCCAAACTACCTATTGCCCGATCCAATAGAGACCTTGCGCGCCACTGAAATTCTCGCAAACGAGGGATTCTTTGTGATGCCCTACATGAACGCGGATCCGGCTCTTGCTATGAGGTTGCAGGACGCGGGAGCTGCGGCGCTTATGCCTCTTGGATCTCTGATAGGATCCAACAGGGGATTGGATACTCGGGCCCAGATTTCCATAATAATAGAAATGGCGAGTCTGCCCGTGGTGGTGGACGCGGGTCTTGGAATGCCGTCCCATGCGGCAGAGTCGATGGAGCTGGGAGCGGATGCCGTGATGGTGAATACGGCGATAGCGTCCGCAAGGGATCCCGTTAAAATGGCGAAAGCGTTTCGGGCTGCGGTCGATGCGGGAAGGGCGGCATACGAAGCCGGAGCGCGCGGAGCGACGTCCAAACTGTCGGCCTCCCCGACGAGTCCCCTCACGGGATTTTTGAATGCTTGATTCTTAGCGCGATTCTTTTTCCCAGCAGCTTGCGCGGCGGGAGCCTTGGAGATTTAATTATGAAGGAACATTTTCTTGACGAACTTAGGTCGTCCGGTTTGAAGGAGCTTGCTGAATATGCCGACAACGCTCCGAAGTCGGACGTCGAGAGGGTTGTTTCGAGGGGGGAGGCGGTTTCCCTCGAGGATTTTGCGGCTTTGATATCGCCTTCGGCGGAGAAGTATCTGGAACCTATGGCGAACATATCCGCAGAAAGAACCCGCAGGTATTTCGGGAGAGCCATGCGGCTCTTCGCCCCGCTTTACGTCAGCAACGAATGCGTCAATAATTGCGTGTATTGCGGCTTTGCAAGGAGGAGTTCGATAGAAAGAAAGACGCTGACTCTCGAAGAGGTCGAGAGGGAGATAGGCGCGATATACGATCTGGGATTTAGAAACGTTCTGCTTGTGGCAGCCGAGAACCCGAAGCTGGTCTCTTCGGGATACGTCGATGAGTGCGTGAAGATAGCGAGAAAAAAGATGCCGTCGGTATCTATAGAAATTGCTCCGTCTTCGGTCGAGGACTATTCGAGATACGTCGGGAGCGGCTGCGAGGGTCTGACGGTGTTCCAGGAGACCTACGACGAAATAGTCTATCCCACCTTGCATCCGTCAGGCCCCAAGAGAAACTTCGAATGGAGGCTGGCAACTCCGGAGCGGGGTGGGACGGCAGGAATGAGAAAGCTAGGGCTCGGACCGCTTCTTGGAGTGAACAAGTGGAGGTACGAAATATTGGCGGTGGCGTTGCACGCAAAATTTTTGACGAAAAAATTTTGGAGGAGCCAAATTTCTATAAGCCTTCCCCGCATGAGACCCGCCGCGAGCGGGTACATTCCAAAGGCCGAAAATATTCCGGACGATAGGCAAATCGTTTTAACGGTTTGCGCTCTCAGAATGTTTTTGAGCAGGCTTGCGATAGTTGTGTCCACTAGGGAGAGCCGTTCGCTCAGGGACGGGCTTATGGGATTGGGGGTGACCCAGATGAGCGCATTCAGCAGCACGCACCCCGGTGGATACGCCGACAGGGCAGAGAGCGGAGAGCAGTTTATGATAGACGATTCGCGCACTCCGGCGGAGTTTGCTTCAGCGCTAAGGGAGCGGGGTCTCGATCCAGTATGGAAAGATTTCGATAGTACTCTGAATTGAAAATATTTTTTGAAAAATTTTCGAGAGCGGACAAAATCGCTCGGAGTGAAAAAAATGCTTGCGCGCGGGAGAATGTTTATCTCTAATGGAACCTTTAATTCGGCGTGGTAGCCAAGTGGTAAGGCAAGGCTCTGCAAAAGCTTCATCGTCGGTTCGATTCCGACCCACGCCTCTTTTTACAAAGCCGCTATCCAAAAGGGATTGCGGCTTCTTTTATGCCTAAAATAAAGGATCCGGCGAATATATACCACACTTCTATTGCTTCTCTATGTTTCTTTTTTGTGCTTCTTTGTGCTTGTAAAAATGTTCCACAGTGTTCTACAATCTTTCATATGGCTAAAATTAGAAAAGTAAATGAACGAAATATTTGCCTTACAACCGTTCGAGGACAAAAAAAATATCTCGTCTGCATCACTCTCCAAAACAAAAAACGCAAAAAAAAATATTTTAATTTAAAAACTGAAGCTCATGAATGGCTCTCCAATTATAAAAAGAGCATCGACAAGAATCTCTCCGATTTTTCTTTGATGTCTCTTGCGCAAATCTCCGATATAAGAAGCGCAATAGCGGCATTGCCGCACAATGTCTCTTTGCTTGATTGCGTCAAATACTACTCAAAAAACCGCATAATTGCCAATGTGTCTCTAAATGATGCAATAAATGAATTTCTAAATCTTAAGGACGGAATAGTGTCTGCTCATTATTTCGCCGACATAAAAAACCAGCTTTATAAATTTTCTAAGTCTTTTTCAGATTGGAACAATGTGACCCCGTCGGAAATTGTGAAATGGTGCAAGTCTATATCCCAAGCAACAAAAACACAAAGGCATTACTTCGGAACACTCCGCGAATTCTTTGACTTTGCAACAACCAAGTCTTATTGCGCAAACCCATTTGAAAAAATACATAAAACTGAAATACCCAAACTTCAGCGGACAGAAATTAAAGTCCCGTCTCCGGATAAAATCGCAATATTTTTCAAGCGGCTTGAATCCAAATATCCCAATATAGTCGGAATTTACGCACTTGTCGCATTCGGGGGGATAAGATTGTCCGAGGCCCAGCGGTTAAACAAAGAATCTTTTAATTACAATCGAAAAGAAATCATATTGCCATTTAAGGATTCAAAAACGCACCAGAATTGGCTTCAAACAAGCATGCCTGATAACCTTTGGGATTGGCTGTCCGCATACCCGATAAATGATTCTTGGAAGCTCGCAAACCCAGATATATATGCAAAAAATGCAAAAAAAGATTTGGATTTTCCTCAAAATGCGCTTCGCCATTCATTTGCGACATACCACTTGTCATTGTTTAGAGACGCCGCACGCACACAGTTGCTTATGAGGCACACATCATCAGCAATGCTATGGCAGACCTATCTTGCGGGACTCGTTTCAGAGGAAGCCGCAAAAAAATACTTTAATATTAGGCCTACACCACAAAGTATCCCGGCGGCAGAAGCGGTGCTTTAGCCCGTTTCCCTCGCGACCGGTATATGTCGTTTTTTATGAAGCGCTGGATCTCTAGTTCTGCAAGTTGTTTTATTTGAAGCGCCAAATTTGCATCTCCTAAAATCATGAATGCAATGTCGGATTTCAATTTAGCCAATATTGCTCCAGTCAAATTTGAATCCCAATAATCAGGATTTTCTTCGAGTGTTGTAGCCTTAATTGTAAGATCTTTAAATGGAGACAAAACAACATCGCTTTCTAAACGGCACATCTTTGGTTCAATTATCTTCAAAAGCCCGCGTGGAGCATTGAATTTATAAAATCCTTCGATCGTTCTTTCTTCATCTACGCGGGACAATTTCATTGTCTTAACCAAACACGACCAATCTCTGAGTGAGCAAATTTCAACAATCGTGTTTGGCAATCTGCGCTTAATTTTGCGCGCGTTGACTTCGTCTCCGTCAATGTTTCCGATCGCCCTCGCTCCAATATCTTCGAGCGCCAAATTTGCTAAGTCAGTGAGCGTCATTTTCTAAAACCTCCCGAAACTTTGTCATAAATGGCGTCGATTTTGTTGCGCAAATACTGCACGTCCTCTTTTAATGAGCGGTGATTGCTGTCCCATTCGCGGCGGGACACATATCTATCATCTAACTCGTCGAGCGTGAGATGCTTTTGTTTTTTCACTTCGGTTTTTAGAACGGATATTTCTCGCGCGTTGACTTCGACTGACTGCATAATCGAGCTCCTGTCGAGATAATAAACTCCAATGACTGTTGCTATCACTGAGGCCGTTCGAATCAAACCTTGCAAGTCTAATTTAAATTTTGGTTCCATCATTTTCCGAGTTTAAACGCTTTTCTTGTAATTCCGGCTCCTATGTAGGCGGAGATTAAATTTGCCATGAGTTCCTTCCACACGTCGGCAAGGTAGAATCCATTTACGTAGGAAACAGCGAAGGTTTCCTTTTCCGGGATGAGTCCCCATAGCCAGCCTCCGCTTTGCTCAACTGTTTCAACGGCCACGGGAATAGTAGTCCATGCAAATATGAAAGGGCACACGAGCAGCGCGAACACGGCGGTAAAATACATCGCCCGCCTAAGCCATGTTCCTCCGTCGTCTTTTGTACGCGCTATCGCCGCGTCGTGTACTGCACTGTCCGCCGTTTGCTGTTTCTGCAAAGCTTCCAATACCGTACTAAACTTCTGCGAATTGAGAGCGGAAAGCTGACCTAAAAACGTGATAAGCGCGGTAAATATCCCGCCTAAAGCTCCCGAATCCCATAACGATTGAATGATCGTGTCCATTATTTAGTCTCCTTCAATTTCGACTCCGTAAACGCAATGCACCAGTCGGCATATCCACAGTCTCTTACCGCGTAGTATGCCCGAAGCGCGCTCCATTCCTTCAGCCACTTGAACCAGTGTTCCTTGTTTGAAATCTCATCTAACATGTTGGATCTGAATTCCTTGTCTGCGGCTTCGCGACTTTTTGAAGTACCGTCGCTGTGGGCATATCTCCAGTCATGAATCGCGGCTGAACATTCGGCAAAATTTAGCACTTTGTTTAAAATTTTGCGAAGTGCGGACGGAACATGTTCGCACCCGATTCCATTACAAATTTGCATAAGTTCCGACGCAGGAGCTTCCATCATTTCAACGGGAGCGTTTAGACCAAGCTCCTTTATATTTGCGCAAATTCGCGTAATATCTTCCGCGCTATACATTTTGAGCCTCCTCTCCTTCATCCGCTTGGTCTGTAGAATAAACTGCATTGTAAGCCGCTTGGAGCGGTACAATCGCATTCAGTTTATCAATATCACTTTCTGTAAACGGATATGTTGCATTTCCGCCCGGCTCTTCACCATTGGAGTCGATTATTTTGCCGTGAAATAC